>JBIOJX010000008.1:0-29953 GCA_044451265.1 Desulfobaccales bacterium
CCCCTCCCCTGCCGGGTAAAGATAGTTCCGAGTTTCGAGTTGCTTATCAAACCACATCTGAATTTCTTCTAGGAATTTGGTAAGTTTAGCTATTGGCAAGATGTTTGTACTAAGTCAAAAGTAGCTCCTGCCCCTTCCCCTACCCCACTATTGTATGGAGCTATCCAGAGGTTCATAGGGCCTCTAATTAATGAAATTGCTATTTACCGATGAAGTGCAATGCCAGAACCCAGTTTGATGTTGACTTCTCGAAAAAATCCAGGCTATCATGCTGGCCATGAGAAAAGCGGCGTTTTGGATCCAGAATTAGGGAAAGATATCCCAGATACCGATTTTTGACAGACAATGCTAAGGCATATTTGGGGATAAGGTGATTCCCCTATACTATAATGAGCTTTTTACGAAAGGAGCCTAACGTTATATGTCTATCCAACTTCATAGTATACTACAAGATGCTTTAAGACGATCCGCTCTTCCTATTGTTATAGCTTACAATAGGATTGATGGTCCTGGCTCCAGTTTAGACCTGCGGGAATTTCAGCAGGCACTTTGGTCACTTCCTGACATACCCGTGGACATCCAGAAAGACCCGACAATGTCCTGGACCCGCAAACTTCCAAGGACGGTAGGTATTACTATCAATACTGGAACGAAAATTGAGGCTAGACCTTTCGATCCAGATTTAATTGGGGTCAAGTCAGTGGAATATGGCACCGAAGCAATTGGAAAACCAGGTGAGGTAGTTCCAAAAAAAGAGAATTGGTTACTTAAAATTCTTGACTTATTCAATTTGTCTGGCGTAATGTTTTTTTTACAGAATATACGTGCAGGGACACAATCAGCGGGACTTGGCGGGTCGGCCACCGCAACCACAGGGGTGTGCATCCTCGCAAATGAATTGGCGGGAAGGCCTTTTAGTCCAGCTCAACTCATTTCCATGGCTTCCCGCATGGAACAAGATTTTGGAGTAAGTCTCACTGGAACCCAAGAACAGGCAAATGTACTTTTAGGAGGCATCACCGATTATGTCTGGTTTCCTTGGGGGATTCCCGGTAAACCTGAAACCGGTTATGGTGCATCTGTTCGTGCGGAACTTATTCCTCCCGAAGATTATGGTGAATTAGAGCAGAGAATGGCGATATTTCATGCAGGTTTTACTCGTCCCAGTACTGACGTTAATTCTGTGTGGATGGAAGCCTTATCAAGACAGGATGGTTACAGATTACATACCAAGAAAACAGAAATTGCTTATCAATTCCGCGAGGGTTTACGATTACGAAAGTGGGGTCAGGTCTTTGACTCAATAAGGACTTATTGTGAAATTAGAACTACTATTTGTGGTGATTATCTGGCAGGAGCGAGGGAAATTTTAGGGCGTGCCGAGGCCAAAGGATGTACAGCTTTCCCTCTGGGGGCAGGGGGAGGTGGCGGGATTCTCGTTTTTTCTCCTTACCCTGAGTCTCTTCAGTTATTAAGGGGAGATATAGGAAATATATACCGCGAAGTGCCTTTCCAAATAAGAGCAAAAGGACATAAACTAATCAACCTGCCATTAGAGAAGAGGTAGCGAAATGGAATTTAGGATTCTTAATTGGAACATTGGCGGAGCCAAGTACCTTGATCTACATGAGCAAGACAGGCTTGAATTTATGCAAGACCTTAATTATGAGTTAGGTCAACTTATTAGAACGTATAGGCCTCATGTTATCACATTACAAGAAATCGTGCGATACGGACCATCAAAGAATAAGGCTGATGATATAATAGACAAATTTCATGGATACAGGTACTACCCTTTCCCGCTGATTGATACCGATGATATGTCAGCCAGACGAAAATGGGACAACGTAAGGAAAAAAGGACAATGGGACAAAATAATAAAAGAGCAATGGCAGAGTAATTATTATTTCGCCCAAGGAAATGCATTCTTATTTAATGAAGATATTCCACCTTATCCAGTCTGGAGTTTATCGGAAGGTAAAGATGGTTCCGATCCAAATAAGCACTTTGTCGAACAAGTAACTCTCCAATTCGGTTTGTATTTTGGTAATCGTGATACTGAACCACGTGCTGCATTAGTTTCTCATTTTATATTAAGGTCTGGAGAGCTAGATGACATGCCATTAGATGTTTTTGTGGTCAACTTACATTTGACAACTTTAAAAGGGGAACGAGAAGGGATTCCCCAGAAGGATGAAGAAGCTATAAAAATTCGCTTAACACAACTTAAATCTATCTTTTATGGTATAGTCTCTCAATATAATACTTGGATCAAGGAAGAATGTGCGAAAGAATACAATATAAAGGAAGAATCTGAGAAAGCATGCAATCGACATCCGCCGATTTGGATATTAGCTGGGGATTTCAATTTTACCCCTGAATCCTTGGAGTATGAGACTATAATCAGAAGAAATTTCATTGATGTTAATAAATTTGGGAAAGGTACAGGGACTAAAGCAAAAGGAAGGAAAAATCCAGCCACTTTAACCCTTGATTATATCTTTGCAGGCCCAAAATTCATTTCATTTGACCCCATTATTACCGAGGAATCAATTAAAAGGAATCCTATACCATTTTATGAGGTGGAAATATCAGATCACTATCCGATATTTGCAAAAATACCGCTATCTATCAAGGCCATCAAGACATATAAAGCCAAAGGATGACCATCCCCAAAACCTTTTTCTCTGGGTTTCCAAGTTAAAGGAAACGTAACGATCACTGCTATAAATACGCCCATTGGAACCATCATGTCTATCATATGATATCTTCGCCATATCTGTTCAAAGCACCTTTGCGTCTTTGCGGGAGAAATATCCTCCCCCCTTGGCCCGGCCCCGACTATTTCCGCCCTCACCCGTTCCTCCTGGCCCTTTGGCCCACTCCTCAATGTGGCGCCCTGCCCCTCTTGCCTTGGCTTTGAACCTTGAACCTTGAACTTTGAACCCATCTGCCCGCCAACCGTCCCAGGTTTTCTGGAAATTTCTTCCGCCTTGCCTTAAGTTATCTTCATGTGCCACTTAGCCGCTCTATCCCCGAACCGCCCGGCCGCCTAGCGGCACAATTGCGGTACGCTGGCGGTGCTTAGGCGGTGCTTAGGCGGTTCCGGACCGCTAAGTCAGCGGCGCCTCAGCGGCTTATAGTCAGCACATTGAGTAACTTATGCGTATCAACTTGCGGTAATTTTTTTCGTAGCGGCACAACTCGGCCCCGAATGGCCGCAAATTTTGCGCTTAAACCCTTAAGAAAAGGACCGGCTCTTCGAAAAATATAGTAATATGCGTAACTTGGGTGATGCACCAATTTATCTACCCTAAGTTCCACTTATCATTGCCTTTTTTCCCGCCAGGCCCGGCCTGGCCCCCATTTTCGTCCCCAAGTTCAACTTGAGGTCGAATTCCTTGGCAAGTCCCCCTTTGCAAAAGGGGGATTTAGGGGGATTTAAAAAACTCGGCATATGGCACCTTGTCTAACGCCTGAAAACGACTGGTATTTTATCGACCAGGGCCGGGGCCCGAACCTGGTGCTGCTCCATGGGCTGGGGGCCTCCAGCTTTTCCTGGCGCCATAATCTCGGCCCTCTGGCCCGGCATTTCCGGGTGCTGGCCCCGGATCTACCGCCCCACGGCCGCTCCCCGGCGCCCCTGGACGGCGACTACACGGTGGCCGGGCAGCTTCGGGCCATCCTGGAGTTCCTGGACCGTCGCGGCATTGAACAGGCCGCCCTGGCGGGCAACTCCCTGGGAGGCGGCCTGGCCCTGCTCCTGGCCCGGGACTGCCCGGAGCGCTTCCCGGCCCTGGTCCTGCTGGCCCCGGCCGCGGCCCTGACCCGCGTCCCCTGGATTTTTTACCCTCTGCGCCTGCCGCGGCTCGGCCGGCTCGCCGCGGCCTGCCTGGGACCCTGGATTATCCCCCTGGCCCTGCGCCTGATCTATCATCGCCGGGAGCTGATCACCCCGGAAGTAATCTCCGGATATGCCGCACCCTTCCGGGAGTTTCCCCGCCGTCTGGCCCTGGGAAGCCTCTGCCGACAGCTCAACCCGCTGCCCCTGGCCCAGGTCGAAGCTCTCTTACAAAAATTACCAAAAACCCGGCAGCCGGTGAGCCTCATCTGGGGAGAGCAGGACCGCATCCTGCCGGTGCGCCAGGCCCACTGGCTCAAGGAACGCCTGCCCCGCGCCCAATTGCATATTCTCCCCCAGGTGGGACATGCCCCCCAGGAGGAGGCCCCGGCGGCAGTGAATAAGATTATCATTGCTTTTTTGGGCCGATCGTTAAACAATTAATAATGGTATGCCCAACTCTTCGCTCGAAGGGATTAAACTACGGGAGGGTGACGGGCTTCAAATCCCGCACAGAAACATGACAAAAAACATCATTCCATTTGCCAGGGCCCAGCGTTCCGTCAAGGAGGTGGTGGAGAAATTCTACCAGGAACTGGATGACATCGAAGAGATCGTCATCATCGCCAAGGACCGGGACGGCGAGTGGATCTTCGCCAACTCGGAACTGGAAAACGAACTGGAATGGATCGGCAGCCTCTATAAATTCATCAACAAGGCCATCCTCGAAGACGGGGAGGATTTTTAAAGCGGGTTTGCAGTTTTCGGTTAAGACCAAAAAAAGGCGACCCGCGCGGGTCGCCTTTATTTTGTTCCGGCCCAAGCCTGCTCTCACTTTTTTTTGGTCTTCTTCTTGCCTTCCAGGGCGTCCACCCGCTGGCTTAATTCATCCAGCTGCTTTTGCATCTGCTGGCACTTGGGGCAGCATCCCTGGCCCTCCTGCATCATGCAGCATTGTCCCATTTTCTCCTGCATCTGCTTCATCTGTTCCGGGGTCATCTTGCCCGGCATGATACACGTCCCGCCCGGCCCCGGCTGGCATTGGGGCTGAGGCTGCGCCTGGGGTTGAGCCTGGGGTGGTGATTCCTGTTGCGCCTGGGGTGGCGCCGGGGCGCCGGCCGGCGCCTGGGCCGCCGCCATGCCGGGAACCAGGAATAAGGCGGCAACAATCAGCCAACTGACCGTGCGTTTCATAAGAATCTCCTCGTAAATAATTTTTTGCGGCGAACGGCCCCACCTTTTGGTTACTTGCCTGGCTCGGTGCAGTTATTCCCTGACCCAATCCCAGGCCTCCTCCAGCTCCTCGCTGGCAAAGGTCTGCACCTCTCCTCCCAACAGGGCCGCGCCGAGTCGGATCTGCAGGTTAATCATAAAGGAGCCGCCCACCACCGCGACCTTCTCCAAATTATCCCGGTGTTGCGCTCCGAAGTCTCCTTTGAGGGCCTCCAGGTCAAAACCCTGAAAATCTTCCTCCAGGTACAGGAGCATCCGGGCCTTGCCCCAGTCCTGGATCACGGCGGTCAGGCAGGGCGCCAGGGTCTGGTGAAAGTCTTCCAGGGTGATGGTCCCTTGGGCCCGGAACCCCAGGATATTACCGCCATTTTCCGGTAGAAATTTCAGCATGGGTAATATTTTGAACCAAGAAGTGGTTGGTGAAAATGCTTTTTCTGAGCTGCAGATAAGGCGCGAGCCATTCACTCCAGCAAGCGAGGCCGGTATTCCCGGCCCATTTTCTTCCCCCCGAGCACCACGGCGGCAAAGATGTCGGCTAAACTTAGCCGCTCGGGGTCGTACTCCAGAGAAAACCGGTCCCGCTGGGCGTCGTAGTCAACTCTGCTGACCCCGGGCAGGGCCACTACCGCGGCGCACACGGCGTCGGGGCAGCCCGCTCACGTAAAGCCACCCTGCTCTACCAGGCCTTCCACGGCAAATTCCCGCCTCAGCATTGCGGGCCGCGGCTTCCAGGTAGACGCTTATTCCGGCTGGGGTCGTTTCCGGAAAAGGCTCGACCCACCCAGCCGAACAGGTCCATGGGCCTCAGAAACTGCACCGCCACTCCGTAACCGGGAGCCTGGTCTTGGGGAGGTTCGAGCCGCACCACCCTGCCTGCCAACTTAAATTTCAGGGTCTCATAGCCGATGGCCAGCTGAATGATCTCGCTCATGGTCAAATCGATCCGCAAGCCACAATCGAGCTGAGAATCCTCACACTTAAAATAGATGCCCCCCAGACTGGTATTCTGGCTAAAACCCTTCCCTGAGCAGATGTCCTCTGAGCCGGGCAAACGATAACTATATTCCAGGGGCAGAGATTGGGCTAATCTCGGGAACCGGCGTCTTTCCATGATAACCTCCTAACCCGAAGGTGGCCTCCAGCCCAATTCGACCTGATGGGCCTGGCAGAGGCCTCCAGCCTGAGGGAGCCTATTACCTTTTGAGTCTTTATCGGAAGTTATGCTAATAAAAATTAGAACCTATTTCAAAAATTCTCTTAGGCAGCAATTATGCATTCACTCAGAAAGAGTAATCCACCTTTGATGATTCAAGCGGGTGTCGGAAGTCGGTTTTGAAATGACTTATAGTTTTCTCTTTTATTGTAAACTATGAATGACCGCTGACCACGACGCTGGGGCGGCTTAGGCCAGGTGGCGCTATTCCCTGCAGCCTGCTGGTTGCTTAAAAATCGAGCGGGCCGCGGAAATTCGGGGCCACCGGCCCCAACAGGGTCAGGGCCCAGTTTTCGGGCCGGCAAAATTCCCCGGCCAATTCCTGAATTTCGGTCGCAGTGACCCGCATCAAGCCGGCGACGATCTCCTGCAGGGGAATGTAGTGTCCGAAGTTGATTTCGTTCTTGGCCAGGCGCATCATCAAATGATCCAGGTCTTCGGCGGCCAGATAGATGGAACTGCGCATATATTCCCGGGCCGCCTGGAGTTCCGCCCCCGGCACGGGCTCAATCTTCAGCTTCTTTAATTCACCGCTGACCGCGGCCATCAAGGGCTCCAGATTTTTGGGACTCACTCCGGCGGAGATACCCAACAGCCCGGTGTCGCTCAAAAAACTGAGAAAGGCATAAACGGCGTAGGCCAGACCCAGCTGCTCCCGGATCACCTGGAAGAGGCGGGAGCTCATGTTGCCTCCCAGAAGCAACTGAAACATGGTGGCAATGAACCGGCGAGCATCACCGGCCGCCAGACCCCGGGTGCCGAGACAGACGTAAACCTGCTCCAAATCCCGGGAAATGGGGTAGACCCCTGGAAAGAAGCGGGCCTGACGCCGCGAGCGGGACGGCAAGCCATTACTGAAATCCTGGAAATGACCGGCCACCAGATCGACCAACTGCTGGTGATCCACCCGGCCCACTGCCGCCACCACCGTCTCTTGCGGGCGGAAGGTGGCTTGCCGGTAGGCCAGCAGCTCTTGCCGATTCACCGCGGCGATGTGCGCGGCTTCCCCCAGAATGGGCCGCCCCAGGGGGTTATCCCCCCAGAAGTTGCGGCTGAAGCCGACCTGCACCTGGTCTTCGGGATTGTCATCCTGGGAGTAGATCTCCTCGAGGATGACCTGGCGCTCCTTTTCCAGGTCCTCGGGCTGCAAGAGGGAGTGCAGCATCATATCGCCCAGCAGATCCACCAGCCGGGGCAGGTTTTCCGCCAGCACCTTGCCGTGGAAGCAAGTCTGTTCCTTGCCGGTGAAGGCGTTAGCGGAGCCGCCGATCTGGTCGATCTCCCGGGCGATATCCAAGGCGGTGCGCCTGGGGGTGCCTTTGAAGGCCATGTGCTCCAGGAAATGGCTGAGCCCGTTCTCTTCCCGGGTCTCGTCCCTGGAGCCCACATTGAGCCACACCCCCACGGCTACCGATTGGAAGTAAGGCAGCGCTTGGGTGACTACCCTAAGGCCGTTATTCAGAACGCTTTTTTGGTACACCACGTCCCGGCCTTCTCTCTCTATCCGATCTAGTCGGCCTGGCCTCCGGCTCCCGAAGCGTCATCCCCTCCGGCACCGGCAGCAGGACCCGGCGGGAGAGGCGGATCTTACCCTGGCGGTCAACGTCCAAGACCTTGACATCCAGCTCGTCCCCTTCCTTTAGAACGTCGGTGACATTCTGGACCCGTTCGTGCGCCAGCTCTGAGATGTGCACCAGGCCGTCGGTGCCGGGGAGAATCTCCACAAAGGCGCCGAAGTCCATGATCTTCTTCACTATGCCGTGGTAGACCCGGCCGATCTCCGCCTCTTCGATGATCTCATTGATCCGGCGGATGGCTTCGTTCGCCGCGGTCTGATCCGCCGAAGAGATGTGGATCCGGCCGTCGTCTTCGATATCGATCTTGACGCCGGTGGCTGCCACGATACTCTTCACCATCTTGCCGCCGGGTCCGATGACTTCTCGGATCTTGTCGGGGTTGATGGTCAGGACGATGATCTTGGGGGCGTGCTCCTTCAGGTCCGGGGAGGGCACGGCGATGACCTTCTCCATCTCGCCCAGGATATGTAAACGGGCCGCTTTCGCCTGGGTCAGGGCCTGGCCCATGATCTTCCGGGTGAGTCCGGTCATCTTGATATCCATCTGCAAGGCGGTGATGCCTTTAGCGGTGCCGGCCACCTTGAAGTCCATGTCGCCAATCTGGTCCTCATCCCCCAGGATGTCGGAGAGCACCGCCACCCGGTCCTCTTCCTTGATGAGCCCCATGGCCACGCCGGCCACCGCGCTCTTAATGGGCACGCCGGCGTCCATCAGGGACATGGAGGCGCCGCAGATCGTGGCCATCGAGGAGGAGCCGTTGGAGGAGAGGATCTCCGAAACAATGCGGATGGTGTAAGGGAACTCTTCCGCGCTCGGCAACACCTGGGAGATGGCCCGTTCGGCCAGGGCGCCATGGCCGATTTCCCGGCGGCTCGGGCCCCGCATCGGCCGGGTTTCGCCCACCGAATAGGGCGGGAAGTTGTAATGCAGCATGAAGGACTTGAAGGTCTCGCCCACCAGGGTCTCGATCTTCTGCTCGTCCGACGGCGTCCCCAGGGTAACCACTGCCAGAGCCTGGGTCTCCCCCCGGGTGAACACCGCGGAACCGTGGGTGCGGCTCAAGATGCCGACCTCCCCGGAAATGGGCCGGACCGTGGTGAAGTCGCGCCCATCGATGCGCCGCTGCGTGTCCAAGACCATCTGGCGCACCACCTTTTTATGGGTATCTTTAACCAGGGCCGCCACGACCTTTTCCTGACCGGCGGCCTCTTCTCCCAGGTCGGACAGCACCTCCTGGAAAACCTGGGCCACCGCCTTATTGCGGGCCTTCTTTTCGGGCGTCTGCACCGCGGCGAGGATGCGGTCCTTGGCCAGGGCCGCCACCTTTTCCGGCAGGTCGCCGTAGTCCGGTGCTTCCGGGGCCGGCCGCTTGGGCACACCGATCTCCGCGCGCATCTGGATAATCAGGTCCAGGATGGGCTTGAGCTGCTCCTGGGCGAAAAACAGGGCTTCCAGCACCTCATCTTCCGAGATCTGGGCGGCGCCGGCTTCCACCATCACCAGTCCTTGGGGCGCCCCGGCCACGATCAGGTTGAGAGTGCTCTCTTTCTGCTGGGAGTTAGTGGGATTGACCACCAGTTGGCCGTCGATCTTGCCGACCCGCACCGCGGCCACCGGGCCGTGGAAGGGGCAATCGGAGATCTCCAGGGCCGCCGCCGCCCCATTCAAGGCGACGATATCCGGGTCGATCTCCATATCGCCGGACAACACCGTGGCGATGATCTGAATCTCGTTCCTCAGGCCCTTGGGAAACAGTGGCCGACACGGCCGGTCAATAAACCGCGAGGTCAGGGTCTCTTTTTCACTGGGACGGCCGATCTCCCGGCGGAAAAACCCCCCAGGCACCCGCCCGGCGGCATAGGCCTTCTCCATGTAATCCACCGTTAGGGGCAGAAAGTCGATGCCTTCCCGCGTGTCGTCGGAAATCACCGCGGTGACCAGCACCGTGCTCTCGCCGTATCTTACCAATACGGAGCCACTGGCTTGCTGGGCCAGGCGGCCCGTTTCGAAACTGAGGTCGCGGCCTCCAACTTCGACGCTAAATGTTTTTGACATATCAGTCAGATGAGCCTCCTATCGTCTCAGACCAAGTTGCTCAATCAGGGTCCGGTAACGTTCAATATCCTTATTTTTCAAGTAGTTCAGCAGACGCCGGCGCTGGCCCACCAGCTTGATCAGCCCCCGACGGGAGTGATGGTCCTTGGCGTGCGTCTTGAAATGGCCCGTCAGGTAAGTGATCCTCTCGCTCAAAATGGCCACCTGCACTTCCGGAGAGCCGGTATCGGAATTGTGCAGCCGGTAACGGTCAATAATCTCCTGCTTCTGTTCGGTAGTTAAGCCCACGACTTCCTCCTTGTTTTAGTGGTCAGCCCTCAGCGGTCGGCGGTCAGCTAAAAAAATGCAGGATATTCTTTTGCTGCCGCTTACGGTTGCGGGCCGACTATTTGCCTCACTTTATTTTTCCAGCCGCAGCTGCGGCCGGACTGGTTAACCAATCTGTTCAGCGATCTTGGTCAGGAGACTCGGCTTCTGCTGATCGCTGCCTGCATAAAAAGACCCGCACCGGCGCCAGGATCACCTGCTCCGCCTGCCGCCGCATCCGGGCCAGGGCCAGCAACTCCCCGGCGGTCATGACTCGCACCGGTTCATCCGGTGGAAAATCGTCATCCTGCCAGGCCAGGGCCTGCCCCTGGCGCAATTTGCCGGCTTCTTCCGGACCAACATTTAACTGCCGCATTTCCGGCAGACAATCAGCCAGGGGAATGATCCTGGCCTGCTGCTCTTCCGGGCCGATCTTCTCTAAGTCGGACAGGCTCAGGGCATCCGCCACCTGAAACGATCCCACCTCCAGGCGCCGCAAGGCGGTCAGGTGCGCCCCGCAACCCAGGGCCGCTCCCAGGTCCGCGGCCAGGGTGCGGATGTAAGTCCCCTGGGAGCACTTCACTTTCATGGTCATCCGGGGGAGTTCCACTTCCTCCACCTCCAGGTGATAGATCATCACCGTGCGGGGCGGCAACTCCACCTTCTCCCCCCGCCGGGCCAGCTTATAGAGGCGCTGTCCCTGATAATGGAGGGCCGAATGCATGGGCGGCACCTGTTCAATCTCACCCACAAATCCGGCGGCGGCCTGATAAACCTGCTCCGGCGAAGGCCACGCCTCCGACCGGGAGATCACCTGACCGGTGAGGTCCTGGGTGTCGGTGGCCTCCCCCAACTTCAGGGTCGCCCGGTAGGTCTTGGCCCCCGGCATCAGGTACGGCGCCAGCTTGGTGGCCTCCCCCAGGCACAGGGGCAAAAGCCCGGTGGCAAAAGGGTCCAGGGTCCCCAAATGGCCGATCTTCCGTTCCTTAAAAACCCGCCGCACCCGGCGCACCACGTCGAAGGAGCTGAGGCCTTCGGGTTTATCGATTAAAAGGATGCCGGAGATCATATAGCAATCTTAATCTTTGAGAATTTCCTTCACTTGCTTCTCTAAGATGAAAAGTTTATTTTGAATAATGTCCCAAATTATTTCAAGATCAACACTGCTGTAATCATGAATAATAATGTTTCGCAACCCAATAATTCTCGACCATTCAATATCAGAATACCTATTTTTAATGTCCTCAGGAAATTTATTTGCAGCTTCTCAAATTATTCCTTAATTACGGTTTACTGCAACAATAGTCCTCGGATCACCGCAAAAAGCTTCAAATGACATACCTTCGATATAGCGGCAAATCTTTTCAATAGACTCCAGTATATCATCTATATAGACTTTATAATCCTTGGGCATAGATCGTTTCTTTTAATATAGGCTCCCGCAGCCGCGGCTTAAGAGCATCTTTCATAACTAAATCGACCTTACAGCCGAACAAGTCTTCCAAAAAAAACTTCAAGTCCATATAGTTGTCGAAAGTCTTTTTCTCCAACTCCACCAAAAAATCCAAGTCGCTGCTATCCGTGGCCTCGCCCCGGGCCGCGGAGCCGAACAGGCCCAGGCGACGCACCCCGAAGTCTTTAATCTTTGCCCGGTTAGCTTCAATAATCTTGAGGATTTGCTCCGGGCCTCTTTTCATCATGCTATTCTCTGTGCTCTCTGTGTCTCTGTGGTGATTATTAACGACCCATCATTCTTTTAGTCTCAGTTGATAATCGGACTACAGTTCATCGCCTCTAGAAAATCATCTAACCTTCTGAAACTGAAGGGCTTCTGCCGTATTTCCATCAGCGTTATCAAGTCTTCAGCATCTTCCAGGCCTTCGAGCATATCTTGGTAAACCTCGATATCCTGGATTACCGCGGTCGCTTCCCCGCCCTTGAAGATTATTCCCGCTTCTCTTCTACTTCTCCACTTGGCAGCCATAATTTATCCGAACGCTCCAATAACCTGGTAGCACAGGCAAAATTCTTTCATGGTTCTTATGAGGCGGGCCTTGCCCCGCCGGCTTTTGGCGGCCACGGGCCGCCCTATAATCGCTATGCCAACGAAAGCTAATTATCCGAACCTTCGGGGCGACTGCCAGACAAACCGGCCTCGCGCAATAACCGCTCCAGTCGCTCTGCCTCGTCCAGGCCCCTATCCGGCAAGAAGATAATTTCCGGCATCAGGCGGAAGAGGTTTTCCCGGGCCACTTCTTGTTTGATGAACCCCATGGCCTTGTCCAGGGCCTGGTGCAGCCGGGTCTCGTCGACCTGGGGCCGGGTCTCGTAATAGACCCTGGCCTGCCTCAAATCCGGGCTCATCTCCACCCGGGTCAGGGTTAGTTCCTGGAGCCGGGGGTCGGCGCTCTTATGGAGCAGGATCAGGGCCAGTCGCTCCCGGAGGAGCTCCGCCAGCCGATGCGGCCGGCCGCTGGTGGTTCGTTGCCGCATCTACTTTATTCTTCCTTCAGGTAGCAGAGTTCCATCTGGGAGTCGATGATCTCCACCACGTACTGGTTTTCGATAAATTTCATGATCTGTTGCATCCGGGCTTCCAGCAATTGGGGGTCGTTGCCCACCAGGGCGATGCCGACCTGGGCCTTCTGCCACAAGTCGTTGTCGCCCACCTCGGCGATGGCCGCGTCGAATTTGTGTCGCGACTTTTCGATGAGGCTCTTCACTACCTTCCGTTTTCCCTTCAACGAGTCGTTTTCCGGGATAATCATGGTCAGACGAGCTGCCGCAACAATCATCTCTAGTATCCTGGCGCCGGAGGGTTACCCCCTACCCTACTCCTCTTTCTGAGGCCTGGTGTTCAGGGCCTCCAACTGGGCCTTCACCTTTTCCTGGACATAGGCCTCGATGATGTCCCCGGCCTTAAAGTCGCTGAACCGGTCGATGCCGATGCCGCATTCGTAGCCGGCCAGGACTTCCTTGACGTCTTCCTTGAAGCGTTTCAAGGAATTGACCCGGCCGCCTTCGGAGACCGTCTTGCCGCCCCTTAGCACCCGGGCCAGGGAGTTGCGCTCTATCTTGCCGTCCTGGACCATGCAGCCGGCGATGGTGCCGGTCTTCGTAATGCTGAAGACCTGCCGCACTTCGGCCCGGCCCAGGACCTTCTCTTCGACGATGGGTTCCAGCAGCCCCTCCAGGGCGTCATGAATATCCTGCAACAGGTTGTAGATAACGTCATAGTGGCGCACGTCCACCTGTTCCTGTTCCGCCAGGGCCTGGGCCTTGGGGTTGGCCCGGACGTTGAAGCCCACCACGATGGCATCCGAGGCGGAGGCCAGCATGATGTCGCTTTCGGTGATTTCGCCCATGCCGTTGTGGATCAGGTTAACCTTGATCTCCTTGGAGCCGAGTTCGGACAGGGCCTTGGCCAGGGCCTCAATGGAGCCGTGCACGTCGGCCTTGAGCACCATCTTCAGTTCCTTGACCGCCCCATCCTTCACCTGCTGGTAGAGCTTCTCCAGGGTCACCCGGCTGATGCGGGCCAGCGTGGCTTCCCGCAGCTTTTGCTGGCGCATCATGGAGATCTGCTTGGCCTTGCGCTCATCCTCCAGCACCTGGAACTCGTCGCCGGCGTCGGCGATGCCGTTGAATCCCTGGACTTCCACCGGCAATCCGGGGGTGGCTTCTTCCACCTTCTGCCCCCGGTCGTCGAACATGGCTCGCACCCGGCCGTACTGGGAGCCGCAGACGAAGTAGTCGCCCACCTTCAGGGTGCCGTCCAGCACCAAAACGGTGCCCACCGGGCCCCGGCCTTTGTCCAGCCGGGATTCGATGATGCGGCCGCTGGCCGGCGCGTCGGGAGAGGCCATGAGATCCAGGATCTCCGCCTGCAGCAGGATCTTTTCCAGAAGTTCCGGGATCCCGATGCGTTTCTTGGCAGAGACCTCGGCAAACAGGACGTCGCCGCCCCATTCCTCGGAGACCACGCCGTGTTGGCCCAGTTCCCGTTTGACCCGCTCCAGGTTGGCGTTGGGTTTGTCGATCTTGTTGACCGCCACCACCAGTGGCACGCCGGCTGCCTTGGCGTGGTTGATGGCCTCCACGGTCTGCTCCATGACGCCGTCGTCCGCGGCCACCACCAGGACCACCAGGTCGGTGACCTTGGCGCCCCGAGCCCGCATGGCGGTAAAGGCTTCGTGGCCCGGGGTGTCCAGGAAGACCACCTCGCCTTGGCCACCGGGAAGCGTCACGTGATAGGCGCCGATGTGCTGGGTGATGCCCCCGGCTTCGCCCTCCGTGACCCGGGTCTCGCGGATGGCGTCCAGAAGCGAGGTCTTGCCGTGGTCGACGTGGCCCATGATGGTGACCACCGGCGGCCGCGGTTTGGCCTTCCCTTCCTTCCGGGTTCCAAAGGACAGCAGTTCCTCTTCCTGCATGGAGGCATGTTCCGCCTCGTAGCCGAATTCGCCGGCCACGATGACCGCGGAATCGAAGTCGATGGGATAGTTGATGTTGGCCATCACGCCCATGTGCAGCAGCTGTTTGATGACTTCGCTGCTCTTGATGCCCATGCGCTTGGCCAGTTCGCCCACGGTGATGGCTTCGCCCACCTTGATACGCCGCTTGATGGCCTTGGGCATGGTCAATTCGGACTTGGTCACCTTTTTGATGGCCTTTTTCATGCCCTTGCGCCGCGGCCCGCGGGTTTGGCCTTCGGAGACTCCGTAAAGGTCGGCCCGTTCGCGCACTTCCCGTTTCTTGACCGGTTTTGCCCCCCGCACCTCAGGGGTCTCGACGCGTTTGGTCTTCTTCTTGCCCTTCAAGTCCTTCTTTTCTTCTATGGGGCCGGGCTTGACGGCGCCGCCTACCGGCTTGGCCACGCCCGCGCCAGGCCTGGCGGCGCCAGCCGGGGGTCGGGGGGCGCCGGTCGCGGGCCTGGCTGCTCCCGCTCCGGGTCTGGCCGCTCCCGCTCCGGGTCTGGCCGCGGCGCCCCGGGATCTGGCGCCTTCCCCCGGGATGTCATAATGGGGCGGAGGAGACGGCGGCGTCACCTTTTCCGTGGGCAGGCTGATAATCCGGGCCGGGACTTCCTTCTTCCTGGCCTTGCCGCGCTGGCGCTTCAGGGCGGTGCCGGAATCGGCCGCCGGAGCCGGAGCGGCCGGCGGCGCTTTGGGCGCGGCCGGGATAGGAGTCGCTTCCGCTGCCGCTGCCGGCGCCTCTTTAATGGCTTCGGCTTTCGGCTTCTTGCGAGTCTTGGCGGGCTCGACGGCCTTTTCAGGCTCAGGTTCCGCCGCGGGCGGCGGCGGCGGCGGCGCTTCCTCCGGGACTTTTTCTTTGGGGGGTAAGGCGACGATCCGGGCCTTCTCTTTGGGTTTGGGCGGTTTGACCGCTACCTCCTGGGGAGGCTCCGGCGGCGGTGCAGCTTCGACCTGGGGCTCCGGTTCCGGCGCAGCCACCTGCACCGGCGCCACCCGGCGGCGGCGCTTCACATTTTCCCCTACCCGCAGTTCCTCCATCTGTGGACTGACCACGCTGATGACCTGGCGCACCCGTGCCACCACCGGCTCATCCAGAGAACTTAGATAGGTGAAATGTTCCGACAACCCCAAGTCGTCCTTGAGGCGTTGGATCAGATCCTTGACATCTATTTTTAATTCCTTAGCCAAATTGACAATTCTGGTCTTCGCCATATACCTAACCCTACCCCCAAAACTATTGTCGCTCGCAGCGCTCAATTCAAATTCTTAAGCTTCCTGAACCTCGCCCGTGACGGCGTCCTCACCGGTTTCTTCTTCCATGCCGCCCCGCACCATTTCCTGGGCCGATTCAATGAGGGAAGTCGCCTTCTTCTCAGTCAGGCCGGTGGCCTGAATCAACTCTTCCAAATTCGTTTCCGCCACTTCCCGGGCTGAATTATAACCGCCCTCATGCAGCAGATTAGCGGTAATCTCACCCACTCCGGGAATCCGCAGCAGAGAGAGATAACCTTCCTTCAAAGACTTGGAATACTTGGACTCGCTCTTGACGTCGATCTTCCAGCCCACTAGGCGGGAAGCCAGGCGCACGTTCTGGCCCCGCTTGCCGATGGCCAGGGACAACTGGTCATCCGGGACGATGACCTCCATGCTCTGGCCGCTCTGGTTCATGACGATCCGGCTCACCTGGGCCGGCGCCAGGGCGTTGGTGGCGAACTTGGCCTCGTCCGGATGCCAGGGGATGATGTCGATCTTTTCGCCCCGAAGTTCCTGGACGATATTTTGCACCCGGGAGCCCCGCATGCCCACACAAGCCCCCACCGGGTCCACGTCGGAATCCCGGGAAGCCACCGCGATCTTGGAGCGGCTGCCCGGCTCCCGGGCGCAGCCCAGCACCTGGACGATGCCCTCGGAGATTTCCGGGACCTCCGCGTCGAACAGGGCCACCAAAAATTGCGGGTGGGTGCGGGACAGGATGACCTGGGGCCCTCGGGTCTGGCGCTTGACGTCCAGAAGGAAGGCCCGGATGCGCTCGCCCTTGTGGTAAATCTCCCGGGGCACCTGCTCCGATGGCGGCAACAACGCCTCGGTGCGTCCCAGGTTGACGATGATCCCTTCCGGGTCCACCCGTTGGACGATGCCGTTGATGATCTCGCCTTTGCGGTCCTTGAAGTCATCAAAAACCAGGTCACGCTCGGCATCCTTCATGCGCTGCATGATCACCTGTTTCGCCGATTGGGCGGCGATACGTCCGAAGGCGGAGGCGTCCATCCTGATCCCCAGGACATCCCCCACTTCACATTCCGGGTCCAGTCCACGGCCTTCGGCCAGGGCAATCTGCGCACCGGGATCCTCTACCTTCTCCACCACTTCTTTGTATTGAAAGACCTCGATCGCCCCGGTGTCATCGTTGTATTCCACCTCGATTTCCAGTTTGGGGCCGTATTTCTTCTTGGCCGCGGAGCGAATGGCGTCCTTGAGGGCGCTGATCAGCAGCTCTTTGTCAATGCCCTTGTCGCGGCTGACCTGATCGATGATCCGTTTCAATTCTAAGTTCATGTGAGGTACTAGCCCTCCTTGCCAGTGTTTTTTATCTCTAGATCCAGCCGGGCCTTGGCGATCTCACCGAGGGGAATGCGGGTCACCTTCTCCCCTTCCTGCAAGCACACCGTCTCATCCTCCAGCCCCTGGAGGATACCCCGGTGCACCTGGCGGCCTTCCCAGGGAACGCGGGTGGTGATCCGCACCAGCCGGCCGGTGTAGCGCCGGTAATCTTCCGGCTGCTTCAGGGCCCGGGTCGCCCCCGGAGAAGAGACCTCCAGGGTAAAAGATCCCGGGATCAAATCGTGGACGTCCAGAAGCTCGCTCACCACCCGGCTGAGGCGGCTCAAGACCGCCAGGGTGATCCCGCCGGGCTGGTCCAGAAACAGGCGCAGCGTGCCCCGGCCCCGGCGCGGCCGGCTGTATTGCAGCTCCACCAGTTCCACTCCCTGGGCCTCCAACAGCGGCTTCAGCAGTTCCGTCACCCGGGCGATGGTTTCGTCTCTATCCGACATTCGGTTGAATCTTTTCTCTTAGAACCAACAAGTTATATTCTCTTTCTTCAAAACTCGACCGAAACTTAAAATTCAACCCCGGCAGCCGCAACCTTTCTTCTGCAAGATTTTCACCTGTTCAGCCGGCGAATCTTTATAGTCTTCCTGAACTTCCAATCCCGTGGCCTGCGCCGCCGGCAGCGGCGTCTGGTGCCGATAGCCCCGCCGGCCCATCTCCGCCACCAGGGCCTCATGCCGCCGATACAGGGCCTTAAGCTTGCCCCGCCAGCGGGCCGTCTCCGGGTGCCGGGCGAAGCCGCGCTTGCCCTCGGTCAGAATCACCCACAGGCCGTGCAGCTCCCGGTGCTCACCCAACAGATGCTGCCGGCACAGCCGCTCCGGGTCGAGGTCCCAAATGCGCATCTATATTTCTGTTATGCCTTATTGTCACAATTTAATGTAGAACCGCCGCCCTCGGCGGTTTCATGCGCTTGACCAATATTCTTCAGTTCTTCCCAATCCACCGTAGGTTCGTCCTGCCGGGAGCAGGCTATCAGAACATCATAAATATCTTCCCAACTTTCTCCCCACTCCTCCAGGTCGATCAAGACCGCCTTTTTATCCCTGGCCATCAATAACAAAGTGAATGCCTTTCATAACTTACTCCAACACAAAATAAAAAAGCGGGCCACGGCCCACTTCCGGGAAAATCCAAGACAATGTTTAATCTCGGGGCGCCCCAGAGCAACTACTCATCTCCGCCCTCAAAGTCAACCGGCCATCCTGCCCCTTTTAGCCGGCCACCTCGATGGGGGAAGCGGGTCTTCCGCGGCGGGCTCACTCGCTTTAAGGCAACCATCTCCCCAAAGCCTTCTCGCCCCCGTGCTGGAGCGGGCAACGGGATTCGAACCCGCGACACCAAGCTTGGGAAGCTTGTACTCTACCAGCTGAGCTATGCCCGCTCAACTTTATAATTTATGAAAATTTCTGCCGAAAGTCAAGGCATATTTGCCCCTGACCACGGTAGGGTGGGCCTCCGTGCCCGCCTCTTGCAGAGAGGGCCGAGACGGCCGCTCGACGATCTTGGTTTTCTGCCTTCCAAGTTGCACTTGGGAAGGCCCAATAAGCATTATATCTGAAAGCTGAAAGCTAAAAGCTATCAATCAGATACACCCCCCGCACAGCCCGTCGATATCGCCGGCGTGGAAGGCGCAGAAATCATGGCGGCACTTGGTGCAGTCGTCCAGATAGGGCTCCAGGCAATAGTCGCACTGCCTGGCCGCGGCCATTAGATAATCCGCCGGCTCCCGCCCTGCCGCGATCCCGTGAACCGCCTGTAGATGTCCTAAGATCTTTCGCCGGCTCGCTTCGACGTCCTCACACCAGGCCGAGGCCTGGCCGCAGTGGCTGCATTTAGCGCGATATCCGAGCATTTTTTCAACTTGATTAACGCTGGGGAGACCCGGGTTATTAGCATTTCTTTCTTTTTCCTTTCCCCTTTTCCCCTTCTAACCTTTTCCCCATTATCCTTCGGCCAGCACCTGCCGGGCCTGGGCGATATCGGCGTAAATCTGGGCCGCCAGGGCCTCGATGGAAGGAAAGCGCCGCTCTTCCCGGAGGCGGGCGCTGAAGTCCACCCCCAGGTCTTCGCCGTACAAATCGCCGCTGAAATCCAGGAGGTGCACTTCCAGGGAGAATTCGGAGTTGTCGAAGGTGGGGCAGGTGCCGATATTGGCCACGCCGGGCAGAACCTCCGCCCCCCGATGCACCCGGACGGCGTAGATGCCGGAAGCGGGCAGCAGTTCATTCACCGGCCGGATATTAGCGGTGGGCACCCCCAGGAGTTTGGCCCCCCGGCCTTTGCCCCGGACCACCTGGCCCGAAACCCCATAGGCCCGACCCAGGAGGCGCCCGGCCTCACCCACCTTTCCCAGACGCAGCAGGGCCCGGATCAGGGAGCTGCTCACCACGGCGCCCTCGGCCTCCACGGCCCAGACCACCTGGACGGTGAAGCCGCTGCCGGCCCCCATCTCTTTGAGCAGGTCGATATTGCCTTCCCGGCCCCGGCCGAAACAGTAATCATGGCCGATGACCACCTCCCGCACCTGCAGACGTTCGCAGAAATATTGCCTGACAAACTCCCGGGCCCCCAGGGCGGCGAATTCCGGGGTAAAGGGCAGCACCACGGCGGCATCCAGCCCGCAGGCCGTCAGCAGTTGCAGTTTCTGCTCCGGCGTGGTGAGCAGCGGCAGAGCCATTTCCGGCCGCAGCAGCTTCAGGGGATGGGGGTCGAAGGTGATGGCCACCGCCTGGCCGCCCAACTCCCGGGCCCGTTGGACGACCCGGGCCAGAATGACCCGATGGCCGAGATGGACCCCGTCAAAATTACCGATGGTGACCACCGTCCGGGCCAAGGGCGACTTGCCCGCCGGCAGATCATAGAAAACCAACACCTGTGTCACCTTTTCCGCAGTTATTTTTCAGCCGCACGCGGCGCGACAAAATTGAGTCAAAAAATTATCTAGAAAATTTCCACCTTATCTTATCGAGAGGGGTCGACCCGGTCTTGAGCCTTGACAGGGATACAGGCATATTATAAATTATCAAGATGAAAAATGCCAGGCAGGTTGCTGGCCTTCAGCCGAAGTGGCGGAACTGGTAGACGCGCTGGGTTCAGGGTCCAGTGGGGGTTTCCCCGTCGGGGTTCAAATCCCCGCTTCGGCACCACTTGATTAAATGAGGCGTAATCCCAAGGGGTTACGCCTTTTGTTTTGGGTTTATCCCGCGAATTAGCTGGCCTCGAAGGGAATTATCGGTGGATTAGGCAAAAATGCAATACGGTCTGGATATGGGAAGTTTTTGGCCTCGTGATAAGTGTTGGGTCATAGCAGTGGCTGGGGTCCTTAGACTCCCACGCCTTAAGACATCTGAGTTCTGAGGGTTAAGAATGCTCAGATTTTTGGAAAAATACTCCCCCAGAGAAATTTATGTTATCATGCTTCCCGGGACAATTTGCCCACAAAAAGAGGAAGCTTTCCGGGGTTAAACCCGGGGAAAGAGGTCGCCAAAACCGTTTTTGAAATGTGGTGGCCCGCGTTGCTGCATAATCTCGATTTAAAAGAAAGGAGAATCGCTGTGCTTAATCATATAGTTCTCTTTAAGTTGCGCGATGCCAGTACCGAAAATAACGAGAAAGCTCGGGAGGTTTTGGCCGGGATGGCAGGTAAAATCCCGCAGTTGCGCCACCTGGAGGTGGGCGTCAACATTGTTCATTCGGACCGGTCCTACGATCTGGCCCTGGTGGCCCGGTTCGATTCCGTGGATGATTTGCAGGTATATCAGAACCATCCGGTCCACGTCGAGGTGGTGAAGTATATACAAGAAGTTAGGCAGGCGGCCATCGTGGTGGATTATGAGGCCCCGTAAGGGAGGCTAAAGTCCTATTCATAGGAGTTTTTACCGCCCAAACTCTCAGGGCACGACAAAGGCCATTTGGGTTGTACTGGAAATTTTACGATTTTTCAAAGACGAGGTTCGATAAGAGAATGCCAACGGGCTCTGAAACAGAGCTATGGTATCAATATTCATGCATAGTCCTAGGTATGAGAATCTGTCAGGCAGTTTGGGTAGCCTGCCGCAAGAAAGACTGCTATTTTCAGACCCAAGTTCTATGTCTGACCAGACCATCGGGCTCAGCGGGGTGACGGCCTTGAAATGCCTCTTGCCCTTGAGGCGCGTCATTTACCGGGATTCCGGCCCGAACAAGTGTTACTTTTTTTAATCAATTACTTTCCCAAGACCACCTTTTGTTAAAGTTCGATAACCCCCCTACCCTAACTGCTGACCGCCGTGGGAAACCCCATAACCAAGGCTGCAGGGATTAAGAGGGCGTAGCATACCCCTCCTATCGTTAAAGCCACGCTAACGCCAAAGGCGATGCTGCACCCCACGGCAAGACTGGCGGCAAGTACCCCGGCGGCGCCGTTGATTCCCCAAAACCAAGGCGTGGGTTTGGGGTCAATGGCGGCAACCAGGTGCATATCAGTAGGAAAGCCAAAGCCCATCAATAACCCCGCCGGGGTAATCGTAGCCACGCAGAGTGCACACCTTGAAAGAAGATCGGCGCTGTCGAAGGCAAGCAATGTCCCGGAAAGCCAAAATGGTAGGCTCATCAGGTAACCCGCAGTCAATCGGACCAAATGACAAATTTAACTGCACTGTTTAGTTGAAATCGGTCGGAAACCAGACTGCCCAGCCCAGTGGTCAAAATCAGGCTGAAGAGGACCACACTTAGGGAATAAATGGGATGTCCCCAAAAAACGCTCATTCGCTGCAAGAGGCTAATTTCAACAACCATGAAGCCGATTCCGAGAAGAAAGAAATAGGCGTTACCTGGCGACAGCGATGATAGCATAAATTTCGAAGAATTTGTCAGCGAACCAGCGCCGATATATATATTTTATCAAATATTTTGGCATACTTACCCCTCAGACCCCGGGTACCTCAATGCGGTGGACCTTAACAACCCCAGGCCAGCACCGCCCGATGATGGCGCTATAGAGGAAAAGCCGAGGCCACATGCTCATACCATCTCCGGGCATGGTAAGTGACCATGGCTTTTACCATTGGCGCATTGATGTTGCTTTGCGGCGGGCTTAACAAGAATAGCGGATCACTTGCCACCAACTGGACTTATCGGTGGAGTGAGGAAAATTGCAGACATGGGATGGATAACGGAAGCCTTTAGCTTCGTGGGTAAGGTTCGGACCATATCAAAGCTGAAACAATTATTTCCCCCACATCTTACGACTCGAGGCGGCTCTCCTCTGGAGTGTCTATCCTAACGCACGACGGCAGAGTTCGGTGATAAAGATGGCCTCCATCCCCGCCTCACGGGTCATCTTCCGCAAATTCAGGTAACACATAGGGCAAAGAAAGATCATGGCGTCAGAGCCGACACTCTTGGCATCATCCAGGTTCCATTTTTTGATAACGGCGGCCCTTTCCCTGTCCCTGGCCATGAGGGGGGCCCCGCAGCAGAGGGCATTCAAGCCCTCGTACTTACGCGCCGGTCGCTCGACTCCCAAAAGATGGAAAATTCTGTCCAGGTAAACTTCCTTTTCTTGAGTGTAGCGTGAGGCGCAGGGTGACTGGTAGGCCACACTGATGGGCACCTGGTGGATAGCTTCCCGTCTCTTCTCAAGTTCGAGGTAAAGGTACTCAAAGAGGTGCACCGGCCGGAAGGGAACCTTGAGGTCGAACTGGTCGGCCAAAGTCGTGAGCAGGGTGTAGCAGTCGTCATGGAAGCAAACGACCTCTTGCCCGCCTAAGGCCGCAAGGTTGTCGATAAACCTCTGGGCCTCTTTCTTGATGACCCCCGGTTTCCCCAGGTGGATATATCCCACGGTACAGAAATAGTCCGCGCCTTCGACCAGGGTCAGGCCCTCAAAAAGCGGATTGTCCAGAAGATCTCGCACCATGTCCCCCACAATACAAAGGTTCATGACGGGCTTCCCCGCTTGCCCTTTTTTCACCACTGTCGGGAGGTTGTGAAATTTTGCAAAGTTCTGTATCGCCTGCTCTGGTATGCCCAAAGCCCCCGTTTCCTCCTGGCGCTGGTTCAATAGATCAAATGGATTTGCCTGGTTGGGGCAGATCGAGTTACAGGAAGCGCAAGTTACACAAAGCCCAGTAATGGGAGGGGCGCCGCCCGCCACCAGTTCGTGCATTTCCTTCTGGGCCCTCTCCAAGTCATAATCGACGTAGGGACAAAACTCCAGGCACTGGCCACAGAGATCACATTTTTCAGCCTGAAACACTGTCTGTTCCTCCAATTAGCTGGACCATTAAATGGTCCATCCAAGAATATAGCGTAAAATCAAAGTCACTGCTGCCCGAGTCTATCAACCAGATTTGAGAGTTGGTCACAAAGGACCTTAAGTTCCTGGTAGGTTGGTTTTTCCACCCCTGATTCTCTTGTATCATGCTGACTTGCTAAGGGGAGGGAGTCTATCTGCTGCTCATGCTGGTGGTTGGCAAGGTAACCGGTTTCCAGCAAGGCAATGAAATGGGTAGCGATTTCTTCAGGGGAGAAAATTTCCTTCTGCGGTTTGTACCACTTGTAGAGCCAATTACACATCCCCAGGATGGCGTACGCCTGTAGTCTGGCATCGACGGGCTTGAAAACTCCTTTTTCAATACCTTCCTCAATGATCTGCATGACAAGTTCGGTGTATTTCTTTTTCTCGGCGCGGATCACCTGGAAATCTTTGCTGGGGAGCTGATTTTCCTCAGCGAAGAAGACGGAAAACATGGCGATATCACTGGTGATGATATTACAGATATGGTCCCGGATGATTAGCCTGAGCTTCTCTTCAGGGGAGACCTTCGAGGCTGAGATTTCAAAGATGCGGTGAAAGATCTTTTCAAAGGCCTGACCGTAGATGATGGACAGAAGTTTGCCTTTGCTGGGAATGTAATTGTACAGGGCTGCCTTAGTTAAGTGCAATTCTTTGGCCACTTCATCCAGGGTCGCGGCTTTGAAGCCCTTTCTATGAAAAAGACCGCTGGCCGCATCAACGATCTTTTGAATCCTGATACTTCTGTCCAGGCCTTTGAAATCGGTTTGAGTCCGGGCCATTTTTTAAGCTCCTTACCCGAGGGTTAACTCGGTCCCCTTGTGTTCTAAGGCAAGCCTCCGGAGTTTTCGGGAAGACCGCAAAAACAGTTTGACAGCCGGGAAAATTTTTTCTATATTTTAATAACCCATTGGTTATTTATTATAACTCATTAGTCGCATAATCGGCAAAAAATGTCAACCGGGCAGGCCTGCGATTAGAGCCAAATCTGTAATTTTGGACGCCATTCCAGGCCCTTTAGCGCCCTTCCGGGGGAGCAGCCAAAGCGTTAGGAGGTGAGTATGCGGGAGCACAAGCCGTCACCCGGAGCCCATAAGGGAGCCTGGTTACAGAGCTGTTATCCTTTTCATCTGGAGAGAAAGAAGCAGTTCCTCTCCTTTTCCGGAATCCCCCTGCAGCCCCTCTATACCCAGGACGATCTGGCTCATTTTGATGGCCAGAAGGAACTGGGCTTCCCCGGCGAGCCTCCTTATACCAGGGGGATTCATCCGACCATGTACCGCGGCCGTCTTTGGACGATGCGCCAACTGGCCGGGTTCGGTTCCCCAGAGGAAACCAACCAGCGCTATAAGCTCCTGTTGTCCCACGGAGCCACCGGCATTAACAGCGTTTTCGATTACCCTACCCTGCGGGGCTTTGATTCTGATCATCCGGAAGCGGAGGCCGATGTCGGCCGCGGTGGGGTCGCGGTTGACAGTCTCGCAGACCTGCATCTGCTTTTCGAGGGCATTCCCCTGGATAAAACCAGCGTTTCCCTGGTTACCTGTCAGCCGGTGGGGACCGTCCCGGTGTTCGCCATGTATCTGGCTCTGGCCGAACAGCGGGGGATTCCTTTCGAGTTGCTCCAGGGCACCACGCAGAATGATTTCCTGTTGGAAACCGCGGTCACCATCGGCCTGCACACCTTGCCGCCGCAATACTCTTTCAAATTGAGCTGTGACGTGATTGAACACTGTGTAAAGCATGTGCCTCGCTGGAACCCCATCAGCATTGCCGGCTACAATTACCGCGAAGCGGGCGCCAATGCCGTACAGGAGTTGGGACTTTGTTTGGCCCACGGGATTGCCTGCGTGGAGGAGCTGGTGCGGCGAGGCCTGGCGGTGGAAGAATTCG
The DNA here is from genome assembly GCA_044451265.1 of Desulfobaccales bacterium. Classification (GTDB taxonomy): domain Bacteria; phylum Desulfobacterota; class Desulfobaccia; order Desulfobaccales; family 0-14-0-80-60-11; genus JAPLJC01. Next base: position 25,484 of record JBIOJX010000008.1, read on the forward strand.
CCCCGCGCCTCTCCTTTTTCCTCAACGCCCATAATGATTTTTTCGAAGAAATTGCCAAATATCGCGCCGCCAGAAGACTCTGGTGCCGGATCATGACTGAAAGGTTTCAGGCGCAGGGACCCAAAGCCAAAAAGTTCCGCTTTCATGTCCAGACCGCGGGTTCAGCTCTAACGGCCCAGCAACCCTTAAATAACATCGCCCGAGCCGCCTACCATGGCTTGGCCGCCGTCCTGGGAGGGGCTCAATCGGTGCATATCGACGGCTATGACGAGGCCCTCTGCACTCCCACCGAGGCCTCGGCGCTTATTGCCTTGAGGACGCAGCAGATCTTGCAGCACGAGACCAATGTAACCTCCACGGTCGATCCTTTAGGCGGGTCCTATTTCGTGGAGAGCTTGACCAACGAAATGGAGCAGCGGGTTGAAGATTTCCTCGGCAGGATAGAGAAACAGGGGGGCATAGTGGCCGCGGTTGCCAGTGGCTGGGTTCACGCTGAAATTGCTGATTCGGCCGTAGCCTATCAAAGGGCGATCGAAACCAAAAAGATGCTGGTGGTGGGAGTCAACTGTTTCAAGGTGGAAGACGAGCCACCTATGGAGATCTTTTGCAGTCCGGATACCGGCCCCAGGCAGAGGTCCAAGTTACAGGAACTGAGAAACCGTCGGGATAGCACCGCGGTGCAACTGGCTTTAGAAAACGTCCGTCTGGCCTGTCGTCGGCAGGGAAACCTCATGCCTGCCGTGATCCAGGCGGTCAAGACCTATGCCACTGAAGGAGAGATCACCGACATCTTCAGGCAGGAATGGGGCATCTGGGACCCGCCTCTGGCTCTTTGAGGGCCTGAAGGCGGCGTCAAGGAGATTTATATGGCAAAGATCAGTAAACGGATATTGATTGCCAAGGTTGGCATGGATGCCCACTGGCGGGGAGCCTTCATCGTCGCCAAAGCCCTGTGTGATGCCGGCTTTGAAGTCGTTTTGGGGCGCAATATGTCTCCTGCCGCGGTGGTAGCCACCGCCGTACAAGAAGCCGTGGATTATATCGGCGTTAGCAGCCTTTCGGGAAACCACCTGGTGACCGTTCCCCAAATTATCGAATTACTCTCAAGACAGCAGGCTGCTGATATCAAAGTCATCGTCGGCGGAATCGTACCCGCCGCGGATAGACAGAACCTGCTGGACCATGGGGTCCTGGAAGTATTCGGCCCGGGTCAAGACACCAGGACAATTATTGAATTTTTGGAAAGTCACTAAAGTTCGATAACTTGCTCCTCTCATTTTTACGATTGCCGGAGCACCAGGAAGGTACCATGAAGTTTGAGCAGCGGATAAATCGTCTGCAGGAAGCCATCCGTGATCGTGACCTGGCCGGGGCGATCTTGTTTTACTCCCGGGATATTTACTATTACACCGGGACGTCCCAGCCCGCCTACCTGGTGGTTTTGCCGGACGACTACCGGCTTTTGGTTCGCCGGGGATATGACCTTGTCCGGCTTGAGTCGGGACTGGCGGCCGAACGGATTCAGGACGAAAGGAAGCCGCAGGCCATGATGGAGCGCCTGTTTCCCGGCCCGGGAACCGGGGAGAAGGTGGGGACTGAGCTCGATATGCTTACCGTTCCTCAGGCCCAGGGCCTCGGTCGGGCCCTGGGCGGGCGCCAGCTGGTGGACCTTTCCGCGGCCGTGTTGCAACAGCGGATGGTTAAAGATGCCGGAGAGATCGAGGCTATTGCCAAGGCCTGTGGCGCCATTCAGGCAGGGCACCTGGCCGCCGTCTCCTGCTTGCGTGCCGGGATGAGCGAGCTTGAGCTGGCCGCGGCCGTGGAAAATGCTCAACGCCTGGCGGGTCACGAAGGTTGTTTCTTTATGCGGCTTACTGACTTTGTGATGAGCCGCGGCCCCTTAGCCTCAGGCCCCAACCTGCGTCACACCAGCGGGACGCTTTTTACTCTCTCGGGCGCAGGACTGAGCAGTGCGGTGTCTACCGGACCTTCCCGCCGGATCATAAAACGCGGGGATTTGGTGTTGGTGGATATCCCGGCTTGTGTCGAAGGCTACCATGCAGACCAAAGCCGAACTTATGCAGTGGGTCAGGCGCCGGCCAGGGCCACAGACCTTTTCTGCTATCTGAGAGAGGTAGCGGATCATCTAATCGGGCGCCTGCGCCCCGGCATGACCACAGGAGAAGCCTTCGCCCTAGCCCAGGCTCGGGCAGTGGAGTTGGACCTCGGGGAGGCCTTTATGGCTTTTGCCTCCGGGGCCAAGGCTCATTTTGTGGGACACGGCATCGGCTTGGAACTCAATGAGCCTCCTTTGCTGGCGAGACATGGCGATACTGTCTTGCAGGAGGGGATGGTGCTGGCCATTGAAATGCATCTGATGGAGCCGGATGGCCTGACCTTGAAGCTGGAAGATACGGTGCACCTTACTGCTCAAGGAACTGAGATACTGACCATGAGTCCACGAGAACTTCTAGTGGTTGACCTGCCTTAGAGCGCCCCAACCTTCAATCCCCTCTTACCATCCTCGCCCAGATCTAAAAAGTGTCGATATGTCCTGGATATGGGAAGTTTTTAGAGCCAGGATAAGTTTCGGACCATAGAAGTTATCTTGAGTCTTTCAGAATTCTAAACGCAGGCCGGCATCGACGTATTGGACCGTAGAGTTGCTCCGACCCACCTCGGCGTTGTAGTTGACCTGGGCGTACAGGTTTTTCTTCAGTCCGACGGTGACGCTGGCCCCCACCAAAGCAAAGTTCCGCTGGGCCGCGTCAGTCTGAAAATTGAAGGTGCTACTCCCCTGGCTGAGGCTGGCGTTGAGGCCCCGGCTGCCGTTGGCAAACTCGTGTTGATAGAAGGCGTAGCCCTGAGGCACTAGCTGCACCGAGCCCATCTTGAGGGGTACGGTCAGGCGCCCGCCGACACCGGTTTGCACGGAATTGGCGTTCTGAGGGGCGACCTTCAAGTTGAGGGAGTCGGCACCCTGTTCCGTAAATCCGCCCACCCCCAGGGCGGAGTAGGCCAGAGTGGCGGCAGGGGTCAGGATGAACCGGCTCAGTTTGAGGTCATAGCCCGTCTCCCCATAGAGGTTGAACTGGTTGCCGGTGGTGGAACTTGAGGCGGTGCGGCCCAGGTCGCCGAAATTGATCCCCCGCTTCAGGTCAAAGAGGTTGAGGGCATAGCCCAAAGAACCGTAAGCATAGATGGATCCCGGGAAATAGGCGGCATAGGCGTTGAAGGGTATGGTATTGGCGGTGACGCGGCCCCCGGAGCCATAGAAACTGGAACTGGTGTTGCTATAGCCTGTAGCCAGCCCCACCAAAAGATTGTCTTGCAGCCGATAGTCAGCCCCCACGGTAAAGCCGCCCAGGGTGAAGTTATAGCCTGTCTGGTTGACCGAGGAGTTCTGGCTGCCGAAGGCGGCCCCGCCGTCCGCAAAGAAGCCCCAGCGGCTCTCCGGGGCTGTGAAATCCTTGCGGGCGCTGAACAGGTTGGAGAGGCTGGCGCCGTTGTAAGCCAGCATCACGCCATCCACATTCGAGTAATTGCAGCTGAGGCCCCCGGAAGTGAGACCGCTGCTCCCGCCGCTCTCCCCCTGAACAAACCGGAGGTTGGTGGTCCGGTTGGCCAGGTTGCGCATCTGAAAGGTGGCCGCCACAAACCCCAGGCCGGCCAGGGCCCCGGCCTTCTCCGGGGAAATCTGTTTATAGGCGTCCTGGACGTTAGCGCTGGCCGGGAGGCTGTCAATGGCGTTCAACACCGTGCTCAGATCACCGGAGGTGGCGCCCGCCAGGCCGTTGAGCATGGTCCCCACGGCCAGTTGATTCGAGTTCAGGCCCAGCCCCGGGTTGGTATAGTCGCGCTCGACCAGTAGATCGAAGCTGGTGGCGCTGTAGCGCGGCTGCCAGAACAGGGTGGGAGAGATTTGCTGATTGAGCATGGTGTTAAAGGTACCGGTGAGGCCGCCGGTGGCCGTGAGCACCCCGGGAAAAAGCGTGTTCCCGAGGGGCCGGTACCCCCCCAAGAGGGTCGGAGCCAGCGTGCCAGCCAGGGTGGCGGTGCCCGGCGCCCCGGTGACGACGATCTTATCATAACTGCTGGGAGAGGCGATCTCGGCCAGATAGGTACCGCTGGCCGTCTGAGTATAGCTCCCCACTACGCTCAAGGCGCCGGGGGATTTGCCGGGGCTGATGGTACCCTTGTTGGTCAGTGTGCCCACCAGAGTACCGTTGCCGGTCATGGTGCCGTTAGGATTAATCAAGACGGTGCAGGGCGTGGGAGCGCCACCGATCGTGTTGTCGAGGTTAAAAGTGTTATTAGTTACCGTATAGGCGCCCCCGTAGCCCGAACCATCCCCTTGCAGATTCAGCCCCCCCCCATAAGCGCCGTTGCCGCTCAGGGTTTTATCGGAGGGAACTAGGACGGTTCCCGTGAAGCCCGACCCGTCCCCCTGAAGAGTCAGACCGCCCACCA
>JBIOJX010000009.1:0-27142 GCA_044451265.1 Desulfobaccales bacterium
GATTATATATAGTCAGAATTTTGACAAACAGATTCCTTGGTTTATTGAAAATCAAATAGGTAGTATAGCAAAAGAGATGAAAGGGAAATTTTCTGTTTTAATTATTTCACCAACAAGACCAAAAGCCGGTTTTATAGTCAAAGCTCTTAAGAAGAAGGGTTTTGAAAATATCAAATTTGTCGAAAAAATGGACGAAAAACCTACATTACTTGATGGATTTTTATTATTACTAAATGATAAGAAAAGCAATCTGGGTTGGCGGATAGTTTCTAAGGTTCTTTTGGAAGAAAACTATTTTATTTCGATATTAAAGGAAACCTATAAAGATAAAGCAAAAGCTATTTCGGAAATTGTTGAAAATGGGTTTAAAAAAGAAGTAAATGGGATGCTTAAACTTTTTCGTGCTATAAAAGGCGATAAAACTGTTGACGTAGAAGAATTCAAGGCTATTTTGAGAAAAATAGGCTATGATCCATTTGAAGAAGCAAAGAAAATATTAAAAGATGAAATAACTTCTGGCTCTCGGCGACTTAATAATCCGGGACTTAGAAAAATACCTATAAAATCAACTACGATTCAAAGTTCAAAAGGTCTTGCAGCAGACTTTGTCTTTATTACCCATTTCGATGACCAGTATTTCATAAAAAACAAGGATAAAACTAAAATATCAGATCAAGATATATGTAATTTTCTCGTCGCATTAACTAGAGCAAGGAGGAAAGTATTCTTAATTTCATCAAATAAAATGCAAGAACCAACTTTTTTAAATTGGATTAATGAAGCACGTATCGATAAGCAAGGTGAACTAAATGGCTGAAGTACGGACCCGTTTTTCCCCGAGCCCCACGGGCTCGCTGCATTTGGGCGGCGCCCATACCGCCCTGTTCAACTGGCTCATCGCCCGCCATTTTCACGGCGCCTTTGTCCTGAGGATCGAAGATACCGATAAAGAACGTTCCAAGGCAGAGTTTGTCGAAGAGATTCTGGATGCCATGCACTGGCTGGGCCTCGCTTGGGATGAAGGTCCTTACTTCCAGACCGAGCGGCTGGGCCTCTATGGGGAAAATATCGACCGCCTGCTGGCCAAGGGCGCGGCCTATTACTGCGACTGCTCCCCGGAAGACCTGAAGGTTAGACGGGAGGCAGCCCTGGCCCGGGGCGACAAGCCCAAGTACGACGGCCGCTGCCGCAGCCGCAACCTGGGGCCCGGCCCCAACACCGTGGTGCGCTTCCGCGGTCCCGACACCGGCGCCACCCGCTGGGACGACCTGATCAAGGGCCCCATCGCCTTTTATAATCAGGAACTGGACGACTTGGTGCTGCTCAGGTCCGACGGCATTCCCACTTACAACTTCGCGGTGGTGGTGGATGACCTAAGCATGGGCATCACCCAGATCATCCGTGGTGAAGACCACATCCCCAACACCCCCCGACAGATCCTGATCTACCAGGCCCTGGGGGCCGAGCTGCCCCGGTTCGCCCATATGCCTCTGATGCTGGCCCCGGACCGGGGCAAGCTCTCCAAGCGCCGGGGCGCCCGGCCGGTGCTGAACTACCGGGAGCAGGGCTTCCTGTCCCAGGCGCTGTGCAATTACCTGGCCCGGCTGGGCTGGTCCCACGGCGACCAGGAGATCTTCACCCGGGACGAGCTGATTCACTACTTCACCCTGGAGCACGCCACCACCTCTCCCGGGGTCTTCGATGAAGAAAAGCTTCTGTGGATCAACAGCCAGCATCTCAAGGCCCTGCCCGCCGCGGACCTGGCCCGGGAGCTGACCCCGTTCCTGGCCCGGGTCGGCATCAAGGAGCCGGACCCGGGCTACCTCACCCGGGCGGTGCCCACCCTGAGCGCCCGCTGCCGCACCCTGGTGGAAATGGCGGAGGCGGCCCGCTTCTATTTTCAGGACCCCCGTCCTTATGAGGAGAAAGGGGCGAAAAAATTTCTGACCCCGGCGAACGTCCCCATCCTGCGGGAGGTGGCCCGGCGTCTGGAGGCCATGCCGGAGTTTTCAGAAGCGGCCCTGAACCAACTCTTTCACGACCTGGCGGCGGAGACCGGCCTCAAGATGGTCAACCTGGCCCAGCCGGTGCGCCTGGCCATCACCGGCCGCACCGCCAGCCCCGGACTCTATGAGATTATCGATATTCTGGGGAAACCAGAGACCTTGCAAAGGATTGATCGAGCCATCGGCTTTGCCGAGAGCAACCAATAAAAAATCCTGGAAATTTTGGCCAATCGGCTTATAATTCGACCCAGCTTAAGGAGGTTTTGACCTATGTCCGAAACAAATCAGGGTTATCGCAAAAAACAGGCCCTTCTGGTTCTGGTGGTCTTTGCCTGTATCGGCGTGGCTATTTTGGGCTACAGTCCCCTGGTGAGCGTGGGCGCCATCGTGGCGGCCTGCGGCGTCTGTTTCTATGCCTCCAGCCTGGAGCCGGCCAAGAGCCACGACGAACACCACCATTAGTTCGGAGCCCGGGCCCAGACGCGCGGCCGCAGCTCCGGGTATTGCCTTTTTCCCCTTAGAACTTCAACCTGCAGAGGAGGGGTGACATGCGAATTGCCTTAATCGGTCAGGCGGCTTTTGGTGCGGATGTCTTGAAAGGTTTGCTGGAGCAAGGTCAGGAGGTGGCGGGCGTCTTTTGCCCGCCGGATCGGGGCGCTAGAATAGATCCCCTTAAAGAAGCGGGCCTGGCGGCCGGGTTGCCGGTTTTTCAGCCGGGCCATATGCGGGACCAGGCGGCCTTTGAGGCCATGGTGTCCCTCAAGGCCGACCTGGGAGTGCTGGCCTTTGTCACCGACATCATCCCGCCCCGGGTCTTCAACGCCCCCAGGCTGGGCTCCATCTGCTATCATCCCTCCCTCCTGCCCCGCTACCGGGGCTCCAGCGCCATCAATTGGGCGGTGATCAACGGCGAGGCCCAAACCGGGCTCACCATCTTCTGGGTAGACCAGGGCATCGACACCGGCGACCTAATCCTGCAAAAGACCGTGGAGATCGGCCCCAGTGAGACCACCGGGGAGGTCTATTTCAACAAGCTCTATCCCCTGGGAGTGGCGGCATTGGTGGAGGCAGTGGCTCGGATCGCCCAAGGCCCGACCACCCGGATTCCCCAGGACCAATCCAAGGGCACCTATGATCCGCCTTGTGATGAAAAGGTGGCCGGCCTGGACTGGAACAAAGCCGGACACCAGGTCTTCAACTTCATCCGGGGCTGCGACCCCCAGCCCGGCGCCACCACCACCTTTCGGGGTGAAAAGGTCAAGTTCTATAACGCGGCCTTTTTGCCCTTAACTCATGGCGTCGAGGCCGGCGAAATCTTGGAGGTGACCGACCAGGGCCTCAAGGTGGCGGTCAACGGGGGCGCCCTGCTTATTACCCGGTTTCGCACCAAGGAACTGGGGAAGGTGAAGGCCCCGGACTTTATCGCGGCCCGCCAGCCCGCAGTGGGGGAAAAGTTCGGTTCTTAGCTTGATTTGGCTGAAGCACAACATTTTTACTTTCATGGAGGGAAGTAAATGGAGTCAATAGCGGATATCGGCCGGGTCTTCAGTGAGGCGGCTGCCTCGGTCACGGCCGACAAATTCAGCGCCGCCGGCATGGACCTGGTCAAGGCCAGGAAGGCGATCAGGGAAGAGCTGCAGCAAATGACGGCCGCAGCCATGGAGCCCATTATCGTAAAATTGCACCAGAATCAACCCTTGGGCAGCGCAGAAAAGGACCTCGTGCGGCTCTGGATCGTCGGCGATGCCGCCGCCTTCACCAAGAAGGAGAGCGATTTTCGGGAATGGCTGGCGGAATTCCAGCGCCTGGGCGAGGCCATCCGGAATGTCGACCAAATACCGACCTCCCTCCCGGAAATGCTGGACCTGCACGGCAACCTGGAAGAGGCCGTCCGGCTGGCCGGGGATATCCAATTCTTCCTGGAAGAGAAAGAGCGGGTGGGCCGCTTCGAGCAGGCCGTCCAGAACCTGAGCGCCGCCGACGCCGAACTGCTGGCGGGCATCTTGCAGGAGAAGCTGTATTCCCCAGAGATGTAGAACCGCCGCCCCCGGCGGTTCTACCCCTCACCCTGACCCTCTCTCCCAATGGGGGAGAGGGAATTTGTTGCCATTTTAAACGCTTAAATACGCTGATTGAGGTTTTGGTGGTGGCCAAAATTCCCCTAGGACTGCAGCAGCAATTCAAGACGACCAATTATATCGGCCTGGCGATGATGGCTGCGGTCTTTATTTATGCTCTCATCGTCATTTGTATCGATCAGAGCTACCTGCCCTATAAAGCGCCGCCCGGTAATAATAGCGGCACCTTCACCACCCTCAAGTATATTCTCTTGGGCCTATCAGTCTTGCAGTATTTCGCCATCCGCTTTTTTCAAAAATTCTCCTTGAAATCCGCGGCTTATCTTCCTCCCGCCGCCATCATCACCTTTGCCTTGTGCGAAGCGGTCAGTATCTTCGGGCTCGTGCTCTTCTTCTTAACCGGCATTGCCAACGACTTTTTTATCTTCATGGTCATATCCCTGTTATATTTCTACCTTTTTTATCCCAAATATGCCGACTGGGAAAGATTGTGGATTCAAAAAAATAACACATTGATATAATAAATCAAATGGATTGTATAGAACTGATATTCAGCGCTCATGCGGTACAGAGGATTTTTGAACGAGGAATTAAGACATCTCATATAAAGGCTTTAATTAAATTTGGAGAAATAATTACAGAGTACCCAGACGATTTCCCTTTCCCGAGTTATTTGATCCTGGGTTGGGTTGATAATCAACCTATTCATACTGTAATTGCCGTTGATGATAAATTAAAACGCTGCTACATAATCACAGCTTATTTTCCTGATCCATCTTTATGCAGTTCTGATTTCAGGACGAGGATATGACAATGAAATGCGTTATCTGCAAACAGGGTGAGACAGCACTCGGCAAGGCCACTGTCACTTTGCAGCGCGGTGACAGCACCATCATCTTTAAAGACGTTCCTGCAGAAGTCTGTGAAAATTGTGGCGAATATTATCTCTCAGAAGTTGTGACTGAACAATTGCTTAACCGGGCCGAAGTAGCGGTGAAAAGCGGCGCTGAGGTGGAAATCTTGCGCTTCGCGGCGTAATGGGCAAAATGAAACGAGTCGGCGTCTTCTACCATCCATCCTTCAGCCGCAAGAGCTACATGACCATCGGCAACCGGCTGCGGGATTTTCCCGAGGCCCTGGAGTCCGTGCTGCAGAAGCCTAACGTGCGGCTGTTTGAGGCGCCCCGGGTTTCCGAGGACCTCATCCTCAAGGTGCACGCCCCGGAGATGCTGGAGATGGTGGCCCGGGACGGCTTCTGCGCCACGGCTTACGAGTCGGTGGGCTCGGTGGTGGCGGGCATGGAGGCCCTGGCCCAGGGCGAGCTCGACCGGGCCTTCTGCTTCATCGGCGCCGGCGGCCACCACGCCGGTTACGGCCAGTTCTGGGGCGCCTGCTGCTTCAACGACGTGGTCATCGCCCTGACCCACACCCGGGAGATCAGCCGGATCAGACGCCTGGCCATTGTGGACACCGACGCCCATCATGCCGACGGCACCAGCCAGTTGCTCCGGGAGGACCCTGAAGCCTTCCTGCTCTGTTTTTGCGGGCTCGATTACCGGGCCCAAGGCGGCGGCGAAGTCGACGTCAACGTCCAGCGCCTGAATGGGCGCAAAGACGCCAATTCTCAGTACCTGGAGAAGGTGCGCCAAAACCTGCCTCTGGTGGCGCAATTCAAGCCGGACCTGCTCCTCTGGTACTATGGCTTCGACACCCACCAGGAGGACTACGGCTCCATCGGTCTCACCGCAGACGCCTATTTTCAGATTTGCGACCTGATGATTGCCACCGCGAAAGATTTGCAGGTCCCCCTGCAAGTGGTCCTGGGCGGCGGCTCCCTTTCCCACCTGGCCACCGCCACCATCCCCGAAATCATCCGCCGCCTGGCGGAAGGTTAGATGATTAACCACAGAGACACTGAGAGCACAGAGAGACACAGAAAATTAAGATAATAAATTGCTCTGTGACCCTCTGTGTCCTCTGTGCCTCTGTGGTAAAAATTTTCCCCCTACCCTGCCGGTTTAAGTTTGCGGCGCTAAATTATCAACCCCTCCGGGTCGCCCTCATTGTCTTCCGGCGCTTTTTCCTTTATAATTAAACATTAAAGGGTCGAAGGGGATTCCCGCCCGCTTGCCAATTCCAAGAAGAATTGCTTGAAATATTTTGCGGAGCCGGCAGGTGGTTTCGTAATACCGGCCGGCCGGCCGCTTGAGATAATCTTATGTTTTTTACCCGACTGCAAAAAATTGAAGCACAATTTGGCGACCTGGAACAGCAGCTCACCAATTCTGAGGTCATCCGCGACCAGGAGCTGTACCAGAAATATCGTAAGGAGCACGCCGAATTTGCGCCAATAGTTCAGGCCTTCCGGCGCTATCGGCAGGTGCAGCAGGACCTGGCGGATAGTCAGAACCTGCTCAAGGAAGAGACCGATGAAGAGATGAAGACCATGGTCCGGGAGGAGGTCGAGAGCCTCAAGGAGCAGGCGGCCGCGCTAGAGGAAGAGCTGAAGTTTCTGTTGCTGCCCAAAGACCCCAACGACGAAAAGAATGTGATTTTGGAGATCCGGGCCGGCACCGGCGGCGAAGAAGCCGGGCTGTTTGCCGCCGACCTCTTCCGCATGTACACCCGCCTGGCGGAGCGCAAACGCTGGAAGCTGGAGATCCTGAGCCATTCCACCACCGGCATCGGCGGCCTCAAAGAGGTCATCGCCTCCATTTCCGGCGAGCGGGTCTATAGCCGGCTCAAATATGAAAGCGGCGTCCACCGGGTCCAAAGGGTGCCGGCGACCGAGTCCCAGGGGCGCATCCATACCTCGGCGGTGACCGTGGCCGTCCTGCCCGAGGCCGAAGAGCTGGACGTGCATATCAGCCCGGAAGAGCTGCGCTTCGACGTCTTCCGGTCCTCCGGCCCCGGGGGGCAGAGCGTCAATACCACGGACTCGGCGGTGCGGATTACCCACCTGCCCACCGGGTTAGTGGTCTCCTGCCAGGACGAAAAATCCCAGCACAAAAACAAGGCCAAGGGCCTGAAGGTGCTGCGTTCCCGTCTTTTCGATCTGAAGCAGGGCGAGCAGCAGCAGCAAATCGCCAAAGAACGCAAATCCATGGTGGGCAGCGGCGACCGCAGCGAACGCATCCGCACTTACAATTTCCCGCAATCCCGGATCACCGACCATCGGATCGGCTATACGGTCTACGGCCTGAAGATGGAGGCCACCCTTGACGGCGACCTGGATGAACTTCTCCAGGCGCTGACCAACCATTATCGCACCCAGGCCCTGGAACAGGCGTAAATGACGGACGCCCCCCCAGACGCCTGGACCATCCTGAAGATTCTCCGCTGGACCACCGATTACTTTCTGGAAAAGGGCGTTTCCGAGCCGCGGGCCTCAGCCGAGGTGCTGCTGGCCCACGTCCTGGGCCTTAGCCGCCTGGACCTTTACCTGCGCTATGATCAGCCTCTCGCTCCGGAAGATCTGTCCCGGTTTAAGGCCTTGATGTTGCGCCGCCGCGCGGGTGAACCCGTAGCCTACCTCACCGGCCACCGGGAGTTCTGGTCCCGGGATTTTTTAGTGACGCCCGGAGTCCTGATTCCCCGGCCGGAGACGGAAATCCTGGTGTCCGCCGCGGTTGAGGCGGCCAAAGATTTCCTCGCGGCCCGGAACCAACGGCAAACGATTCCCCCGTGGGGCGTTGAAATCGGCATTGGCTCCGGCGCCGTGGTTATCTCCCTGGCCCGGGAATTGCCCCAGGTTACCTGGCTGGCCCTGGACCTCTCGGCCGCGGCCCTGGCCGTGGCCAGGGACAATGCCCGGCGTCATGGGGTAGCCGAACGCCTGCACCTGGTCCAGGGTGACCTGGTTGCGGGGCTCAAATCCCAGCCGAGATTCGCCCTGATGGTGGCCAATCTCCCCTACGTCCCCCGGGCCGAATGGGAACAACTTCCCAAGGATATTAAGGATTATGAACCACCCCAGGCGCTGCTGGGGGGCGAAGACGGGCTGGACCTTATCCGGGTGCTGACCCGCCAGGCGCATCTCTATTTGCAGCCGGGCGGCTGCCTGGCCCTGGAGGTCGGAGCCGGCCAGGCTGAGCGGGTTCTGGAATTGCTCCGGCAAACCGGGGCTTACCTGGACAAAAAAGACAAAAAAGACAAAAAAAACCTGGAGATCTTGGCGGATTATCAGGGGATTCAGCGGGTAGTGCGGGCGCGGCGCCGGCTTGATTAAAAGGTCGCCTCGTTTTTCATCACGATACCATAGCCATCCTGGTCCTTGGGCTTCGTACTGCGGGAGCGGGGGGTGGTGTTGTATTCGCTCCAGCCTTCGGCGCTGTCCAGGCGCAGTCGATTCACCGCGCCGTCCTCCTGCTGCTTCTTATAGAGGACGCCGGGCTCAGCGCAGCCAACCACCAACCACACCAGGGCCAGCAATAAGGCCAGCAACATTAATAATTTCTTTCCAGCCATTCTTTGCTCGCAATCGACTGGGATAATGTTGGCAGGTAGCATGCCATAATCCCGCTAAAAAGTCGATTCTTTTTTTAGCATGAACACAGATTCGTTTTGCTTAGTGGAGTTCCGGTCATAGGTACTCCACTTGTCGGTGGTGCCCAGTCGCAGCCTTTCCGTCTGACCATCTTTCTCGCTTTCCGCCAAAATCCCGGCGCAGCCGCAACAAAGCAGGGCAGCCAGGGCCGCGGCTGCCAGCCAAAGTCCAGATCTCCGGCGCATAACTTCCCCCAGTCCGACTCATTTGGGTCGGAACCGATTCTGAAGCTATTATCATCACGCCGGCGCCGTCTGGTCTATAATTCTGCCGGACCACTGATGCGTCCGGTGACGGCGGATGCGGCGGCTACTGCCGGGTTGGCTAAATATACCTTCGACTGCGGATGGCCCATGCGGCCGGTAAAATTCCGGTTCGTAGTGGCAACGGCGACCTCGCCGGGAGCCAGGATGCCCATATGGCCGCCCAGACAGGGACCGCAAGTGGGCGGGCCGATGACCGCGCCGGCTTCCATGAAGACGGCCAGCAGGCCCTCATCCATGGCCTGCCGGTAAATCAGCGGGGTGGCGGGAATGATGATCAGGCGCACCCCTTTGGCGGCCTTGCGGCCCTTGAGAACCTGGGCCGCCACCCGCAAATCTTCCAGCCGGCCGTTGGTGCAGGAGCCGATCACCGCCTGATCGATGCGCACCTGACCCACCTGAGAGACGGGCTTGACATTGCCCGGCGACGGCGGACAGGCCACCTGGGGCTCCAGTTGGCCAACGTCATATATTTTCACAAGAGTATAAGTCGCATTTTTATCACTGTAAAGGTTTTTGGTGTCAAAAGGCCGCAAGGCCCGATTCCGGGCATACTCCAATGTCACCTCATCCGGGGCGATGATGCCGTTTTTGGCCCCGGCCTCCACCGCCATATTGGCCATGGAGAAGCGGTCGGCCATGGAGAGGCGGCCGATGGCCTCGCCGGTGAATTCCATGGCCCGGTAGTTGGCCCCGTCCACCCCGATATCGCCGATGGTATAGAGAATCAGGTCTTTGCCGGTGACCCAGGGGCCGGGCTGGCCTTGATAGACGAACTTGATGGACTCTGGCACCTTGAGCCAGACTTCGCCGGTGACCATGGCCGCGGCCAGGTCGGTGGAGCCCACGCCGCTGGCGAAGGACCCCAGGGCCCCGTAGGTGCAGGTGTGGCTGTCGGCGCCGACGATCAGGTCGCCGGGCCCCACGATGCCTTTCTCCGGCAGCAGGGCGTGCTCCACCCCCATGTCGCCGCCCTCGTAAAAATGGACCAGGTTCTGCTCCTGGGCGAACTGGCGCACGATCTGCACCTGGATGGCGGAGGCGATGTCCTTGTTGGGGGCGAAGTGGTCGCACACCAGCACCACCCGCTCCCGGTCGAAGACCTTTTTGGCCCCGACGTCCCGAAAGGCCTTGATGGCCAGGGGCGCGGTAATATCGTTGCCCAGGGCGATGTCCACCTTGGCCAGGATCAGTTCCCCGGGTTCCACATAGTCTTTGCCGGCATGCGCCGCCAGGATTTTTTGCGTGATGGTTTGAGGCTTGGACATTGAAATCTCCAAATCAAATATGAGCTTGAACTTTTAGCTGTTAGACCAAAATATTTCACCACAGAGACACAGAGGACACAGACTTTTTAGTTTTGGCGCTTCCAGCGCCAAAACTAAAAAAATCGTTCTCTGTGCTCTCCGTGTCTCTGTGGTTAATCCTTTTATCGCCAGCTGTTAATCAGCCAACGGCTTCTTATAGCTTCTCCGGATTCTCCTTGGGGCCTACGCCTACTTCCTTCAGGAAGTGCAGGCGGTTCAGACCGTTGATGTAGGCCCGGGCGCTGGCGGTGACGATGTCCGGGTCCACTCCCTGGCCGGTGACCACGTGGCCCTCTTGCTCCAGACGCACCGACACCTCACCCAGGGCCTCGGTGCCCCCGGTGATGGAGCTCACCGAGAATTTTTGCAGGTTGCACTTCGACCTGGCCACCTCGGTGATGGCCTGGAACACCGCATCGATAGGGCCATCGCCAAAGGAGGAGTGGCTCTTGAGTTCGCCGGCCACCTCCATCTTGATGGTGGCGTTGGGCTTGACCATGGTGCCGGTGAGCACCACCAGGTCCACGAGCCGAAAATGCTCCGGCACCGACTTATAGATGACCTCGGTCTCCACCAGGCTCACCAGGTCTTCGTCGAACACCTTCTTCTTGCGGTCCGCCAGGTCCTTGAAGCGGGTGAAGACCCGGTTCAGTTCGTCATCCGCCAGATAGAAGCCCATCTCTTGGAGCTTGTTCTTAAAGGCATGGCGGCCGGACAGCTTCCCCAGGACCAGGAGGCTCTTCTTGATGCCCACGGTTTGCGGCGTCATGATCTCGAAGGTGCTGGCCTCCTTGAGTACCCCGTCCTGATGAATCCCGGACTCGTGGGCAAAGGCGTTGGCCCCGACGATGGCCTTATTGGGCTGCACCGACACCCCCGACAGTTTGCTGGTGAGGCGGCTGGCGGGCGAGATGTATTGGGTGACGATCTCGGTATGGTAGTCGAACAGGTCCTTGCGGGTGGCCAGGGCCATGACCACCTCCTCCAGGGAGGCGTTGCCGGCCCGTTCCCCCAAGCCGTTGATGGTCACTTCCGCCTGGCGGGCGCCGTTGCGGATGGCCTCCAGGGTGTTGGCCACCGCCAGCCCCAGGTCGTTGTGGCAGTGGACCGAGATCACCGCCTTATGGATATTGGGGATGTGCTCTACCAGGTACTTGATCATCTCGCCGAATTCGTGGGGGATGGCATAACCCACCGTATCCGGGAAATTCACCGTGGTGGCCCCGGCGTCAATGACCGCGGCGAACATCTGGGCGACGTAGGCCAGGTCGCTGCGGGAGGCGTCCATGGCGGAGAATTCCACGTTGGAGGTATAGCGGGCCGCGTGCTTCACCGCGGCCACCGCCATTTCCAGGACCTCGTCCCGGTTCTTGCGCATCTGATACTTCAGGTGAATATCGGAAGTGGAGATGAAGGTGTGAATCCGCGGATTGGTGGCCTCTTTGACGGCCTCCCAACAGGCGTCGATGTCCTTCTCGAAGGCCCGGGCCAGCCCGGCGATCTGCGGACCCCGGATCTCCCGGGCTACGGCCTGCACCGCGGCAAAGTCCCCGGGTGAGGAAAAGGGGAACCCGGCCTCGATGACGTCCACGTTGAGCAGTTCCAGATGCCGGGCGATCTGCAGTTTTTCGTCGACGTTGAGATTGGCCCCGGGGGTTTGCTCCCCATCCCGCAGGGTGGTATCGAAAATTACGATTTTATCGGACATACGGCTCTCCTTTCCCCAAAGGGACTCCAGGAAGGCAACGGTATTATACCACTGTCTCCTTCAAAAAGAAGCAGTTAAAACAATATCTTTGGCTAAATTGAGTTGGAAAAATAGATATTTGCCCGCTAGGCAGGCAACAAAAGCAGCAAGGCTAGGCCCTGAGGGGCCTGGTTGGAACGAGGGCGTTTTTGGGAATAAGTCATTGGGGTTGCCTAAAATTATAATCTCTTAAAAGTATATCCACGTAATCAGTGAAAAGGCAAGGTCAAAATGCAAAACTAAGATTTTTCTGTTCCCTCTCTCCTGCCGAAGGTTCGCTTTCCCTAAATTAGTGGGACGCGACCCGGCCTGCCAGTTTATCCCGGCACCGAGCGGTGAGATAACCGCCCAGAGATTCCCCGACCAGCGCGTGCGCTTGGCGGGTCCAGTGGCCTTCGGCATAATATAAGTCCCGGATGGACTCGGGCCTGGCGGCCAAAACCGGCGTCAGGGAAAAGAGCGTCCCGCCCCGGGCCTCGATGATGGCCTTGATGGCCGCTTCGTCCGGGGAGATTTCCTTGGTCCGGCGATAAGCTTCCACTTCGTTGGCAATGGGGACATAGCAAAAGGCCAGATCGCTGCCGGCCTGTTTAACTGCGGCCAATAGCCCCGCCACATAGACGTCGGTAAGCCTGCGGTTGGCGTCGTCGGAAAATTTTAGGCCCGGGTAGGAATAAGAGACCACCAGGCTGGAGGCCGCCGGGTTGGAAGCCCGCGCCGCGGAGCTGCCTTGGTCCGGTTGGCCATTCCGGCTATTTTGCCTGGCGACCAGATAACGCACTGCCGACTCCTTCACCAGGTTGGCGGCATGGGACCAGGAGATCAGCCAGTTGTAGCCGGGAAAATGAAACAGGAAGGCCTTGATTCCCTCCCCCTGATCCAGCTTTTTAGCCAGCAGCTCGCCGTTTGGCTCGATATCATAATATTCAGCCCGAGCATTGTCCTCAAAGTCGTTGGGGAAGAAGCACAAGACGGTCAGGTCCGGATGCAACGGCACCCCTATGGTCTGGAACACCTTTAATTCATAATCCGTGCCCTTGCCGGGGCAGCCGGCGTTAATCACTTCGGCGGGCAGGTTACGCTGCCGCAGGTATTGTTCCAGGTGATGGGCAAAGGTCTGGTCGTCATTGACCCCGAACCCGTAAGTAAAGGAGTCGCCCAACAAGAGGACGCGACAAGCCCCCGGTTGTTTCGGACCGTACTCGCGGCTGCCCCGAAAACCCTGGGAATTATTGCTATAAGTGAAGTCGTAAACCCCGGGTAAATTCCGCCGGGCCTTTTGTCGGGGTACCGGTATGTAGCCTAAGGTTTGATCGAAAGCGAAGCGGGGCGGTCCGACCTCCTGGGGGCGCAAGAGCCGGACGGCAAATTCTGCCAGGCTGAAAGCCAGGCTGAGACCAAGGAGCAAGGCAATTAGGCGATAAAGGAGACTTTTCACGTTAGCTGCCTTCGATCCACAAAGACCGGGTTTGCAGCCATTCTTCCAGGCGGACGCTTATATATTTGGCGGCCTCGCGATTTGTGGCAGGTGACCAGTGGCCCCAGTAAGGCAGATCCATTCTCTCCTTCACCCCGGTTAAGCACGAGGTCAGGGAATAAGGTTTATGCCCTTGGGATTCGACTATCTCAAAGAAATCTTTCTCATAAGAAGATATTTGCCCAGTTTTGCGGTATTGATCCACCTGCGATGCATCAGGCAGATATAGAAATAAAATGTCGCTACCTTGCGCTTTGACAGCTTTTATCAGCTGGATAATATAGATTTGGGTTAACTGCTTAAGACCCGACGGATTTTCGGCCTTATACTTCGATCCAGGCAGCGCTCCAGGGTATAATTTCGCATCAGCGGGAGGCGTTTCCGGTTTATTTTTGAATTTAGCCACAGTTTTGGGAAGCCACCTTAAAAAATCAACAATGGATACTTTAACCAAGTTGGCTGCTTGGGACCGGGATAATAGCCAGTAGATCCCTGGTAAATTTTCAATCTTGACTTTCTTGGCGGTGAGGCTGTGCGGCGTTTTGGGGATTAATTCCCCGTTTTCCCCAAGGCGAAAATGCCCCCCTAAGGCATTGTCATAAAAGTCATTCCAAAAGAAGCAGAGCACCACTAAATCGGCTTTTAATTTTTCTCCCAAGGTCTGAATAAATTTTAATTCGTAATCCGTTCCTACGCCAGGGTTACCGGCATTAATAGTTTCCACGGAGTAATTTCGGTCCTGCAGGATTTTCTCCACTAGATAGGGAAAGGCTTGGTCATCGTTTACCCCTACCCCGTAGGTAAAGGAATCCCCTAAAAAGAGCACTCGAAAGGACGCCTGCTTGGTGCGGTATTCCTTGGTACCCCTAAAGCCCATAGAATTATGGCTGAAGTTGTAGCTTGGCCCCTCAGGAGGCGTTTTCACGCCTCGCTGATATGGCATGGGGATCGCCCCCAGGCTTTCATCATAGCCATAGACAACCTCGCCGGACATTTGTGGAGTGAAGGCCCTTACGGCCATTTCGACCACCCCGAAGGCCGCGAGGCCACTCATGAGGATCGTGATCAATCCGAGAATGGTGTTTTTTATCCGCGGAAAATTAGACAAAAACTGCGGTCCTCCTTATTATCAGGGGTTTCGAAGGCGAAGCAAGGGGTCCCGACCTCCTGGGGGCGCAGCACCCGGACGGTGATTTCCGCCAGGCCGAAGGCCAAGCTAAAGCCGAGCACCAGGGCAGTGAAACGATAGAGCAGGTTTTTCACAATGGCAGGCGCAGAGGTTTTGCCGGGGCCCGGCCCGCCGGGCTCCGGCATTGGTTGGAGCCTTATGGACTGGAAGGCTTCGGGGTCGGGATATCGCCCTCCCCCTTCTCCGTCAAGGCCGGGCGGCGGTAGTAATAGAAGGTGCTGACGGGGCCGGAGGCCACGTACGCCGCCATGGCGATGAATCCCATGATATCCGGCTTGGCGGCGATGGTCACGAAGATCAACACCAGGCCCACCAGGGTATGGAAGGGATGCCGCCGGAACAGGTCCATCTTCTTGAAGCTGGCGTATTTGACGTTGCTCACCATGAGAAAGGAGAGCACGTAAATCATGACCAGAATAAATTTATGTTTTTCCGGAGCCCACTCCCCGATCTCATAATAGAACGCCACTGAGGTGGCTACCATCATGGCGGCCGCCGGGATGGGCAACCCGTTGAAATAACGGGGGTCCGAGGACCCGGTCTGGACGTTGAAGCGGGCCAGCCGCAGGGCTCCGCAGACCACAAAAAGGAAGGCCGCCACCCAACCGAATTGCTGGAAGGGTTTTAGGGCCCAGAGGTAAACCAGGAGTCCCGGGGCCACCCCAAAGGCCACCAGATCGGCCAGAGAGTCGTACTGGACCCCGAAGCCGGAGGTGCTGTGGGTCAGCCGGGCGATGCGGCCGTCCAGGCCGTCCAGCACCAGGGAGATAAAAATGGCCCAGGCCGCGGCATAGAACCGCCCGTCAATGGTGGCGACAATGGCGTAGAAGCCGGCAAAGAGGCTGCCGGTGGTGATCAGGTTAGGGAGCAGAAAAACGCCCCGAAGGCGGCGCCGCTCTCTTTTTCTACGTCGTCTGCGAAAGGCCATGGCAGCCCTCCCGAAATAGGGGCCAGTGCAACTGCACGCCCAGGCGCAAGCCTGCGCTACCGGTTATGGCGGGGCGCTGGTGCACCGCCTTTACTATTATACATCATTTAAGGCCAGCGGGCTACAATACTGCTGCCGGCTTTAACCCGGTCGCCCACCTTGACCAGGATCTCCGCCTCCAGCGGCAGATACAGGTCCACCCGGGAGCCGAAGCAGATCAGCCCCAGGCGCTCGCCCTTGTCGAGGTGTTGGCCGGGCTGCACATACGAGATGATGCGCCGGGCCAGGAGGCCGGCAATCTGCACCACCAGCACCCGGGCGCCTTTCGCCTCCAGGACCAGGGCCTGCTGCTCATTCAGGGTGCAGGCGTCTGCGCGCCAGGCTGCCTTGAAACAGCCGTCCCGATGCTGGGCCTCGGTTACGGCGCCGGCCACCGGGGCCCGGTTGACGTGCACGTCAAAAACGTTCATGAAGATGGCCACCCTGCGGGCCGGCCCATTCAGGAACCGCTCTTCCCGGACTTCGTCGACGTAGACCACCTTGCCGTCCGCCGGAGAAACGACGGCCTCCGGCTCTGCCGGGATGGGCCGCTCCGGGTCCCGAAAGAAATACCCAAAAAAGGCCAGGGCCAGCAGGCCCAGGCCCTCAAGCCAGCCGGAGCCCAACAGCCAACCCAGAAAAATCAGCAGGGCGCCGGCGGCCAGAAAACGATAGCCGGATGCGGCGATTTTGCCCCACTTTTTGCCATCGGGTGTTACCATGGCTGGTGGCCATCCGAAAGCATCAACTTACATTTGACCCGGGGTAAAAGGTGAAACGGGGAAAGGGGGAAAAGGTTTAAAAAACCAGATAGTTTCGCAGGAGTATTGATCATTTCAGCTTTTAGCCTTTTCCCCTTTTGACCTTTTTCCCTTTTACCCCTTATTTTCTTTTGAGCCAGCCCATCATGGAGCGCAGCTTTTCGCCCACCTCTTCGATGGGGTGGTCCGCTTCCTGGCGCCGCAGGGCGTTGAACACCGGGCGTTTGGCCTGGTTCTCCAGGATCCATTCCTTGGCGAATTCGCCGCTCTGGACCTCGTAGAGGATCTGGCGCATCTCGTCCCGGGTCTCTTCGGTGATGATGCGCGGGCCCCGGGTGTAGTCGCCGTACTCGGCGGTGTCGGACACCGAATAGCGCATGTATTTGAGGCCGCCCTGATAGAATAGGTCCACGATCAGCTTCAACTCGTGGAAGCACTCAAAGTAGGCGATCTCCGGGGCGTAGCCCGCCTCCACCAGGGTGTCGAAGCCGGCCTTGACCAACTCGGAGACGCCGCCGCAAAGCACGGCCTGTTCGCCGAACAGGTCCGTTTCCGTCTCTTCCCGAAAGGTGGTCTGGAGGACGCCGGCCCGGGTGGCGCCGATGCCTTTGGCATAGGCCAGAGCCGTCTCCAACGCCTTACCCGAGGCGTCCTGCTCCACCGCCACCAGGCAGGGGACGCCGGCGCCCTTCTCGTATTCGGCCCGCACCAGGTGTCCGGGGCCCTTGGGCGCCACCATGATGACGTCGATCTCGGGGCCGGGCAGGATCTGGCCGAAATGAATGTTGAAGCCGTGGGAAAAGAGCAGGGTCTTGCCCTTGGTCATATGGGGCTTCAGGTCGTTTTCATAGAGCATGGCCTGCACGTGGTCCTGGGTCAGGATCTGCACCACCTGGGCCTGGGTCGCAGCCTCGGCGGCCGACACCGGCTTGAAGCCGTACTTCACCGCCAGGGCATAGTTGGGCGAGCTGGGCATTTCGGAGACCAGCACGTCCACGCCGCTGTCCCTGAGGTTCAACGCCTGGGCGTGCCCCTGGGAGCCGAAGCCGATGATGGCCACCTTCTTGCCCTTTAACAGGCCCAAATCCGCGTCTGCATCGTAGTACATTTTCATATGAAGTTATTCCTTTCAAGTGTTGTAGAGTGCGTTTTACGCACCAACAGCGGCGCGTGAAACGCGCCCTACGAAAACTATGCTTAAACCTTGGCTTCCGGTAACTTTTTAAAACTGACTACTGGCTACTGACTACTACCTACTCCTTCTTATTACTCCGCTGAATCGCCAGCGTCCCGGTGCGCACGATGTCCAGGATGCCGTGCACCTTGAGGTTGTCCAGCACCGCCCCGATCTTGGCGTGGTTGCCGGTGATTTCCAGGCTGTAGGTGTTGGGGCTGACGTCCACCACCCGGCAGCGGAAGATATCGGCAAGGCGCAGCACTTCGGCCCGGGAAGACCCTTCGGCCTTCACCGTCACCAGGGCCATCTCGCGCTCCACGTGGTCCTTGGCGCTCAGATCCACCACCGTGATGACGTTGATGAGTTTGTGCAGTTGCTTGATGATCTGCTCGGTGATCTGCTCATCGCCGGTGGAGACGATGGTGATGCGCGAAACCTCAGGGTCCATGGTCTCGGCCACGCACAGGCTTTCGATGTTGAAGCCCCGGCCGCTGAACAGGCCGGTCACCCGGGAGAGCACTCCTGGAAGATTATCCACCCAGACTGCTATGGTATGTCTCGGCTCCATCTCTCCTCCTAGGCCAACAGCATCTCGTGCATGGCTTTACCCGCGGGCACCATGGGCATGACGCATTCTTCGGGCTCCACCCGGAAGTCCATAATCACCGATTTGGGCGTATTCAACGCTTCCTGGATAACTGGCACCACCTCTTCGGGCTTGGTGGCCCTGAGGCCCACCGCGCCGTAGGCCTCGGCCAGTTTGACGAAATCCGGGGCCCGCATGGGCGTGGAACTGTAGCGCCGCTCGTAGAACAACTGCTGCCATTGGCGCACCATGCCCAGGAAGGTATTGTTCAGGATGGCGATCTTCACCGGCAGGTTGTTTTCCACCACCGTGATCAGTTCCTGAATGTTCATCTGGATGCTGCCGTCGCCGGCGATGTCGATGACGATGGCGTCCGGTTGGGCCACCTGCACCCCCATGGCCGCGGGGAAGCCGTAACCCATGACGCCCAGCCCGCCGGAGGTCATCAGCCGCCGGGGCTTTTTGAATCTATAGAACTGGGCGGCCCACATCTGGTTCTGCCCCACCTCCGTGGTGATGAAGGCGTCGCCTTTGGTCAACTCGTATAGCTTCTCCACGACATACTGGGGTTTTATGACGGTGTCGCTCCAGGTGTAGGTCAGGGGATGTTCCTTCTCCCAACCGGCCACGGTCTCCAGCCAGGGCTGGCGGGCCGCGGCCCAGTCTTTCTCGGGCAATTCCTGCACCATGACGTTGAGCTGTTTCAAGGTATCCAGACAGTCGCCGACGATGGGGATATCGACATGGACGTTCTTGCTGATAGAGCTCGGGTCGATGTCCACGTGGATGATCTTGGCGTGGGGAGCGAATTCCGAGAGCTTGCCGGTGACCCGGTCGTCGAAGCGGGCTCCCACCGCGATGAGCACGTCGGCCCTGGAGACCGCCATGTTGGCGCAATAGGTGCCGTGCATCCCCAACATGCCCATCCACAGGGGATTATCCCCAGGGAAGCCGCCCAGGCCCATGAGGGTGCTGGTCACCGGGATCTGTTGGGAGATGGCGAACCTGGTCAGTTCCTCGGAGGCATCCGACAGGATGATGCCGCCCCCGGTGTAGAGCACCGGCCTTTTGGCGCCCATGATCATCTCCAGAGCCCGTTTCACCTGCCGGGGATTGGCGTGGTAGGTGGGATTGTAGCTCTTGATCCTGATCTCCTCGGGAAATTTGGGAACGATGCTGGCCTGGACCACGTCCTTGGGCAGGTCAATCAGCACCGGCCCGGGCCGCCCGGACCGGGCGATATGGAAGGCCTCGTGAATGGTCTGGGCCAGTTGGTTGATGTCCTTCACCAGGTAGTTGTGCTTGGTGCAGGGCCGGGTGATCCCGACGATGTCCACTTCCTGAAAGGCGTCGTTGCCGATGAGGGCGGTGGGCACCTGGCCGGTGATCACCACGATGGGGATGGAGTCCAGGTAGGCCGACGCGATGCCGGTCACCGTGTTGGTGGCTCCGGGGCCGGAGGTCACCAGGGCCACGCCCACTTTGCGGGAGGCCCGGGCATAGCCGTCCGCCGCATGGACCGCGGCCTGCTCGTGGCGCACCAGGATATGCTGGATCTGCGGCGTCCGGGTGAGCTCGTCATAAATGTCCAGGACCACGCCCCCGGGGTAGCCGAAGACGTGTTTCACCTCTTCCCGTTCCAAACATTTCAATAGGATCTGAGCCCCGGTCATTTTCATGACATTTTTTCCTTCTGGCGGTATTTCGCCAGGATCTGCTCCATCCGGTCCCGGCCGGCCAGCTTCAATTTCTGCAGGCGCTTGCGCTCCATGGTTTCCGCCGCGGTGAGGTATGGCCGCCGGTTAAACTCTCCCAGCTGCCGTTCGTATTCCAGATGGTCATCCCAGAACTTTTTCAATTCCGGGTCTCGGTCCGTCAGCTGCTCTATCAGGTCCAGATCTTCTCTCTCCATGGCTTTGCCTCTGGTTTGATTTTCTCAAAGTTGAATATGAAATGCTAAAATAATGTTAGATATTTGTCAATTGCAGGCCGTCTCCGGCGCTCAAAAAGCCCCTCCTCCTTTCAAGATTTATTTGCCCTTGCCTTCACTGCGGCGAAAAAAAAGCAGGGCCTTTGGCGGCCCTGCCTGGGAGTCATGGAATCGGGGGAACAGGGGTAATTCTAATAAATCCTCCCCTCCCGAGCCCAACCCGACAGGCAGGCCGCGGCGCCTACCAATACGCCGACGCCGTTGGCCAAATGCTGGTCAGCGCCGCGGGAAACCGCGTCCGCTAACCCGGTCCAGTTATGCCTGGATTTGCTCGGAGGTGCCACCATAATTCCTTCTTTACAACGGATTAAGAAATAAGTATCTAAATATCCAGGCATTGTCAAGTGATTAAATAGCCCCTGCCGCCGGCCTCTGAGGAATCCAGACTGGTAGCTTGTGCCCCTATGGAATAGCCGAGGACACCTGTTCCACCTTTTTGTCTGATATCCCCCCAAAAAAAGCCGCGCCCCGCAGGGCACGGCTCTCAGAATAGCCTGGTGGGTCTGCAACCTCCACATCGCGCCCCTTCCAGTAGCATTGCTTTAGGGGGGCCGGCGGCAGATTTTCCGGTCCTCAGGCTCTGGCTTTTATGTAATCATCCATTTTGGCGAAATCAAGGGGGGGAATAGAAAAAAGTTCCAGGTTCAAACGCCAGAGGGTTTCAACTTTGAACTTTGAACTACTCAATTCGGCAGTCCCGGCAGCCCGCCGTTCAAGGGCTTGCCCCCGGCCAACCGGCTGCTGATCTTGCCCACCCGGGCGTTGGTCCAGGCCTGTTGAGGCACTCGGGCTTCGTCCAGGTAGGCAAAGATCACGCCCCGGTCCTGCTCAAAGGCCTTATTGTTGAGGGCGATCATGACCTTGCGCCCCTCGGCGCTTTCGGGGCCGATCCTGATCTCGATCTCTTCCGGTTTGGGATAGGGGATGCCGGCCACCTTGAAGGCCTCACCTTCCCGGATCGGCCCCATCAGCCCCAGACGGCAGTTGTAAAAGGCGGTCAGGGGATCGTAGATGGGGTCTTTCAGAGCGGTATGCCATTTCTGCACCATCCCTTTGCCTTCCTTCAACTGCCACAATTCCAGGACTCCCTGGTCGTAGTTGAAGCGATATTCCTTCAGATGGCGGTGGCCTCTCTTCTGGGATTCTTCCCGGTAAACCAGGGGCATGAGCTTGCCGTGCCGCAGGATCATCTCCGTCCGGTAGCTGTCCCGACGCTTGCCGGTAATCGCCTTCAACAGGCCCAAGGGCTCCCCGGAAATTTCCGCCTGATAGTGACCGGGTCCCAGGCTTTTCAGGGTCAATTGCGCCTGCGCCACCTCTTTCCAGAGCAGATACTCCACCTGGAATTTCAGGTCCTCCAGCACCTCACCTTGGGGCGCCGCGGCCGGCGCCTGGCCCCAAGACCAGGCTTGCACCGCCAGGACCGTTAACAGGGCTAAGAGGATGGCCCAGGAGAAACTCCGGGAACGCGATGTTTTTTTCTGGCGAACGGGCCTCGAAAGCCACCCGGCTCCGGTCATAAAGAGCAATATTTTTCTCAAAGTATTTCCCTATGGAGCTTTCTTAGGCGGCCCCGGCGCAGGCGAAAGGTTGGGCAAACCCTCTTTCATGATTTCTGCGGGATTGAGCAACTGGCCAGCCAGCTTGCCGAAAAACGACACCCTGGTCCAGGCCTCCTGTGGCACCCCTTGGGAGTTGCAGTAAACGAAATACGGGCCGGTCTCTACTTCTTCTTTAGACAGCACTTCAATCATGATCTTGCGGCCCTCATAA
Organism: Desulfobaccales bacterium; assembly: GCA_044451265.1. Lineage (GTDB taxonomy): Bacteria > Desulfobacterota > Desulfobaccia > Desulfobaccales > 0-14-0-80-60-11 > JAPLJC01. The sequence continues at coordinate 21,868 of JBIOJX010000009.1, forward strand.
GTCTCGGGGCCAATACGCAAGATCATCTCCTGGGGCCCCTGGGTCGGGATCAGGGCCACCCTCAGGGTTTGGCCGCCAGTCAACGGCCCCATGGCCCCTAGGCGCAGGTTGTAAAACAGACTTAGCAGATCATAGAGCGGCTCCTTAATCGGGACTTGCCAGTCCTTCACCAACTCTTGGTAATCCTCACTGCGCCAGAGTTCCAGGACCCCCCGGGAGTAATCGAACCGGTATTCCTTGTGGATATGATGGCCTTTGGCCTGAAACTTTTCCCGAAAGACCAGGGGCTTCAGCCGCCCACCCTCCACCTCCATGTCGGTTTGGTAGCCCTCCGGCAGCCAGCGGCTCAGCAGTCGCCACATCCCCTGGGCCGCGCCGGAGAACTCCGCCCGGTAACGGTTCGGACCCACCTGGGCCAGCCGCAGGTGCACCAGGGCTACCTCAGAGCAGATCCCCAGGCTCACGCGGTATTCCAGATTCTCCAGCTCAGCGCCCGGCCCCGGCGCGGCCAGACCAGACCCGGGGTGGCCGAGGTTAGCCAGCAACAGCAGTATCAAGAACCAGGTAACCGGCATTAATCCTTGTCTTCCCCCGAATCTTTGGGGGGCGGCGGGCTCCAGACCCCGGTGGCAAAGCGGTTGTTCCACCACTGCATCAGGTCTTCCTGGGACGAATTTTCCACCAGCTCAAAGCGGTAGTCTTCAATGAATTGGAGAATCCGTTGGTAGGCCAGATTAACCTGCTGCATGCGTTGGCGGTATTCGGCTTCTTCGTTGGGATTCAGAGCCCGATCGGGGTGCCAGCGCCGCGCCTCCTGGCGGTAGGCCGACCGAATCTCCTGGCGGCTGGCCTGTGGTCCCAACCCCAGCAATTTTCGGGCTTCTTCTAAGGTCATGAGGCGAGATTTCCCCGGCGTCGTACTGCAATTATAACCAGGTTTCCGCCCCGGAGCAAATTCAGATCTGAGTCGCTGGTGCAGTGGCGTTTATCCCTCCACGTCGAGGTAATCCTTCCCGTGCTTGTCTTTCCCAGCCAAGCATGTTAAGTTAATGAAGATTTTGCCCGGCTGGCGCCTTCCGGAGAGGGACCATCCTTCCAGGGGGAGCGGTCGGGTCGCCAGCCGCCGGCGCCATCTGCTCATTTCCGCCGAACCAAAAGGTCGCGGCGCCTAACCTATTTGACTTTCCAGGTCTAGAGAAGCAAGGAACTTACATGACTTCCAAAAAGCCCTCTGGCATGAACGCCGCAGAGTTGGACCGCACCCTGGCGCGCCTTACCGACGAGATTGTGGCTCGGCACCCCAATCCGGATCGGATGATCCTGGTGGGCATCCGCACCGGCGGCGCCTTTCTGGCCCAGCGCCTGGTGGACCGCATCAGCCGGCATACCGGCAAGCCGATGCGGGTTGGGGTCCTGGACATCACCCTGTACCGGGACGACTGGACCCAACTGAGTCACAAGCCCCTGGTGGGCAAAACTGAGCTGCCCGGCTCCATCGACGACCAGGAAGTGGTGCTGGTGGACGATGTCCTGTTCACCGGGCGCACCGTGCGGGCCGCCCTGGACGCCCTCATCGATTACGGCAGGCCCCGCAGGATCGAACTGGCGGTGCTCATCGACCGCGGCGGGCGGGAGTTGCCCATCCAACCCGATTTCGTGGGCCAGGCCATAAAACTGCCCCCGGGCCAGCGGGTCAACGTCTATCTCCAGGAGATGGGCCGGGCCGATGCGGTGGCCATCGAGTCGGGGCCGCCGGAAAGGCCGTGAGGAGTGGCGAGTTTCGAGTGGTAGCACAGGCTTTCCAGCCTGTGCAGGTATAGGGTGCGCCATTCACACCAACATGGCGGGCGAGACGCCCGCCCCACCAAATTTTTTATGATTTGAGGGTGGGCCGCCGGCCCCTGAATGACTGCCTTGAAGAAATCCAAAACCAAGCCAATTTCAAACCTGCCCCCCCTGCTACCCGAGGCCGAAGCCGCGCTGCAAAGCCAGGTGGCGGTGGTGGCCGCGGCCTGCGACGCCGGCCGGGACCTGAAGAGCCTGAAAAGCCTGGTCACCATCAATCCCCAGGACCCCCTCTGGGACCTGCACCTCATGGCGCTCCTGGCCGACGTTGGCCACCCGGCCGTCCCTATGCTCCTGGCCGCCCTGTTCGGCGAGGCCACCGATAAGGCCCGGCGCAAAGGCCTGAAACGGGCCCTGCACCTGCTCCAGACCCGCGGGGTGCCGGTCCCCGGCGAGCTGCTGCCCCGGGAGGAGCCGGTCATCGGCCAGACGAAGCCGGTTGAGGTCAAGGCCCTCGTCTCTCCCATCTTGGGCAACGGCGACAGCGTCGTGGTCCTGGAAGCCCCCAAGGAAATCCTGGGCGGCAACTTTTTGGTGGCCGTTATTAATGATGAAAAGGGCTTACTGGAGTGCCACCTGTTGGTTTTGAAAAGCCGGCAACAGACGGAATTTTGGGAATACTACCGCCGGCAGGGGCTGGCAGACTGGTTCCCGGTGCCTGGTCCATATGCGGTGCGCCTCCTGGAAGCAGCCTATCGGGGCCGGGAGGTGGCGACTGAGGCCACCAGGCGCTATGCCTCCGTCCGGGAGCAAATCTGGAAAAACTGGGGCCGCCCCGAGGAGGCCCCGGATCTGGAGCAGCTGCTCCCGGCCCTGGAACCCGGCGAGCGCAGCCGCCTCCTGGAGCAATCCCGCCAGCTGGCCGGCTCCCCCTTGTTCCATAGCTGGCTGCCCGGCCTGGAGGAAATCACCCCCTGGCTCGACAAGGTGCGGGAGGTGGAGCAGAGCCCCCTGGTGCTCTCGGACCAGCAAAAGGCGGTGCGGGCCGACGCCCTGTTGGCTGAAGCCACCCGGGCCCTGTTCCCCATGGAGACGCGGCCGCTCTGGGGCCGCCGACTGCTGACCATGGCCTATTATCTGGAACTGAGCCAGCGCCCGGAAGAGGCCCGCGTGGCCCGGGTCGTAGCGGCTGACCTGCGCCACCCGGAGCCCACCGCCCTGGGCGGGGAAAACCCCTTCTTACAAGGCCTGGTTAAAACGACCTTGGCCCTGGCCTGGCAGGAATCACAAAAACCCCGGGAGGCCCGGGAACCCGGCGGCTTGTTGACCCTGCCCGGCGACTCGCCCCTCATTCGGAGCTAGGCATGTTTCAGACCCTGACGGTGCGCACCAATGGCCGCACCGAGTTTCTGGACCTGACCAGCCAGATCCAGGCCGCGCTCCAGGAGAGCGGCGTCCGGGAAGGGCTCTGCCATCTGTTCGTGCCTCACACCACCGCCGCGGTGACCATCAACGAAAACGCCGACCCCAGCGTCAAGGCCGACATCCTGATGGTCCTGAACCAGATCATCAGCGATCACGAGCCTTATCGCCATCTGGAAGGCAATTCCCCGGCCCATATCAAGGCCTCCCTCATCGGCCCGCAGCTCACCCTGATGGTCAGCGGCGGCCGCCTGGTCTTGGGCACCTGGCAGGGCATCTATTTCTGCGAATTCGACGGGCCCCGCACCCGGCGCCTGCACCTCAAGATCGTGGCGGATTGATGAAGAAGCGGCAGAAATTCCTCTCCGAAGTCCGTCTCAACGGCCAGCGCCTGGCCGACCTCAAGTTGGGTCAGATCCCCTTTCGGGACCGCCACCTGCTGAAGGAGTTTTTGGACTACACTCACCTGAAAAAGGGGCTGTTGGAGCCCTATGACGCTGACTACCCTTTGGTGGAGCCCCGGGAACTGCTGCCGTCCTTCGAGAAGAATTTCGCCGAATACAAGCACCTGCCCAGTTTCAGCATGGTGGCCTTCAACCGGCCCCTCTCCTACCAGGACGAGACCTTTCAGTTCGACCTGCTGCACCCTTTGAGCGACGGCAAGCGGCGTGGACGGGAAAACCTGGATAGGATCCTGCCCCACCTGGACCGGGATTTCCGGGCGGTGTTTAAAAGTCGCTTCACTACGCGGGATCTCACCGATCTGGCCCATTATGAGGAGGTGTTGGCCTCTCTGTTTCACATGGACCGGGCCCACGTCATTGCCCGGGACGCCCCCCAGGGCGATTTCCGCCTCCTGGGAGTGTATGCCTCCTTCCCGTCGGACCTGGACACCGAACTAAAAACCCTGGGCCGCCGGCTGGGAAAATTTAAAGACCAGGACAGCGCCGCTTACGAGCGGGAACGGGAGTTCGTCTACCAGTTCCTCATGGAGCTGTACGGCTTTCCCATCGCCTCCGAGCGGCGCACCTCCGCCGCCTTGTTCGCCCGCAAGCTCAGCCGCCTGAAGGAGCAATATCTCGTCAAGGTCCTGGGCGCCTCCGACCGCACCATCACCAGCCTCTCCGGCCTGGAACAGAAGCAGCATCCCCTGGTGGAAAAGACCGCCCTTATCTCGCTGCCCCTGGGCTTGGCCGAGGCCAACCCGCATCTCCGCGACCAGGGCTTCTATGTGGACCCGCGGCGCCGGGTGGTGATCTTCAAGGTCACCTACCAGCAGCACAAATACAACCGCTTCAACGTCCTGGAAGACCGGGCCCTGTCGGTGGTCAAACAGGAGTTCATCCATCCGATCCACGGCGGCCGGGAGTCCGGCATCAATATCCTGAAGGACAGCCGCCGGAGCCTGAAAGAGCTGACTGACATCGTCCGGGGCGAGCACGGCGGCTCCATCTCTTACGGCCGCAGCGAACTCCTCACCGGCACCAAGACCCACGAAGACCGGCTCAAGTTTCTCTCGGCCTGGCTCGCCAAAAACATGCGCCGCCTGGGCCGCTACAGTCATGAGGGCTTCGAGGCGGTCAAGAAGGTCTTGAACAGCTACCTCCTGAACCGGGAGCACCGCGAGGCCTTTGGCAAACACGCCGAGCTGCACCGGGAGGTGCTGCATCGCCTGGCCTATCTCAGCCAGGCGCAGCGCCTGCAGCCTCTGGAAAAACTGGCCCAGCTGGACGAAAAAGACGAAAAACACCGGGCCCCCGGCCCCGCCCGCCGGCTGGCCCTGGCCGTAGTCTTTCTGACGGCCATCCAGGACGAACTGGTCTATTTCTATCCCGACCTCTTCACCAAGTGTCTCAGCCTCTGGGACGAGCTCCTGAACTATCCCTATTTCAAAAAACTGGCCAGCGGGCCGTTGCCCCCGGCGAGTCCCTACCGGCGGCAGGTCTGGGAGAACTTGAACCGGGGGCGGGCCTTGATTGACGAACTGCGCCGCCAGCAGGCCCAGCTCGAGGACGAGGTGCACCGGGGCGTCCCCTTTCCCCTGCTCAACTCCAAACCTCCCAGCACC
>JBIOJX010000010.1:0-26509 GCA_044451265.1 Desulfobaccales bacterium
GAAGTGAAGTTTGTCGAAGAAGCCCGCCGGGAAGCGGGCCCAGTCAGCCAAGGCCAATAAGACCGGCGCCGGCACAAGCTCCGGCAAGTCCTGGCAGCGTCAGCACTCTTAGCCTCAGGCCCTCGCCCCCTGAAATGATCTCTCTGGCGTCCGGGGATGCCTGCTGATCCGAGCCCTCACACCCCCCTCCAAAAAAACTTTATTCAAGCGCACCTTAATGACCCGCAAGTCACCGGTCTGGGCACGACTGGCGGTCAGGCTCACCGGCTGGCCCCGTGCCGGCAACGGGGAATTCCTCATAAGAACTTGAATGTTTCCCGGCGATATAATAAATTATGGTCGCTGCCTGGGTGGCGGAACGGGTAGACGCAAGGGACTTAAAATCCCTCGGTCGCAAGGCCGTGCCGGTTCGAGTCCGGCCCCAGGCACCAATTATTTCAATAAGTTACCCATCTAGCGCTTAAACCCACAGGCCTCTTCCGGCAAAATTTCCCCAAAGTTTCGCCTGCCAATTTACCGGGAATCCCCCCAAAGCTTCCCCTCCTCCTTTTTTCCCCCTAAATCATTCAGGAAGTGCAGCAAGTCCCGCAGGTGGCCGGGGGCCAGGCGGGCCTGGTTCCCGGGGCAATTTTCTCCAGATGCCAAGATTACCCATAGAGCTAAAAACTTTATTAATGAAAAAGGTGAAGCGGCCGATAAGATACCCAGGCCTTATCAGAAGGGAGCTAGCGAAAAAATTTCTAGCCGGGTCTGGTCTTCCCTCCGCTTTGCCGCCACCAGCGCTAATTTGGTCAAGGGGAAGGCTCCCCTAACCGCCTGGCCTGAAGTCTATGACCGAAGAGCGGCTAAGATTTAGTCGAGTTCAGACTTTTTAGGCAAGTTGCTCTTTCCTTTTCACGCCCGCCAAGGATGGCAGGCAACCCGCCGCAGCCCTCGAGTGGGCCTGAGACCGCGTCGAAGGCGGCGAGAAAGATACGGGGTTATGTCTGCTGACCAACGCCACCCCCAGAACCCGGGGCCCGGGAATGGTCTCACGGGCGGTTATTCCCGGACGTTGATCTATCTGCCCATCATCCATACCCAGGCGGATATGGGGGCCCTCAAAGCACCGGTAGTCCGGGCGACCATGGAAAAACTGGGGCGGGCCGGCCTGGCCCGCCATCTGGCCGCCATCGACCAGGTGTGGACCGAGATCGAGGCTTTTATCGACGGCCTGGACCTACCCTTTGACCGGATGCGGCTCTACCAGGACGGCTTGCCGGTATGCGGCCGGGAGGCGGAGATCGTCACGGAACTGGCCCAAGCAGGGAACCGCAACCATCGCCTGCTGCTGCGCCTGATGCACCGGGGGGCCAGCCTCATGGGAACGGAATCCGGCGACCTGTTGGTTCAAGAGTACCAGCTGGCCAAGCAATCCTTGACGAGTCGCCCGCCTCGGGCCGCCGGAGTGGCGGCGCAGCGCCGGGCCCTGGGCGCCGCCCTGCTCCAGCGTCGAGATCAATTTATGGCGCAGCGCATCAATGACACCCTCAAACCAGGCGAGACCGGCATCCTCTTTCTGGGGATGCTGCATTCCTTGGAACGGTACCTGCCCAAGGATATCAAGGTGATCTATCCGCTTCACCAGCCTCGCTGAACCCGGAGGAAATATGGCGCAAGGCGCAGATCAGGTACTCATAGTGGATGATGACCGGGATATCGGCCAGATGCTCTCCACCCTGATGAACAAGGGGGGACTGGCCAGCAGGTTGGCTTATGACGGCGAGACGGCCTTGCAGATGCTGGCCGAGAGAACGCCGGATCTGCTGCTGGTGGATGTCAAGATGCCCGGCCTCGACGGCATGGAAGTATTGAAACGAGTCAAGGAAACGGACCCGCAGCTGCCGGTGGTCCTGATCACCGCCTATGCTGAAATTCCCGGGTCGGTGGCGGCCATGAAAGCCGGAGCCTTCGATTACCTGGCCAAGCCCTTCGATCACACCGAGGTGATGCGGGTAGTGCGCGCCGCCCTGAGTGAGCGGCAACGACGGCGGCAAGCCAGGGTCGAAGAGATCCCGGCGGATAATTGCCTCCGGGTGATGATGGGCCCCAGCGACGCGGTTACCCGGATCATCCGCGAGGTGAACCGGGTGTCCCAATCGGACTTCAGTGTCATCATCCAGGGGGAAACCGGCGCCGGCAAAGAGTTGGTGGCCCGGGCCATCCACCAATTGAGCCGTCGGGCCGCGGCCCCCTTTATTCCCCTGGATTGTGGGGCTATCCCCGAAACCCTCATCGAAAGCGAACTCTTCGGTTACCAAAAGGGCGCCTTCACCGGGGCCACGGCGTCTAAGATGGGGAAATTCGAGGCAGCCCAGGGCGGCACCTTATTCCTGGACGAGATTGCCAATCTGCCGCCTTCGTCCCAAACGAGGCTGCTGCGGGTCCTCCAGGAGAAGGCGGTCCTGCGCCTGGGAGCCCTCAAACCCATCGGGATCGACGTCCGCCTGCTCACCGCCAGTAATCAAAAGCTCCTGGGACTGGTGGAGTCGGGGCAGATGCGGGAAGATATTTACTTCCGGCTGAATGAATTCACCATCACCATTCCGCCCCTGCGGGAACGTCGGGAAGACATCCCCTATCTGGCTAAACGCTTTCTGGACATCACCAACCGGGAATTGCAGAAAAACGTCCAGGGCTTTTCCAAATATTGCCTGGAGGCCTTGTTGTCTTACAATTGGCCGGGGAACGTGCGTCAGCTCCGGGCCGTCATCCGTCGGGCCGTGCTCCTGGCTGACGATCTCGTCACCGAAAAGCACCTGGAGATCAAACGCGCCCCGGTGCCGGGCCTGGCCTTCACCCCCCGGGTCGACGGCACCCCTTGGCGGGAGATGTCCCTCAAGGAGATCGTCCATCGCAGCGTGGTCACGGTGGAGCGGGAGGTCCTGGCTCGGGCCCTGAAATTTACCGGCGGCAATAAGGCCAAAGCCGCCCGCTTATTACAAATAGATTACAAGACCATGCACTACAAGCTGAAGCAATTCAGCATCAAAGGGTCTGGAGGCCATTATGACTAAAGGCAAAAAATCAGAGGAAGGGCCCGGTTTCGGGGGAGTCTTCAAAGGCCTGGCCGATCTCATCGAAAAACTGGGTGACCTGGCTGACAAGGGGCAGCAGCTCAAGAAGAGCGGCGAATTTCAACAAAAAGACTTGAAAGGGGTCTACGGCTTCTCCGTCAAGATGGGGCTGGGGGATAAAGGGGACCAGGAGATCAAGGTGGAACCCTTTGGCAACGTCCGCAAGGACCAACGCTCCGGTGAAACCGTGGTCCAGGAAATCCGGGAACCCGTGGTGGACGTGTTTGAGGAAAAGGATTTTACCCTGGTCGTGGCCGAGATGCCGGGCATCAGCACCAAGGATGTGAAGTTGGAGGTCAAGGACGACCTGCTCACCATTATTGCCGAGAAGCAGGATAAGAAATACCGCAAGGAGATCCTCCTGCCCCGGGCTTATCACCGGGAAAAGATGCAGATGTCCTGCAACAACGGCATCCTGGAGATCAAGTGCAGTCTTTAGGCACGGTTGGGGAGACTGATGGCTAAATCAGAAGACGCGACGTTCAAGCTGAAAGTCACCGAGGCCCTGGGGAAAGACGTGGGCCGGGCCTATGCCCGCATGGGACCGGAAGACCTGGAGAAGCTCCAACTGGCCATCGGCGATATCGTTGAGGTCACCGGCAAGCGCCAAACCGTCGCCAAGGCGATGCCGGCCTACAAGGAACTGCGGGGCCGCTCCCGGGTGCAACTGGACGGCATCAGCCGGGAAAACGCCGGGGCCGGGCTCGATGATTTTGTGCAGCTGCGCAAGGTCGCCTGCCAGCCCGCCGAACGGGTGGTCCTCACCCCCATCACCCTCACCCCGGGCGAACGGGACCTGCAATATATCGGCAGCCTCCTGGACGGACTGCCGGTGCGGGAAGGGGACCGCATCCGGGCCACCCTGTTCGGCAGCCGCACTGCCGACTTCAAGGTGGAAGCCCTGACCCCGCGGGGCCCTGTACTGATCAACCCCACCACCATCCTGGTGATCGGCAAGACCGGGGCGGCCCCGACGGATGCCCGCCGGGCGGCAGTGTCCTACGAGGACGTGGGCGGCCTCAAACCCCAATTGCAGCGCATCCGGGAAATGATCGAGCTGCCGCTGCGCTACCCCGAGCTCTTCGAGCGCCTGGGTATCGACGCCCCCAAGGGCGTCTTGCTCCACGGCCCTCCCGGCTGCGGCAAGACCCTTATTGCCCGCACCATCGCCCAGGAGACCGAGGCCAATTTCTTCTCGGTGAGCGGCCCGGAGGTGGTCCACAAGTTCTATGGCGAGTCCGAGGCCCATCTACGCAAGATCTTTGAGGAGGCGGCCAAAAAAGGCCCCAGCATCATCTTCCTGGACGAAATCGACGCCATCGCCCCCCAACGGGAAAAGGTGGTGGGGGACGTGGAAAAACGCGTGGTGGCCCAACTTCTGGCCTTGATGGACGGTCTCAACAAACGCCAGAACGTCATCGTCATCGGCGCCACCAACATCCCCAATGCCCTGGACCCGGCCCTGCGGCGGCCCGGCCGGTTCGACCGGGAGATCGCCATTCCCATCCCCGACCGCTACGGGCGCCTGGAGATCCTGGAGATCCACAGCCGCGGCATGCCCCTGGCTGAGGACGTGGACCTGGGACATGTGGCCGAGATCACCCACGGCTTCGTGGGGGCCGACCTGGAGGCCCTCTGCCGGGAAGCGGCCATGATCTGCCTGCGCCGCCTGATGCCCGACATCGATCTGGGCCTCGCCGCCATTCCTTATGAACAACTGGCGCTGTTGGAAGTCCACATGGACGACTTCACGGCGGCGCTCCGGGAGGTGGAGGCCTCGGCCATTCGGGAGGTCTTTGTCGAAGTTCCGGATGTGCGCTGGGAGGACGTGGGGGGCCTTAAAACCGTGAAGGAACGCCTCAAGGAGGCGGTGGAGTGGCCCCTGCAATATGCCCACCTCTTCAAAAAGGCGGGCATCAAGCCCCCCAAAGGCCTGCTGCTGACCGGACCACCGGGCTGCGGTAAGACCCTGTTGGCCAAGGCCGTCGCCACTGAAAGCCGGGTGAACTTCATCTCGGTGAAGGGGCCGGCCCTGATGTCCAAGTATGTGGGCGAATCGGAGCGGGGCGTGCGGGAAATCTTCAAAACCGCCCGTCAGGCTGCGCCCTGCATCATCTTCCTGGACGAGACCGAGGCCTTGCTGCCGGCCCGCAGCGCCGGCGGGGCCGACTCTCACGTTTCCGAACGGGTCCTGAGCCAATTCCTGGCAGAGCTGGATGGCATCGAGGAATTGAAAGGCGTGCTGGTCCTGGGAGCGACCAACCGCCCGGATTTGATGGACCCCGCGGTGCTGCGGCCGGGCCGCTTCGACGAAATCGTCGAGATTCCCCTGGCCGATGAGGCGGATCGTCGGGAGATTTTTACGGTCCACCTGCGGGGCAAACCCCTGGCCAAAGGGATCACCGCCAAGGAGCTGGCCGCCCGCACCGAAGGCCTGAGCGGCGCCGAAATCGCCTCCGTGTGCAGCAAGGCGGCCCTCGCGGCCGTGCGGCGGGCGGTGGCGGCGGAAATCGCCCAGGAGGGCGCCGGGGAAAAACATCTTCTCATCCGGCCCGAAGATATCGAAGAAGCCCTGGAGGAGATGCTGGGCAGTAGTCAGTAGTCAGTAGCCAGTTCCCTGTTCCAAGTTCCAAGTTTTAGGGCGGGCTGCGCACTGTAACTGATAACGACGCGATCTGGAAATCGTTGATTATTACTGGCCACTGCTAACTGCTAACTGCTAACTGGCTACTGACTACTGACTACTGGTAACTGGTAATGGAACAAGGACTCTATCTCTTCTGCCTGGCCCGGTTAAGCTGCCTGCCCGGCCTGCCGCTAAAGGGCCTGGGGCTGGATGGCCGCAGCCCGCTGCGGGTGACCGGTTTCCGGGATCTGGCCGCGGTTTGGACCCCGGTGTCCCTCGAGGATTTTTGTGGGCCGGAGGCGGCGGAACGGCTGCAGGACCTGACCTGGATCGGCCCCCGAATCATCCGCCATCAGGAGGTGGTAGCCGGAGTGATGCGGCACTCTCCGGTGCTCCCGGCCCGTTTCGGCACCATTTTTACGTCCGCCGCGAACCTGGAAAGGGTTCTGCAGCAGCGGCATAATGACATTGCCGTTTTCCTGGAGCGCCTGACGGACCAGGAGGAGTGGGCGGTGAAAGGCATGTTGGACCGGCCGGCGGCCAAAGCCAGGCTGTTTTCCCTCAAACTGGCTGAACAGACCGCGGACCTGGAGGGCTTATCGCCGGGGAAGCGCTATTTTGAGGAGCAGCGTCTGCGGGCCGCCTGCGACCAGGAATCGTCCCGGTGGCTGCAATCGGTTCTCCGGGAACTGGGGACCGACCTCCGGCCGTATGCCGCAGAGGTCCGGGAACGGCGGCTGCTCTCCCGGGGGGCCACCGGCAGCGACCAGGATATGGTCTTTAATTGGGCCTTCCTGCTCCCCGCCGGGTCCGTAGACGGCTTCCAGGCCCGGATCCGGGAGGCCAACGCCCGCTACCGCGACTGCGGCCTGGTGCTGGAAGCCACCGGTCCCTGGCCGCCCTATAGTTTCTGTCCCGTCCTGGAACTGGAACCCGAAGCATGAGCTGCCTGTTTTATTGTATCTGCCGCCACCCGGGCCCGGAAGTCGCCGGACTGGTGGGGGTGGGGGACCACCCGGTATACCGGATAACGCACCGGCGTTTGGGCGCCGCCGTTTCCTGCATCGGTCCCACCGACCTGGCCCCGGACCTTACCCGGGTCCGGGCCTACGAGCGGGTCGTCAACTCCTACCACCGCCAGGGCACGGTTATCCCACTGCGTTACGGCTCGGTGGTGTCCAAGGAAACCCGGGTCATTGAGCTGTTGGACGAATATAACCCGCAATACGAGTCCCTGCTTCAGGAATTGGAGGGCTGTGTGGAGATGGGGCTGCGGATCTTGCTGCCGGCGGCTTCCCCCGGTATTCCGCCAGGTTCCCGGGAGATTGCCGGACCGGCCACCCTGGCCCCGTCGGGGCCTCCGGAGCGTCTCGGTTTGGCCTATCTCACGGCTCGTAAGGCCCACTATGCCCATCAGGATCGCTGGACCGAGGAGTATCGCCAGGTCTCGGAGCGCTGCCTGGCCCGGTTTACGGGATTGTTCGTCAAATCCAAGACGGAAGCTCCATCGCCCCGTCTCCCTTTGCTTTCTCTCTATTTCCTGATCCCCCGCCCGGCGGTGGCAGCTTTTCGCCGGGCCTTCCGGCAACTTACCGAGACCGAGTCGGCCCGGCTGCTGCTCTCCGGCCCCTGGCCGCCTTATAATTTTGTGCTCAGCCGCTCCGGTCTCCTTTAGTTCCCCTAAGTTTGGGAAAGTGAGCATCCATGGATGAGAGTTTATCAGCACTGGAAAGTGGCCCGGAACTACAGCGCTACCGGACCCTTTACGAGATGCTGCTGGAGGCCATCCCCTCCTCGGTGCTGCTCATCGATCGAGATCTCCGCATCGTCTCGGTAAATCGCAATTTTCTGGAAAAAAACCGCCGCTCTCTGGCAGAAACCATCGATCGCCGGTTGGATCAGGTCTTCCCGGCCAGCATCTTCGAGCAGATGGATTTTCCAGGGCGCATCCGCCAGGTCTTTGAACATAACTCTCGGATCAAAGGGGAACGGATGACCTACCGGGCCCCCGGGATCCCCCTACGCATCTATTATTATAGTATCCTGCCCTTTTCCTGGCAGGGTGAGGTGGAACTGGCCATGCTGCTCATGGAGGACGTCACCGAGCAGGTGCGCCTGAGTGAGGAGGTGCAGCGGGTGGAGCGCCACCTGGCCTCGGTGGTGGAAAGCGCCCAGGATATTGTCCTGTCCACTGATATGCAAGGCAAGATTCTGACCTGGAACACTGCGGGTGAGCATCTCTCGGGCTTCTCCCTCCACGAGGTCAAAGGACAAAACTTTTTCGACTTCTGCCCCGACGACGAGCAGAAACGCATGGACTTGGTCTTTGCCAACCTCCAGGCAGGCAAAGAGGCGCAAATAGTGGAGCTGGACCTGAAGACCCGAAACGGCGGGAGAATTCCGGTCGCCTGGATCTTTTCCCCCATGAAGGACCACCTCTCCCAAACGGCCGGGGTGGTGGCCGTGGGCCGGGACCTAACGGAGCGCCGCAAGTTCCAGGCCCAACTGCTCCAGTCCCAAAAACTCGCCGCCCTGGGGGTGATGGCCGGCGGTATCGCCCACGAAATTCGCAACCCCTTGGCGGTCTGCTCCTCTGCCGCCCAGTTCATCATGGAAGACGATACCTCCCCGAAGTTTCGCCAGGAGTGCGCCCAAAAGATCTATACCGGCATCCAGCGGGCCTCCATGATCATTGAAAACCTGCTGCGTTTCGCCCGTCCTTCCGTAAAAGCCGACCTCAAAGAAATCGACCTGGGTTCTCTCCTGGAGGAAACCATCTCCCTGATCACCAACCAGGCCTTGATTCAAAAGATTGAGCTACGCTCGCACCTGCCGGCGCACCCCATCTTGATCAACGGCATGGGGGGGTTGCTGCAACAAGCCTTCATGAACCTGCTGCTCAACGCCATCAAGGCCATGCCGGATGGGGGCGGGCTGGATATTACCCTCGGCCGGACCAACGGCGAAGCCGTGATCAGCATCAGTGACTCGGGCCACGGCATTACCGTCGAGGATCTGGATAATATCTTCGACCCCTTTTACACCACGGCCCCGGCGGGCCAGGGTTCGGGATTGGGCCTCTCCATCTGCTATTCCATCATCAAACAGCATTTCGGCACCATCACGGTGGACAGCAAGGAAGACCAAGGCAGCACCTTCTTCGTTAAACTTCCTATCTTGTGAGGGACTGGGGCACCATGGGCGAGGGCAGCGAACAGATCCTGATCGTCGATGATGAACCGGATATGTGCTGGGCCCTGGAAAAACTGTTCAACAGCCGGGGCTTTGTCACCCAAAAGGCCCTGAGCGCCCAGGAGGCCCTGGAGCTCATGGCGCAGCACTATTTCGGCCGCGCCTTCCTGGACGCCAAGCTGCCGGATATGGACGGCCTGGAACTGGCCCGGCGCTTACTTACGATGGCCCCGGAGATTCGCATCATCATGGTGTCCGGCTACTTTTACCGCGACGATCTCACCATCCAGATCGCCATCTCCCAGGGCTTGATTCGCGGCTTTATCAGCAAACCCTTTCTCCAAGACGAAATCCTGAAGCTCCTGGAGACCTGATGATCCCAATCGCGACGACCAGGGAATTGCGGCCATAGACTAGGGAATCCTTTCCATAGAATCCGGTCCCTCCTACGAATAAAAAGCTATCAGCTTCTGGATATCATATTAATTTAATTAACAAAAATTATATTTATCGATTTGGCATATAACTTGAATTGTAAACCTCAGCAAGGCATGCCTTCTCTTCAAAAAAACCCAAATTTTTCAAGGAGGTTCTTCATGGCTAAAGTACAAAAATCAACCGATTCCTCCAGCTTGGCGGAAGTGGTTGACCGCATTCTGGACAAGGGTATCGTCATCGATGCCTGGGTCAAGGTGTCGTTAGTGGGTATCGAGCTGCTTTCCATCGAAGCTCGCGTAGTCATCGCTTCCGTGGATACTTATCTGAAGTACGCCGAGGCCATTGGCCTCACGGCCAGCGCTGCGGCTCCTGCCTAAGGCCGACCGGGGGGCTACCCTTTTCCGGGAGGGGTCCACTGCGACCTCTCCCGGCTAGAGGCCCCTCACCTTCTTCAAGGGCGAGCACCGTCTTGCCGATCTGCCCCTGAAGGCCTAAAGGCAAGAGAAAGGAGAAACCACATGGGTCGCTTTACTGAGGAAATGACCCGGCTTACCAATGAGATCGTGGGCTCTCGCGGGGCACGTAAGTCCTTCGTCAAGAACCTGACCCACGACGTCGCCGCCATGAAGGCCCACCTGCACCGGGCCCACCTGGAGATGTCCCGGAAAACCAAGGCGGAACGGCGAGCCGCCATGTCCCACCTGAAGAAAACCGTGGGTGCCATGCGCCATGCCTTTGCGGCGGACCTGCAAGGGGCGCGTCAGGCCTGGGCCGGCAAGTGAGCCGGCCTGACGATCTCAGCCCATCCGATTAACCTCTACCCTGACCTGACACGGTCAATTCAAACCAAACCTAAGGAGAAATACCATGGCTAAAGTACAGAAATCTACCGATTCCTCCAGCCTGGCGGAAGTAGTCGACCGCATCCTGGATAAGGGTATCGTCATCGACGCCTGGGTCAAAGTGTCGCTGGTGGGCATCGAACTGCTGTCCATTGAAGCCCGCGTAGTCATCGCCTCCGTGGATACCTATTTGAAGTATGCCGAGGCCATCGGCCTCACCGCCAGCGCCGCCGCTCCGGCCTAAGGGCGCTCTGGGGAAATAGTTTCTCCTGCGGAGAGGGGCGGACCAACGCGCCCCTCCCCGGCAGGGGGTTGCCGCTGGGAGGGTCCCAGGGGCAAGCCGGCCAGGAAGTTCCCCGGCAAGGTCCTTTAGAAAGGAGATACTCAAATGGGTTCCTTAACGGAAAGCATGACCCGGTTATGCCGCGAAATCGTGGGCCGGCGTGGGGCGCGTCTCACCTTCATCCACGACCTGGGCCAAAATGTGGCGGAGATGAAGGCCAATTTGCGCCGGGATCACTCCGAGATGGCTCGACGGACCAAGGCGGAACGTCAGATCTTCGTCAAAGACCTGGGCCAGGAGGTGGAGACTCTGCTGCATGGATTCCACCGGGCCCATAAAAGCATGGCCCGGAAGACCAAGGCGGAGCGGCTGGCTGCCGTAAAGCAAATCAAGGTTTGCGTGGGAGGGATGTGTCAGGAATTTGCCCAGGATCTGGCCGGCGCACGCCGGGCCTGGTCCGGACCTTCCCCGGCCGAACGCCGCGCCAAGGCGGAGGCCGAACACCGAGTCAAGGCCGAGGCCGAACACCGGGCCAAGGCCGAGGCGGATCGGCGGGTCCAAGAAGCAGCCGAACGGGAGCGCCTGGCAGCTTTGGCTAAAGCCAAAGAAGAGGCCACCAGACATCAGGCTGCCAGCCAGGTTAAAGGAGAAACGGGGCGCCCGGGCAAAAAGAAGGGCTGAACTTCAGGCCCTGCTAAGGAACGACCATGACCCAAGTTCAGCCAGTGGAAAAAGCGCCGCCGGTGGGCGGCCTGGCAGGAGGCTTAGAAGAAGTGACCTGTTCCTTCTGCCGCGGCCAGGGCACCGACCCTTTTGGGATCATGTCCTGGCTCTCCACCTGCGTCGTGTGTGGGGGCAGGGGAACAGTGTTGGTGCCGGTGTCTCGGCGACGCTGCGCCCACTGCCAGGGAACCGGGGCCATCAAGACCTTCACCTGCACCGTTTGTCACGGTACCGGTTGTGTGCCTGAACTCTCCGGCCCCCTCAAGGTTTGTCCGGAGTGCCGGGGTACGGGCCATGATGCCTCCTTCTCAGCTCTGGCTTGCCAGACCTGCCGGGGGCGGGGCCTGGTGTCCCTATCTATTTAAAATATTGCCGAATCCTGCCCCTGGGTCCCAGGGGCAGGGGCATCAACCGTGACAGGAGCAATGCGTATGAGTGCCAAACATCAGCAAGGGGCCGCCATAACCGTGGTTAAGGTCGAAAGCCGGGATGACCAGGTGACCCCGGAGGCCAGTCTGGAATTTGTCGAAACCTCTTATGTCCAGGATTTGAGCAAACGCGCCCTGGCCTACCTGGATGTGGGTTATCCCGTCCACTTCGCCGGTCCCGCCGGCACGGGCAAGACCACCCTGGCTTTTCACGTGGCGGCGCAGCGCGGCCGCCCGGTGGTCCTGATCCACGGGGACGACGAGTTCGCCAGTTCCGATCTGGTGGGACGCCACTCCGGCTATCGCAAACAGAAACTCATCGACAACTTCATCCATTCGGTCCTCAAGACGGAAGAGTCCATGAATGTCACCTGGATGGACAACCGCCTCACCATGGCCTGCAAAGGCGGCTATACCCTGATCTACGATGAGTTTACCCGGTCCCGCCCCGAGGCCAACAACGCCCTGCTCAGCATCCTGGAGGAGAAGATCCTCAATCTGCCCAAGATGTCTCAGGGCGGCGAGGGCTACCTGGAGGTCCACCCGGAGTTTCGCGCCATCTTCACCTCCAACCCGGAGGAATACGCCGGCGTCCATAAGACTCAGGACGCCCTGATGGACCGCCTCATCACCATCAGTCTGGGACATTTCGACCGGGAAACGGAGATCCGGATCGCCATGTCCAAAGCCGGCCTGGCCCGGGCGGAGGCCGAGATTATTGTCGATGTGGTGCGGGAATTGCGGGGTCTGGGGGTCAACAACCACCGCCCCACCATCCGGGCCTGCATTGCCATCGCCAAGATCTTGGTGCACCAGGGGGCCCGGGCCCACAAAGACGACCCCGTCTTCCAATGGGCCTGTCGGGACGTCCTCAATAGCGACTCCGCCAAGGTGACTCGCAGCGGCCAATCGCTGATGGGGGAAAAGGTGGAAGAAGCGATCCACACCGTGTTGAGTTCACGGCAGCCAATCCCCCTGAGAACCGGGCCGCAGGCGAGACCGGCCAAGGAGTAACCCATGTCCATTCCCAGGAGAGGTCTACAGGACCTCCGGACGCAGACGGGTAAGGTGAGAAAGGCCACCCTCCCGCACGAAGCCTATCTCCGCATCAGCCACATCGAGATGGAGAAGGCCCGGAAGACCGTGGAGAGCGAAAAGGCCAGACAGTTGATGGCGGACATCGCCAACCGCCTCCAGGAGATTGAAGCGGAAAAAGAAGCCCTCTTGCAGGCGGTGGGGGATAAAACCGGCCCGGCCGGGCCGGTCCGGCAGGGCCCGGCCCGCAGCCCAGGCGGCGGCTTCAAAATTAAATATTGATTAAATGCTTATCAATAACTCCGAGGATGCCGATGAATACTCTAAAGGATTCGAACCAATTGCGGACCATGCGCCAGGTGAAGAGTTACCGCTCCTGTCCCACCTCTACGGGCCTGCCTATGTGGGGCGCGGAGTTGGGCCGCATGTACCAGGAGGAAGTGGCCCGCTGGAACCGGGAATTGCGCCGCCGCTGGCTGGCCGCCGTCTGGCGGCCGCATCGGCATTGTTGCCGGTGAGGAGTGCGAGAAGCTCATGCGCTATGCTCTAAAAGTCCTCGAGCGCTTCGGCCCGGCCCCCCATAAGCCTGGCCAGCGACAGTACTTCGTGGATGAAGTGCGGTGCGCTTACTGCGGCGGCAGTGGGGCCGATCCCAAATACAGCAGCGCCTCCGGTTGCCCGGTGTGCCGGGGCGCCGGTTTCGTGCGGGTCGTGCCCCCGGTGGTCGCCTGCCGGCAATGCGGCAGCTCCGGCCGGGTGGGCGGTGATCTTGTCTGCCTCACCTGCCAGGGGCTCGGGGTGGTTACGGTCCCCCTGAAGGCCGATACCTGTCCCCGGTGCGGCGGTACGGGGGAAGAGGGGATTTTTTATTGCAATGCCTGTAAAGGGCAAGGAATCGTCTGATGTCGCCGGACGTCGGCAAGGGAGAATTGATATGAAAATAAATTGTCTGTCCTGTGGCTTTAAAGTGGACCTGGACGAGACTTATGACGACTTTGAGGGCCCGATCAAGTGTATCTGTGGCGCCCTGCTGGAGGTCAGGATCAATGAGGGCGCGCTCAAGTTCATCAAGCTGTTACCACCCTTGCATCCCAAGTCTAAGCGGATGGAAGGCGGCGCCACTCCTTGAGGACTGGCAAAAGCTGAGTCTTCAGGCAGGTATATTTCCTTAGCCGGAAATCGGTGCAGTCGCGCCGCTTTCCCCCAAAGTGAGACCAGACTTATGGCACGGGCAGCAGCTACAGGCGGCAGGTACTTATATGCCATCGTCTCAGGGCCGGGCGAGCGGCAATATGAATTCGCCGGGATTAACGGGGCCTCCGTTTACACCATCTCCAACGGCAAGGTGGCTGCCGTGGTGAGTGACATTCCCAACGACAGAATCCGTCCGGAACGGCGCCACCTGGCCGCCCAGCAGGCCGTCCTCAAGGGCTTGTTAGCCACCTCCGACTCCATGCTGCCCATGGCCTTCGGGATTATTGCCGACGGTCCCAAGGCCATCCAGAAGATCCTCTCCCGCAATCACGAAGCCTTTCTCAGGCAGCTCCGGCGGGTGGCCGGGATGGTGGAAATGGGACTGCGAGTCTCTTGGGACGTGCCCAATATTTTTGAATATTTCCTCAATACCCATCCGGACTTGCGGGCCACCCGGGATCGCTTTCTCGGACCTTTCGGGAATCCTTCCCAGGAGGACAAGATCGAACTGGGGCGCCGGTTTGACCGGCTCCTCAATGAGGACCGGGAAACCTATACCGACAAGGTGGAGGAGATCCTGTCCCAGTACTGCCAGGAGCTGAAGCGGAACAAGTGCCGCAGTGAACCTGAGGTGATGAACCTGGCCTGCCTGGTGCGGAAAGAGGCCCAGGACCGCTTCGAAGCAGGGGTATTCGAAGCCGCCAAGCTCTTCGACAACAATTTCACCTTCGACTACAACGGTCCCTGGGCGCCGCATAACTTCGTGGAACTGGCGCTGAAATTGTAATCACCCCAAAGGAGACCTGATGTTTCTGGTTGACGACTTACTGATGGCCCCGGCCAAAGGCTTGCTCTGGGTGTTTAAAGAGATCCACGACGCCGCCCAGCAGGAATTGGCCGGCGAAGGCGAGGCCGTGACCGCGGCCCTGAGCGAGCTTTACCAGCAACTGGAAAGCGGGCGGCTCACCGAGGCGGAGTTCGACGCCCAGGAAAAGGTGCTCCTGGATCGCCTGGACCGCCTGCAGGCCCAAGAGGAGCCCGAGGCGGCGCCGGTGAAAAAACCGGCCAAACGACGCCCCCGCAGGAAACCCCCGGCCCCCGGCAGTTCGGCCGCCGTGATCTAACCTGCCGCCGTTGACAACCGCCGGCCGACCAGGCCTTAGGGAGAAATAAGCCACCACGGGAAACTGGGGTTCGGGATCTGGCCCAGGTGCATGGGGGCTCGATGGAGTCAAACCTACCATTTCCGCTTGATCAGGCCAGGGCCACCGCGGCTGTGCATGAGGCCACTTTCCAAAATTCGCCTAGGGGTAACGGACGTGCTCAGTTTCTTGGAGGATCCGCAGCTCAGATTGATCTTCTTCGGCGGCAAAGGCGGGGTAGGCAAGACCACCTGCGCCGCGGCCGCGGCGCTCCACCGCGCCCGCCGCACCCCCCCAGGCTCCTTCCTCCTGGTCTCTACCGATCCGGCCCATTCCCTGGCTGACAGCCTCGGCGACTTCCAGCCCCCGGCCAATTTACAGATCCTGGAATTCAACGCCCAAGCGGCCCTGGAGGCCTTCAAGGCCAAACACCGCCGAAAGTTTGCCGAGATCGCCGCCCGGGGCACTTTTCTGGATCAGGAGGACATCCACCGACTCCTGGACCTCTCTCTGCCCGGCCTGGATGAACTCATGCCTTTGCTGGAAATCGCCGAGTGGGTCGAAACCCAGGCCTACGACCTCATTGTGGTGGATACCGCGCCCTCCGGCCACACCTTGCGGCTATTGGCTACCCCGGAGTTGATCCGCACCTGGCTTCGGGCCTTGGATGCCTTGCTGGCCAAGCACCGCTTCCTAAAGCGGCATTTCCGGGGCACGTATCAGCCTGACGAACTGGATGACTTTCTGCTGGGCCTGGCCGCGGCGGTGAAACGCCTGGAGGGTCTGCTGCGGAATCATCGGGCCTGCCGCTTCGTGCCGGTGATGCTGGCGGAAGCCGTGGTCATCAGCGAGACCAGGAAGCTCCTGGACGAACTCAAGCGTCGGAAGATTCCGGTCAGGGAGGTCGTCATCAACCGCCTTTATCCGGAGAATTCCTGCCCCCTCTGCGGCGAAGGACGACGGCGGCAATGGCAGCTCCTCCGGGAGTTTAACGGCAAGCTGGCCGATTACGCCTTTTGGGGCGCCCCATTGGGCCCGGAAGAAATCCGGGAGTCCCTCCTCGAGACTTTTTGGCAAGGCGTCACCCGTTTGGATCTCACCCAACCGCCCTTAATCCAGGCTCCCCTGGAATTACCCCCCCGAGTGGAAGCCGCGCCTTTCTGCCCTCCTCCCGATCTTGACTTCCTGATCTTTGCGGGTAAGGGCGGGGTGGGCAAGACCACCCTGGCCTGCGCCACCGCGGTGCGCCTGGCTCAAGAGTTTCCCGACAAGCAGATCTTGCTCTTCTCCACCGATCCGGCCCATTCCCTGGCGGACTGCCTGCAACTCCCCCTGGGCTCCCAGCCGATCCGCCTCGGCCCCGGCCTCTCGGCCCTGGAGATCGACGCCCCGGGTGAATTCACCGCCCTAAAGCAACAATATCAGGATGAGCTGGAAAAGTTCTTTAAAACTGCCCTGGAAAATTTTGACCTGCCCTTTGACCGCCGGGTGCTGGAGCGGATCCTGGACCTGTCCCCTCCCGGCTTGGATGAAATGATGGCCCTGGTGCGCTCCATGGGATTCCTCAAGCAGGGCCGCTATGATGTCTTGATCCTGGATTCGGCTCCCACCGGCCATCTTCTCCGCCTACTGGAAATGCCGGAACTCATAGAAAACTGGCTGAAGGCCTTTTTCCGTCTGCTCCTGAAGTATAAGCTGATCCTCCGCTTCCTGAATCTCTCCCGGGAGATGATGCGCATTTCCCGGGATCTGAAGCTGCTGAGAACCGTCTGGCGGGACCCGACCCGGACCGCGGTTTATGCGGTAAGCGTGCTTACGGAAATGGCCTTCCAGGAGACCTGCGACCTGTTGGCGGTGTGCGGACGCCTGGGAGTGCCGGTGCCGGTGCTGTTCTTCAATCAGGCCACCCCGGCCTGGGATTGTCCGCTGTGTGCCGCCCTGAATCGCCGGGAAGCCTTGATCCGGGAAAAATTCCAGCGAACCTTGGCGGGGCGGTGGCAGACCGTGATCTATCGTCAAAGCGAACCAAGTGGCTTGAAGCGCCTGGGAGAATTGGGCCAGGCCCTGTACCGGCCCGGAATCATGGAGAACACTCATGGGCTTGTTGCTGATCTGTCCGCATTGTCGGGATAGGGTGCCGCTCTCCGCTTCGAGTTGCCCCGTCTGCCGGGCGGACCTGCGGGTTCTGCCACCGGAAGACCGCCGTTACATCTTTGGCGAGCCGGAAGAGGCTGACGCGGCCCCGGCGCCCCTGACCGCGGAATTGATCGAGGAGTTCCCGGAGTCGCTGCCGGTTTCGGCCGCTCTCTCTGACCACCGGGAGGTGTCGCTTTGCGAGGCCCTGGACCGCATCCTCACCAAGGGCGCGGTGCTTTACGGCGAAGTCATGCTGTCCGTGGCCGATGTCGATCTGGTCTACCTGGGCCTCCAGGTCATCCTGTCCTCCGTGGAAACCGCCCGGGGCCTCCAGCCCGGCCTGGCGACGGTGGGGCAGTCGGCCGCCAATCTCTTCGAAAAGGGCACTCAATGATGAGCACTATGGAACCGGCGGAAGTCGAATCCAGGGCCCTGAGCGATTTTGCTCGGGTCATGCAGCAAGGCGAGGTCCTGCCGGCCCCGCCGCGGCTCAATCTGGAGCAGAACAACTTGAAAAACGGCCTGGGGCAATTGGTCCTGACCCTGGTGAAACTGCTGCACGAACTGCTCGAGCGCCAGGGCATCCGGCGGATTGAGGCCGGGTCCCTCACCGACGCTCAAATCGAGCGCCTCGGCGTAACCCTGATGAAACAGTCCCAAGAGATCGACCGGCTCCGTCAGGAGTTCGGCCTGGAGGAAGAGGACCTGAATCTTAACCTTGGCCCCCTGGGCCAACTCCTCTAAGGAGGCAGAGCCATGGCAAGGCAACACGGCATCCAGAGTCCATCCAGAGTACCAACCTGGCGGACTTGCTGGAACGCATCCTGGACAAGGGCATCGTCATCGCCGGCGACATCAAGATCCGGCTGGTGGAAGTGGAACTGCTCACCCTGCAGATTCGCCTGGTGATCTGTTCGGTGGACAAGGCCAAAGAGCTGGGCATGGATTGGTGGGTGGCCAATCCCGCCTTCAGTCCCCAGGCCCCTTCCGAAGAGCTGGCCGCCTCTCTGAACAAAATCGAGGCGCGCCTGGGACGTCTGGAATCCGCCATAACCGAGGCCAACCCCTGAGGCTCCTGGCGACGTCGGGGACCTGCACGGGGAGCCAGTGACGGCCCGAGGCCTCGAGGCCCCGGCCGGGTAGTGGTATCCGACCGCAGTGAACCGGCTGCCGCCCTCGAGCCGCCCAGGGAAATCCCACCCCCAGGCCCGGTCAGAACCGAACGTGCGTCTCTCGTTTGAACGGCCCCGCGCTCATCATCAGGAAACTTGTCGATGCCTGGTCACTTGCCGGGGATGAGACTTGTCGATCGGACCGGCATCTGCATACGTCCTCAGAGTTCCGCTGGCAGCCCCGCCGCAGGGCAGTAACCCGACAACCACGAAACAGCCGCAGTCTTTAGAAATTCCCGTCGATTCAATTCGAGCCGAAAACTTGGCCGATTTCCCGGCAAAATTATGCTATGCTGCCACTTTGAAATCGTGGTAGGCCCCAAGTTTCGGAGACCATTATGAGCCAAGCCTATCTCCAGATCAGAAACGAATACCTGGCTAAGGCCTGGGCCAGATCCACCGCAGAGCTGGCCGCCTGCCTGCCGGCCGCCTCTGACCGTGCCGGCCTCCACTTCCGGGCCTTTGGTGCCAGTTGTACCTTGACTCCGGCCGACATCCTGCTCTCCGGGACCTCAGCCTCCGGCCCGGAAGGCCTGCTCATTGCCCTGTATGCCAGCGGTGTGCCCGATTTGCCGGTGCAGTTGCAGCCCCTCAAAGCCTTTAAGGAACTGCCCAATAGCCTGCCGTATCAGGCGGCCTTTGCCGCCAATGCCGAGCACCTTCTGGTTCCCCAGGTAACCAGGATACAGGCCCACCGGGATCTGCTCGTCTCGAGGTTCTCCGGGCAGATTAATGCCGACGCCCCGAGCGGCGATTTTTCCTTCACCCTCTGGCCGCTGCCCCGTATTCCCCTTTACTATATTTTCAATCTCCCGGATGAGGAGTTTCCCGCCGCCGTAACCTGCCTGTTTGCCGCCAATGCCGGTCTCTTCATGCCGCTGGACGGCTTGGCCGACGTGGCGGAATATACCGGCAAGAAGCTGATTGCGGTGCTGAATGAATGCAGTAGTGGGCCTGGGAGGGGTAATCCCTAAAGATACCCATATTAAATAAAAAAATAGGGACAGTCCCCATCTTTTGGAGGTGTCCCTATTTTTTTAGATTAGTCCGCAGGATTGACTTTCTTGCCGCCCTCCTGGGGTCCTTTATCGTCCGTGGCCGGGTAATCGCCCGGTTTATCGCGCTCGCGCAACTTCATCTCCTGGCGCTTAGAGCCCTGGAGGTCCTGTTCGGCGGACTGGGCCGCCTTTTCTTCTATCAGGGCCTTGGACCGCTTGGCCTCCTCCTCGGTCGGCGGCGTTTTGCCCTGGGCCACCCCCAAGGGTGGACCAACCAGGCAGGAAAACAGTAACCCGAGACTGAAGACCAGCGCCGGAAAGGATCGATTTGACATAATCCTTATCTCCTTAAGCAAAGGCCATGACTTAATGAAATGACCATAACACGACGGCAACGGCATGTCCAGACGACTCATTGTCCATCCCATCCGGCTTCCCCGGGTTGTTGGGCTCAAGTCAGCGCTTGCCAAAACCTTTCCAGGGATTGCTCCTGCCAGGAATTATATCGGTGACGCTTTTACAAATTGTAAAAAATCCTGACAGGAAAATCTTACCCACTGCAGGCCAAAAGTTCACATGCCCGCCGGATACCTCGAATTTACAGATAGTTATTCCACCGGCAGTTTCGCCCCGGGCTTGGCACGGCCATTGCCAATAAGGGTAAGAACCTAACCCTGGAGAGGCGCATTCCCGGGTTTCTGAAACAGTGACTTTTTAGAGGGAGGTGAACAACAGTGAAGAAGTTTTCGGCAATTATCCTTAACTTATTGCTGCTGGGCGTGCCCGTCCTGCTCTGGGCCAGCGAGGGTCTGGACGTCCCTGAGGAATTGGGGAGAAAGGTTGACCTGACCCATCTGGGCGCCATCGATTATTTCTTCGCCCACTGGTACAACGACAACCTCTGGGTTTACGCCACCATCGTCACGGTGCTGATGGGCCTTTTGGGTTTCACCATTGCCCTGGTCACCGACGTCATCCTCAAGATGATCGGCATGGAAACTCACAAGATGGAGCACCACGAATAATACGGGATAGGAGAACTACACCATGTTTGATATTTACCTGCCCATCGCCGGCATGCATTTCAACGCCCTCATCCTGATCGCCATCGGGTTTTCCGTGGGCGTCCTGGGGGGCTTCTTCGGAGTCGGCGGCGCCTGGGTGGTGACCCCGGCCCTCAATGCCTTCGGTTTTCCCATGGCCTATGCCATCGGCACCGACCTGGCCCATATCTTCGGCAAATCCATCGTGGCCACTGCCAAACATCGCAAGATGGGCAACGTGGACATGAAGCTGGGCCTCATCTCCATCGTCGGCTCGGTCATCGGGGTGGAGATCGGCGCCCGCAACGTCATGTACCTGACCAAGTTGGGCATAGCCGGCCCGGTGGTTCGTTATATATACATGTTCATGCTTTTCGGTCTGGGCATTTATATGCTCTACGATTATATGACCAAGGACAAACGGGCCGCGGCCCAGGCTGCCAAAGTGGCGGCGGCGGCCAGGTCGGGAATGGCCATGCCGGCTAAGAGAAGCTGGAACATCCCGCCCATGATCCACTTCCCGGCCTCGGGGATCACCATTTCCCTTTGGACCGTGAGCGGGGTATTTCTCTTTACGGGTTATCTCTCCGGTCTCCTGGGCGTCGGCGGCGGTTTCATCCGCATGCCCGCCCTGATCTACCTCATCGGCTGCCCTACGGCCATTGCGGTGGGCACCGACCTGTTCTCGGTCCTGTTCTCCGGGGCCTACGGCTGCTTCACTTATGGGGTTAAGGCCCGGGTGGAGATCATCGCCGCCATCCTGATGCTCGTCGGCGCCGCCATCGGGGCCCAGGTCGGCGTCACCGCGGTCAAGTACATCCGGGGCTACGGCATCCGTCTGCTCTTTGCCATTATGGTCATCCTGGCCGGCATCTCGGTATCCCTGAAACAGTTCCAATTAAATACCGCCTCCCAATGGATGGTCATGTGCGCCGCCCTGGGCATGTGCGCAATCATCATGTTCAAATT
Source organism: Desulfobaccales bacterium (assembly GCA_044451265.1). Taxonomy (GTDB): domain Bacteria; phylum Desulfobacterota; class Desulfobaccia; order Desulfobaccales; family 0-14-0-80-60-11; genus JAPLJC01. The sequence continues at coordinate 21,338 of JBIOJX010000010.1, forward strand.
GTATCAAGGCTTCAAGAAGGAGCAGGCTGAGAAAGCGGCCTATGCCGTCAAAGAGGTGAAGCCATGAAGATGCTGGTGCCCGTGGATGGCTCGGAATACTCCTTGAAAGCCGTGGAGAAAGCCTGCGACCTGGCCAAATCTCAGCCCTCCTCCTTGCTCTTGGTGGCGGTGGGCATCGAACTGCCGGAACTGGAAGAGGGCAGGTATATAGCCGACAAGATGAAGGTTCTGGCGGAAGCGGCCCTGGTGAAAGCCCAGGAAGTGGCCAAGGGTAAGGGGCTCGATACCGGGGTCGAAATTCTCTTGACCACCGGCGCCTCGCCGGCGGAAGAGATCGTGGCCGTGGCCAAAGAGCGGAAGGTCGATCTCATCGTCATCGGCAGCCGGGGCCTGGCCGGCAAGACCTCGTCCTTCCTGGGAAGCACCGCCTCCAAGGTGGTGACCTACTCACCCTGTTCGGTGCTGGTGGTCAAAAGCTGATTTTGTTTTACCCGTCCATTCCCCTAGCCGGCGGCTCTCCTCCAAAGGGAGCCGCCTTTTTTCCAAGAGAGGGAATTATTCAGAGGTCAGCCCCAACTGCTGGTATCTACCTTGCTCTTATGTGAAACAAAGTATGCGCATGGGTGGCGATTGCTGCAGTCCAGTAAGGGTTGCAGCCGGACCGGAAGTCCGCTTGACCGGTTGCCGTAACTTGGCTAAAATATTAATTATACGCGGTATGCTGCCCAGAATAAGAACCAGACTGGATTATCCAGCGCGGTTGTGCTTTAATTAAAGCGCTAAAGCCCAAAGTTCGAGGATGACCGTCCCATGCGGCGCTTCCCTTTCCTGGTCTCCCACCACGTCCTGGCAATTCTCCTGGCGGTGAACCTCGCCCTCCTGGGCGCCAGCATCTACCTGGGGTTGAAATCCGCCGGCCAGATGCGGGAGATCGTCAAAGAGGACTTCAACCAGCAGCAATTAGTCCTGGCCCGCCACACCGCCGGCCTCCTGGAGCAGGACATCAACTTCTTGAAGCGGGAGCTGAGCACCCTCAACTTCTCCCCCTCCATTCAGTACCTGGAGCCCCTCACCTGGGCCAACCGCATGCGGGCCACCCTGGCCAGCGTCCGCGAGGAAGGGGTGGTGGAGGTTTTTCGCGTCGCGGCCCAGGGCAATCGCACCTACCTGGTGGATGGCCGCGGCCTGGACCACGTCACCTCCGGCGACTTCCCGGACGCCCCTTACCTGGAATGGGCCGCCAATCCCGAGAACAAAGGCCGGGTCTATGTCAGTGCGGTTTCCACCCAGGTCCCCAATTTCGTCGGCCGCCTGATCACCGTGATGGCTGTGCCCACCTATGAAGTGTCGGTGGATGAGAGCCATCCCCACCCCTCCGAGGCCTTCGCCGGGGTCCTGGCCTTTTACATCGACAGCCAACAGTTGGCCAGCAGGTTTACCCAGCAGATCAAGAGCGGCAAGACCGGCTATGCCTGGATCATGGACAACCAGGGGATTTTCCTGACCCATCCGGAGCGCGACTTCATCGGCAAAAACGCCTTCACCGTCCGCAAGGAACGGATGCCCGCCATTTCCTTCGACGCCATCAATGAGATTCAGCGGGAAAAGATGCTGGCCGGCAAAGAGGGCTTGGGTGCCTACCTCTCCGGTTGGCACCGGGGCATGGCCGGCGAGATTCAGAAGCTCATCGCCTATGCCCCGGTGAAGCTGGGCGACCCCGCCATCGTCAAGAGCGACACCCCGGCCTTGTCCTGGTCGGTGGCGGTGGTGGCCCCGGCCAGCGAAGTGGAAGGCGTGGTGCACGACCTCTACATGCGCCAGTTCTTAATGCAGGTGATCATCGGCCTGGTGGTCCTCTCCGGCACCATCGTCACCCTGAACTTCCGCTATGAACGCCAGTTCTCCGAGGACCTGGAGCAGGAAGTCGGCCGCCAGAAAGAGAAATTGCAGAAGTCCGAGGCCCGGTACCAGGGCCTGGTGGAGAATGCCGCCGACCTCATCTATACCGTGGACGACCAGGGCCGCATCCTTTCCATCAACCGGTTTGCCGCCGACCTCTTCTCCCGGGCCCTGGCGGACCTGCCCCAGAGCCAGACCGCCGATGCCCGGATGGGGAGGCACCCCGAGGACTTTATCGGCCACACCCTTTACGACATTTTTACCAAAAAATCCGCCGACTTCCACATGGACTGGCTGCGGGAAATGCAGACAACCGGCAAAGTCCGCTCCATGCGCCACCAGGTGGCCATCGGCGACCAGGAGTTCTGGTTCTCCACCAGCATCGTGGGCATCCGGGACGAGCAGGGGCAGATCTTCGCCTTCGAGATCATTTCCCGCAACATCACCGGCCGCAAGTCCATCGAAGACCGCATGATCAACATGGAAAAGCTGGCCTCCATCGGCACTCTGGCCGCGGGCGTGGCCCACGAGATCAACAACCCCATGACCGTGATCCTGGGGTTTGCCGAGCACCTGCTGGGACAGACCGAGGACCTGCCCGAAATTCATGAAACCCTGCAGGTCATCGAAGATGAGGGCCTGCGCTGCAAGAAGATCGTGGAGAATCTTCTCACCTTCGCCCGGGCCCCGGAGCGCACCGAAACCCGGGCCGATATCAACCCGCTCCTGGAAAAGACCCTGGCGGTGGTGAAAAATACCCTGTTGACTAAAAAGATACGCCTGGACAGCAGCTTCGCCCCTAACCTGCCGATGGCCGCCGGCGACCCCTCGGAACTGCAGCAGGTCTTCATCAACCTGATCAACAACGCCCGGGACGCCATGAAGGGCGGCGGCATCCTCAAGGTGGCGACCCAGCCGGCCCCGGACGGCAAACGCCTGGCCATCGAATTCAGCGATACCGGCAACGGCATCCCCCGGGAGGCCCAGACCAAGATCTTCGACCCCTTCTTCACCACCAAGAAGACCGGCGAAGGCACCGGCCTGGGTCTGTCCATGAGCTATGGCATCATCACCAAGTTCGGCGGCAACATCATCTTCACCACCTTCCCGGCCGACGAATATCCCGAAAAACACGGGACCACCTTCACCGTTTACCTCCCCATCGCCGCCGAGCCCGAGGCGGGGGAGGCCGTAAGCAGCAAGCAGAAGGCAACGTAGGGTGCGCCCGGCGCACCATAAAATAGTTAATGCCCTCAACCAGGAGGAAGTCATGCCGGAACGCATTTTAGTGGTGGACGACGAACCCAATATGCTCAGGTTGTTAAAGACCATCCTGATGGACAAGACCGGCTACGAGGTGAGCACCACCAACAACCCCCTCGAGGTGGGCAAAATGCTCCAGGAGGATCACTACGACCTGGTGATCACCGACTTGAAGATGCCCCTGGTGGACGGCATGGACCTGATCGACATCGTTAAGAAGATCAATCATAGCCTGCCCATTATCATCATCACCGCCTACGGCACCATCGAGACCGCCGAGGAAGCCATCCAGAAGGGGGCCTACGATTTCATCACCAAACCCTTCCGCAAGGAGACCATCCTCATCACTATCCGCCGGGCCCTGGAGTGGAAGCGGATGCAGGGAGAACTGGCGGAGCTGAAAAAGCAGTAGTCAGTGGTCAGTGGCCAGTGGCCAGTAGTCAGTTATAGGGCGGCCTGTGGCCGCCAGATCGGCTGCCTAACTGCTAACAGCTTTCGGAGTTTTTAATGGTTTTCAAGTTCCTGCGACGGTTCCTCAAAGAAGAGGTAGACGAAGCGTCCCGCCTGCAGGAGCAGTTCGGCCATTTCCGCCACCTGTTGACCGGAAACAACCAGGCCCTGGAAACCATGGCCGACATGGAGGAAAAGCTCTCCGGCGACTTTCTCTTCGACACCGGCTACCTGGAAACCCAGTCGGACCGCCTGCTGGCCAGCGTCTCCGGGATGGTCGCCGAGCTCAACCTGCTCACCGGCGGCCGCTACCCGGAACTGGTTCCCATCTGCCGGCGCCTCTGGGAAGACATCCGCCAGGAGTTGACCGCGGTCCCCACCATCCCGGAAACCCCCTTCGTTTTGCCCCTGTCGGCCTTAAACCGGGACCTGGCCCCGGCGGTGGGCAGCAAGATGGCCAACCTGGGCGAGATCGGCAACCATGTGGGCCTGCCGGTGCCCCAGGGCTTTGCCATCACCGCCACGGCCTACAAGCGCTTTCTGGAGGGGGCCGAGCTCTCCGGTGAACTGGAGGCCAGGCTGGCCGAGGCCCCCATCCACGACCTGGAGAGCCTGGAGACGGTAAGCCAGGAGATCCAGGAGTTGATCCGCCGGGCACCGCTGCCCCCGGAGTTGGAGGCGGCCCTGGTGCAGGCGGCCCAAGCGCTGCCCACCCCCTGGCTGGCGGTGCGTTCCAGCGCCGTGGGCGAAGACACCGAATTTTCCTTTGCCGGCCAATTCGCCACCCTGCTCAACGTTGACGCCGCCCGGCTGCCGGACCACTACAAGGAAATCGTTGCCAGCAAATTCACCTCCCGGGCCATCTTCTATTGGAAATACCAGCAATTTTCCGTCAGCCAGCTCCCCATGGCCGTGGGCGTCCTCACCATGGTCCCGGCCCGGGCCAGCGGCGTCATGTTCTCCATCGACCCCCACGCCCCCGAAGCCGATAGCGTCTTGATCAGCGCCGTCTGGGGCCTGGGGAAGTACGCCGTAGACGGCACCATCTCCCCGGACCTTTATGTGATTTCTCGAAATAAAGATCATGCCATCAAACAGCGGCGGGTGCTGGAGAAGCCCGTGGCCCTGGCCTGCCAGCCCGACGGTGGCGTGGCGGAGGTGAAACTCGCGGCCAAAAAGGCATCGGCCCCCTCCTTGACCGACGTCCAGGCCCGCACCCTGGCGGAAATCGCCCTGATGCTGGAGGAACACTTCGGCGGCCCCCAGGACATCGAATGGACCGTGGGCGAGGCCGGCAACATCGTCATCCTCCAGTCCCGGCCCCTCCGAGTGAGCACCCCCCGTTTTGCCGCCCCTACCACCCGGGAGCGTCCGGCGGAACCGGCGGTGCCGCCGCTCTTGACCATCGGTGTCCGGGCGGTGGGCGGCGCCGTGGCCGGCCGGGTCTACCATTTTCTCTATGACGAAGATGTGGCCGGCATCCCTCCCGGCGCCGTGGTGGTGGCCCGCCAGCCCTCGGCCCGCCTGGTCCTGGCCATGGACCGCATCGCCGCCATCATC
>JBIOJX010000011.1:0-24583 GCA_044451265.1 Desulfobaccales bacterium
ATCACGGGCAAAACTTCGTTCAGCCGGTCCGGCGCAACCTCCGCCAAACGGCCGACGCCCCACAGCATGGGCGCCCGGGAGAACTCCTCCTCCAGGAAACCGCAAAACATAGGGATGATCTCTTTCACCAGGGAGAGGTTACCCCTGCCGATCTCCCCCAGGGCCGCGGCCGCGCCCCAGCCGAAGCTGCCCGAATCCTCGTTCAACAGCCAGATGAGGCGGCTAATCAGCTTTTGCACCTGGCCCGGTTGCACCCCGGCCACATAGCCCAGGCCTTCCAGGGCGCGCCAGTGCAACAGGTCCTCAGGGTCATAGAGAAATTGCAGCAGGATCTCGCCGACGCGCTGATCCGTCGCGGCCAACTCCGTCAAGGCAGTGAAATCGGCCGATCGCAGCATACCGGTAATTTCTGCTCTAAGGACCCGCCGCGTCTTCAAATTAACCCTTTATTCCCTCTCAAAAGTCAATAAAGTCTGGCAAACGCCTGCACCGCGGCCATGGCCCTGCTGGTCTTAAAACGGGATATCGTCTTCCGGGACGCCGCCTTCCGGCGGGCCGAAACCCGGCTCCGGCTCTTGCGCCCGATTGCCCTGGCCCGGGCCTCCCAGCATCTGCATAGTATCGGCCGCGATCTTGTACGAATATTGCTTGACCCCGTCCTTTTCCCAGCTTTCGTTACGGATCTTGCCTTCAATGTAAACCTGCTTGCCTTTAGCAAGGTACTGGCCGCAGATCTCCGCCAGCTTGCGCCAGGCAACGATCTTAAACCATTCGGTGCGCTCCTGCATATTGCCTTGCCGGTCCTTATACTTCTCCGTGGTGGCTATCCTGAAATTGCACACCGCGGTGCCGTCGGCAGTATAGCGCATCTCCGGATCGGCCCCCAAATTGCCCACCAAAATAACCTTATTGACCCCAGCCATGACTCCTCCTTTGCTGGCCTTCGGGTATGTAAAACCTCTATCACAGAAACCGCCCTCGGGCAAGGACTTATCAGCGGATGCTTGGAAAGGTCTTCGGGGTCGGCCTCGACCTTGCCAAGCCGCGCCTTAGACGTTATATTTTGGACCATCCTGACTTCAAGCCAAATTTTGATCTAGTTTATGAGGAACAAAATGAAATGCTGTCGTAGGATTATTGTCGTGATTGGCCTGCTGCTTGGCTGCGCCGCCTTCGGCCAGGCCGCCGGGGAGCCGGATAAAATGGCCCAGGCCGACGCGCTGTTGGCCAGTCCCAACCTGGACTTCCCCAAAGCCCAGCAAGCCCTGAACCTTTACGAAGGGCTGCTCCAGGGGCCGCCGCCGCTCTTGACCCGCCTGGCCCGGGCCTGCTTCATTTTAGGTGATGTGGCCCCCGTCAAAGGGCGGGGCCTTTATTATGAAAAAGGGCTGGGGTATGCCGACAGGCTCCTGGCTCAGGAGCCCAAAGGGGTCGCCGGCCACTACTGGAAGGCCATGAACCTTAGCGGCTTGGCCGATGTCGGCACGCAACTCCAGGGCTTCAAACTGCTCCCGAAGATCATGGAGGAACTTAAACGGGTCCTGGTCCTGGATGAAACCTATGATGATGCCGGGGCCCACCGCGTCATCGGCCGCATCTATTTTGAGGCCCCATCCTGGCCCATCTCGGTGGGAGACAAGCAAAAATCCTTGACTCATCTGACCGCCGCGGTGCGCCTGGCCCCAAACCAGAGCACCAACCACCTCTACCTGGCCGAAACCATGCTGGATATGGGGAAGAAGGACGAGGCCCGCGCTGAACTGCAGAAGGTGTTGCAGGGGGGCCAGCATGCCCTCACTCCCAAAGACTTGGAAGAAGACCGCCAGGAAGCCCGGCGTCTGCTGAAGGAGTTGGAGACGAGGAAATAGTTTCGAGTTTCGAGTTTTTAGTTTTCTATCCTCTTTTCACGAGGTTCTGCACAAGGTCCCGATAAGAACCTTTTTTCTGCGAAATTCCAGTCTTCCTGCTTTTTCTTTTACTGAAAACTGCCTACTGGCTACCGGCAACTATCTTTAAGGTTTCCCCCAATCCAGCAGCAGCAACTCCGGAATCGAGCGCCCCTGGTAGTGCGACAGCCGGGCGCTGAAGGCCACTTCCAGGCCCCCGGCCAGGGGATGATGGGCCGCCTGGTCGAAGGCGATGGCCTCCATGACGCAACTCTGATGGTGCAATTGCACCTTCAGGTGGCGCTCCGCCACCACCCGGGAGTTCAGGCACTCCACTTCCCGGCAGACGAACACCGGCGCCGGGTTGCCGGGGCCGAAAGGCCGCAGGCGCTCCAGGTGGCCAAAGAATTCCCGGTTCAGCTCCGCCAGTTGCACCTGGGCGTCCACCTTCAGGGTGGGACGGGGCGGCTCGGGCCCCAACTGCGAGTGCAAGGCCTGCTCCAGCTTCTCTTGCAGGGCCCCGACTTGATCCGCCGCCACTTCGAAGCCCGCCGCGGCCGCATGGCCGCCGTAGCGCCGGAGCACCGCCTCGCAGGCTTGCAGGCCCTTGAACAGGTGAAAGCCCTCCACCGAGCGGGCCGAACCCCGGCCCGTGCCGTTCTGCAGACTCACCATGGCCACCGGGCGGTGATGCTCCTCCGCCAGCCGGGCCGCCACGATCCCCAGGACGCCCGGATGCCAGCCTTCCTTGGCCAGGACCATTACCGGCCGCTGGTTTAACTTTTCCCGGCGCACCAGGGCCGCGGCTTCCCGGAGCATGGCCTCTTCCAGGGATTGACGCTGCCGGTTCAGGTTGTGCAGATAATTGGCCTGGAGCCGGGCCTGGGCCAGATCGTCGCACAGCAGCAACTCCAGGGCGCAGCGGGCCTGGCCCAGGCGCCCGGCGGCGTTGAGCCGCGGCGCCAGCCGGAAGACCACGTCCCGGAAGGAGATGGGCTTGCCCTCCAGCTTAACCGCTTCCTTCAGGGCCACCAGGCCGGGACGGCGGCTTTCTTCCAAAACCTTGAGCCCCTGACGCATCAGGATGCGGTTCTCCCCCAGGATGGGGACCACGTCCGCGGCGGTGCCCAGGGCCACCAAGTCCAGATACGATTTGAGGTTGGGCTCTTTATGCTTGGCGAACCAGCCCTCGGAGCGCAGTTCGGCCCGTACTCCCAGGGCCAGGAGCAGGGCCACGCCGACGCCGGCCAGGTCGCCGAAGGGATAAGCCGCACCGCCCCGCTTGGGATTGACCACCGCCAGAGCCGGCGGCAGTTCCGGCGGGATCTCGTGGTGGTCGGTGACGATGACCTCCACCCCCTGTTCTTTAGCCCAGGCCACCGCCTCGGCGTCGCTGATGCCGCAATCCACCGTCACCACTAATTTCGTCTTGGCGGCCAGTTCCTGCAGGCCCCCCACCTTCAGGCCATAGCCTTCCTTGAGCCGGTTGGGAATATAGTTGCTGCAAGTCAGACCCAGCTCGGTGAAAAGCTGGTGCAATACGGCCGTGGCGGTGATGCCGTCGGCGTCGTAATCGCCGTAAACGGCCACCGGTTCGCCCCGGCGCACCGCCTGACCCAGGCGGGTGGCAGCCTTTTCCAGGTCCGCCAGGCCGAAGGGCGGGTAGAGGCGCTCCAGGCTGGGGTCGAGAAAGGCCTCGATCTCCTCCACCCCGTTCAGGCCCCGGTTCACCAGCAGGCGGGCCACCAGGGGCGGCAGCCCATGGCGGGCGCTCAGCTCCTTCACCTGCTCCGGCCGTTCCGGCTGCACCTGCCAGCACTTTTTGCGACGCATTTAGAAACCTTTAAGTCAGCATTTAATAGCAAAAACTGCTAATTAAACCGCGTTATTTTGATAAACCTGGAACAGTTGGCCACCCGGGGTGTTTCACAGCAAAAATATTTTGCGGAAATTGTGCCGCTGGCGTGCCGCTTTGGGCCGGAGCGGCCGGCAGGCAACCCGCTAATTTGTCGGGAGATTCCTCCCAAGGGCCGCAGATGTTGCGGAACAGAAACGGTCCCAGGCGCCTGATTTTGGATAAGCGATGCATCTGTGCCATATTATCCCTTAATCACCTAAACCGGGAGAAATTTCCAGAAAAGAAAGGATGATTGACTGCTTTTCAGTAGCCAGCCATTAGTCAGTAAAAACCGACAGGAAGCCACTTAAACGGCAAGGCGCGGACGCCATATGCAGACTGGAGCAGGTTAAACTGTCCATGACTAATCTTGTCCACCCCGAAAATACAAGTGCAGGGAGGGCGGTTCGAGAAGCGCCCCTACAGGGCCCCTAGCCCCCGGCCTCTAATCCACCGTCTCCCCCGGCTTCAGCACCACCACCATGATCTCCGGCGTATCTTTGAGCAGCTCCAGCAACTCTGCCGGCGTGCCGGTGAGCACCGGAAAGGTGCCGTAGTGCATGGGAATGACCCACTGGGGTTTGAGGAGCCGGCAGGCCAGGGCCGCCTCCTGGGGGTTCATGACGTAGTGGCTGCCGATGGGCAAGAGGGCCAGTTCCGGCTGGTAGAGCTCCCGGATGAGTTCCATGTCCCGGAAGACCGCGGTGTCGCCGGCATGATAGACCGTAAAGCCGTTGGGGAACTGCACCACGAAGCCGCCGGCCTCCCCGCAGGGGGTCATCTTGCCCCCTACCGTCAGGGTGGAGGAATGGACCGCCTGGGTCATGGTGATCTTGAGTCCGGCCAGGGCCACGGTGCCGCCCTTGTTCATGCCCACAACCTGCGAGACTCCCTGTTCCGCCAGAGTTTGCGACAATTCGTGGATGGCCACCACCGCGGCCCCGGTCTGCTGCGCCAACGGCACCGTCTCGCCCACGTGATCACTATGGCCGTGGGTCACCAGGATGATATCCACCTTACCCACCTGCTCCACCGGGGTATTGAGCCGCGGGTTGCTGAGCCAGGGGTCGATAAACACCGAAACCCCGCCCCCCACTAATTTAAAGGCCGAGTGGCCGTAATAAGTAACACTCACCCCGCGTCCGATCAGCGCCTGGGTCATGGCTCCCTCCCTATTTGACTTCGGTGGCGCAGGCGTCTCGCCTGTGCTGGAGCACCAAAATCCCGCCTATCGCCTTTCCTTAAATTCTTGCGCCTTGGCGTCTTAGCGTCTTGGCGTGAGATCTCCGGCCCTTTTTTTTGAGCTGAAAGCTGACTGCTGACCGCTAGCTCACCATTTTTTCCAGCATCTCCAGATTATGGCGCAGCCCCAGGGCGATCAGGGTATCTCCCGCCAGGATCGGCGTCTCCAGGGTGGGGTTGAAGAGCATCTCGCCGTCGGCCCGCTTGATGGCCACCAGGATGAGGTCCAGTTTCTGGCGGATGCCCGAGTCCTTGAGGGCCACCCCCGCCAGGGCGGAGCCCTCCCCTACCCTGACCTCCTCCATGCTCCATTCCACCCCTTCCGTCATGGCCAGTTCCATGAAGGTGGTCACGGTGGGCCGCAGGATGGCGTGGGCCATCTTCCGGCCCCCCATCTCATAGGGGGATTCTGCCCGGTCGGCCCCGGCCCGCAGCAGCTTCTTTTCGGCCCCGCTCTCTTCGGCCCGGGCTACGATGTAGATGCCGGGTTGGAGGCTGCGGGCCGTCAGGACGATGTAAACGTTGTCGGCGTCCGAACCAACCACCGCCACCAGGCCCCGGGCCCGGTCGATCCCGGCCTCCTGCAAGACCTCTTCCCGGGTGGCGTCGCCGGCGACGACGTAATAACCCGACTCCTCCAACCGGCTCAGGTTCTCAGGCTTATTTTCGATGATCACCAGGGGGATGCCCCGCTCTTTGAGCTGGCGGGCGATGATCTCCCCGATGCGGCCGAAACCGCAAATAATATAGTGGTCTTTGAGTCCTTTCATGAGCTTGACCAATTTGCGCCTTCCCAGTGCTGCCTTGATCTCCCCTTCCACCACCACCCGGGCCAGGGACGTGACTATATAAAGGAGGACCCCCATACCCGCCAGGAGCAAGGCCATGGTATAGGCCCGGCCCAACTTCGACAAGGGCTGCACCTCCCCGCCCCCCAGGGTGGTGAGGGTGGCCACCGTCATGTAGAAGGCGTCGAAATAATTCCAGCCTTCCAGCCAGACAAAGCCCAGGCTGCCCAAAACCAGCAAGGCCATCAGGATAGAGGTGAGAAATATAATCTTACGGAGCGCCATCATCCCGCCCCGGCAGCCGCCGGCCCCACCCCAGCGCCGTTATGCCTGGCTCCGCCTCGGTAATCAAATTAGTCATTTCTAAGGGAAGATAATCTGCGCTATCTTACCACAAAAAAGGCGGGGTTGGCCGCAGGAATTTATCGAGCCGAGCTGCAGAGAAATTCGGCGCGCGCCGGGGAGCCAAGGTTGGTACTAAGGTCAGAAGTTACGTCGTGGTTTTCAGCAATGCCACGATGAATAGAGCCCTACAAATACCTAGTTTGTGGCTGTAGCTTTCATTTAAGTTGGGAATAAATGCTCGCCAGAGCAATGGGAATCAGAATCCAGCCCAGGACCTGCTGCAGAAAGAAGTAGAGCCATACGGGGAAACGGCGGCCTTTGGCATCCCAATCTTTCGCCAGCCCTAGTTCTATGGGCAGAAATCTGTCCAGGCTGATAATTAATCTGATCGCGGCGTCTCTGATCCTGCCCTCTGCCGATATTTTGTTCGTCAGAAATCTCGGGTCAAACAGACAGGCGCCTAAAATGATAAATGCCAGGCTGAGAAAGAATACGCGGAAAGGGGCGCGGCCGTACCCGGCGATCTTCCCCCAGAAAAACCATTCCAGCCACCGGCGTGGATCATACCAATGCATTTTTTCTGTTAATTCCCGATTATTCATGTTCATAAAGACTTCATTGGCCCAAGATTCGCGACCGATGCGCTTAAAGAAGCTTTCCAATTGGACATAACTTTGCGTATAGAAAGGGCAACCCTCCACAAAGTCCTTAATTTTCTCGAAATCCTTATCATTATAGTCACAATCATATGGTTTATCGTCTGATTGGCACACCGGCTTATCAATGCTCAGGTTTCCGTAAGTGAGTTCCCCTAAATACACCTCGTATTTGAACCGCTTTTTCTCCTCATTTCCCAACTGCGGCTTCTTCGGGTCCACCTCCGGCAATTTAACATTTACCAAACTAAGCCCTTGGAAGCTGCCGTTTCGAAAGTCTGCCAAATTTTTGATTTGCACGTTTTCGATAGTGGCTTGACCCTTTACCTGCATTTGCCTGACATTTAAATCATCGATGCTCAAGTTGGCAATCTTTAGATCGCGTTGAATCAGAGTTCCTTTTAGGTTTAAACAGTGAATGAAAACGTTGCTCCCATGTCCATCTGGTTTCCCGTCTTTCGGTCCCCCGTCGATTTCTAGATCATTGAAGTTACTGTAAGAGCAATCGACATCACCAGAGCTGAAGGTCCCATCCATAAAAACTTTATGGCCCACTTTGGCGTTGGCAAAGTTTTTTACTTCGGTTTCATTGAGAAACTTGGCCCCGGAGGCCCAAAAACTCTCGGCAATTTCCATGAACTCAAAATTCACCGGCCCATGGAATTCGCTCTTGTTAAGCAACACGTGGCCTGCTTTCATGCCATAAAAATTGGCCGGTCCCTTGAGGTTAAAGAACTTTGCCCCTCTGGCATCGAACTGTTTGCCCACGCGGACTCGCCTGAAGCTCACCGGCCCGTAAAATTTGCTCCTGAAATGGACGCTGTCAGCCACCGCCATGGAGTTAAAATCGGCCGGCCCCTTGCTACAGCGAAACTCGGTCCCCACAGCTTGAAACTCTAAGCCGATTCTGGCATCCCACCAATAACATTCATCCTCAAACCGAGCCTCATCGCAAATGAAATTGCCATCGACTTTGATTCCGCCAAAATTCGCAATCTTTAGAAATTCTGACCCTTCAAAAGATAAATCTTTCTTAAAGTAACTTCTTTTAAAAGTTACTTTACCCTTAAAAATACACTGCTTCAGATAAACTGGATAATTTATCTCAACATTATTTAAATTGACATCATCCACTATTGTGGCATTGACAATATTTACCCCTTGGTTAGTGATCAGGATATTCTTAAAACCATCATTAAACAATCTTTCCAAAAAATCTGATCCCAGTAGATCCTTTCCCTTCTCTCCGGCAAACCTCTTTTTCAGGTCCGCCTCTTTTCCCTGGTTTATCTGTCCGAGAACCCAAATTTCCGGCCCAGTTAGGTTACGAAACTCGTCGGATTCTCCCTTATTTTCGGCGGCAAGAGTCTGAATCGACAGTAAAAGTAAAAGTACGCCCAGAAACGCCAACACTTTTGTCGAAAAAAATTGCTTGAGGCCATGAGTTCTGAAGAAAGTGTAGATTTTCACAATATCCTGCTCCTTAATTGGGCAATCCTCTTTGGAAAAAGTTTCTTTTACCCATTATAATTTAGTTGACAAAAAGTTAAAATTATTTATTTTAGAATCAGAGTTAGAAATACGAGGAGGATTCAGATGAAAAAAGTGATATTGTTTTTGATGTTGGCCCTGTTTATCGCAGGTAATCTAACCGTGCTGGCTTGGGATGGTGTCGACCCGATCAAATCAGTCGGGTTTGAAAAAACCGAATAGAACTTTTAACGACTTTAGGCTTGCTCAAGAGAGAAGGGCACAAAAGTGCCCTTCTTTTTTATATCGTTAACGAGCCGGAATGAATCATAAATCGATCTACTGGTACTTCCGCCTCCTCCTGGTTTCGCATCTTGTGATTCTCGGGGCCTTTTATCTGGTCATCGGCTGCTATGCGGCCGCAGGAACTTTTTCTAAAACTGATCTCGTCGATCTCTCAGGCAGGCCGTTGGGGTCTGATTTTCTCTGTTTTTGGGCGGCCTCCGAAGTGGCGAAGACCCAGGGCCCGGCTGCGGTTTTTTCTCGTGAGTCGATGGCTGCGGCAGAGCGGGAGGTAATCCGCGCCGAGACCTCCCCCAAGTTCTGGAACTACCCTCCCACCTTCTTGCTCATGATTCTCCCCTTGTCGCTTTTGCCGTATGCCGTCTCATTCGTATGCTGGCTGGCAGTCACCGGCTCCGGGTTTGTTTGTGTAGTTCGCCGCCTCATTCCCCAGAGTCCGTTATCCTGGCTGGTCCTGGTTTTCCCCGCCACAGTCCATAATTTTTTGTATGGGCAGAACGGTTTCCTTTCCGCCGCCTTTTTAGGTGGCGGCCTGCTTTTGGTCGCCCGCTATCCCTTCGCCGGCGGCTGTCTGTTGGGCCTGCTCAGTTATAAACCTCAATTAGCCTGGCTAACTTTCATCGCGCTGGCTGCGGGCCGATACTGGAAGGCGTTGATCGGGGCCGCTATTTCCGCCGCCGGTCTAGCCCTAGTCAGTCTTTGGGTGCTGGGCTCCAACGTCTGGATCGCCTTCTTCCAAAACCTTCCACTGGCCGCCAATTTATTAGATCGGCTTGATTTTTGGGGAAAGATGCCCACCGTGTTTGCTGCGGCGCGCCTCTGGGGCGCCAGCCAGGAATTGGCCGCGGCCATCCAGGCGGTTGCCACCCTAGGGGGAATTCTTGTGGTCGGCTGGGTCTGGTTCCGGCGCCTGCCCTTGCCGATACGAGGGTCGGTTCTGGCCGTGGGGATTTTCCTGACCACTCCCTACGCCTTTGACTACGATCTGGCCATCCTGGCCCTGCCTTTTGCCTGGCTGGGCTGGCAGGCCTATGACCAGGACTCTAAGTTTCAGCAAGTATTCTTGTTGCTCGCCTGGTGCCTGTTAGCCTGGGGCAGCTTGCGAACCCCGTGGGTGTCCCCCTGGGCCATGAACTTCCCGTTCCGGCTGGCGGTATTGCTGGCCCTGCTGTTCCTGGCGCTTTATCGCGGCGCCAGGCCTTTGTCGGGTTCACGGGCCCAAGGTTAATCTGCAAACCTTGAGGCCTCCCGGGCTCCATGACAGATGGCGGGGGATCATTGCACTCTTCAAATTTTCTTAAAAGGTTACCCCCCACCCAAAACCCAAGTTAGTACGGGCTCCCGATAATAGGCGGTGGTGCGGCCAATGCGTTCTTTATGGGACGTTTGGGGTCGCCCTTGATAGTGGTGCCCCGAAGGAAAGCAAAGCGGGGATGAGGATGGATATCGGCATTGAAGCTATCTTGCCAATACCCCCATTTCCGAAGAAGTTCCGATCTCATCAAAAACTAATCGCTGCCTAAATAAAAAATTCGACCATAAAAGCTGGGGCAAGCCCGGAGGCCCGCCCCGCCAATCCTTATCCCAGCACCAGCGCCACGGCCACGTAGGCGTCGGTGATCAGGCTGTTGAAGTACTTGCCCTTGAGGCAGGCCCGGATGGCGTCCTGCTTCTCCAGGCCGCCGGCCACCACCACCTAACGGTCGGTTCATTCGTCCGCTCCCGCAACTCAGATGGCCCCTCCGTAGGGGCGAACCTTGTGTTCGCCCTGGGTCCACCCCAGTGCCCGCCTCCAGAGGTCGGGCCTGCACGGCGCCCCCGCGCCAGGTGCCGATTAATCGCCAAAAAATGGTTAAATGTTTGGCAGATAACCTTGGATTGTGGTAATCAAATGGCCATGTGGATGAAGCCGCACACCACCTGGGGCCTCGTCTGGGCCCTGGCACTGCTTGGTCTGTGGGGCTGCGCCCCGCGCCTGGCGCCGACGCTGCCGGCCGGCCTCGCCTTCCAGCCCGGCCGTTATCTCACTTCCGCCTATCGGGCCCCCGACTTCGACCCGGCCCACACCACCTACGCCCTGGAACCCTTCCCCGTGGAAGCCGCCCAGGGAGTAGATCCGACGGCCTTCCAGGCGCAGTTGCAAGAAGAGCTCACCCGGGCCCTGGGGGCCAACGGCTTGAAGCTCGACCCCCAGAGCCCCACGGCCCTCAGCGGCACGGTGCAGCAGGTGGAGATCCGGGGCGCCACTTTCCGCTTTATCCTCGGCAGGCTCACCGCCGACCTCACGGTCCAGGGCGTCATCCGCCGGGGTGACGAGACCCTGTTCGCCTTTCAGGATCGCCTCAAGGTGACCTCCCCGGTCAACCCGGGGACGCCCGCCCACAAGGAGCGCGAACTGCTGCTGGGTCTGGCGGTCCGAACCTTTGCCGCCCACCTGCTGAACGAACTGCTCCTCTACTGACCGCTGGCGGACGGCAGGTAAATCTCGCCGAACACCCGGACGATCAGTCGGGGCCGCTCCTTGGAATTGGTGCTCAGTTCGATGAGGCCGGCGTAAGGCCCGGAATTCTGCGCCTTATTCTTCACTTCCAGAACATAGACCCGTCCCGGCTCCACCGGCTTCAGGCTCACCTCGATCTTGTCCGGGATATTGGTGTGAAGATTGGTAATCTCAAACGCCCCCGGCAGGTGTGAGGTGAAGCGCACCTCGCCCTGCACGTTGTTCCCCGGCGAGCCCCGCAGCCGCACGATGTGGGAAGGCGTAATCTCGATGAACGGCTTGGCCGTTCCCGTGAGCACCAGCTTAAATTCGGGGTGCTCCGGGTCGTTGACGAACACCCGGGTCTCCTTGCGGAACTGGCGCAGCACCGAATAGGGCTTGATCCTCAGGCTGATCTCACCCTGGCCGCCGGCGGGGATGGTGCGCCCGTAGTCGGCCACGGTGCAGGCGCAGTCCGGGTCCACCTTGCTGATTTCCAAAGGTGCGTTGCCGCTGTTCTTGATCACAAAGGTATGGCTCAGTTGCCGGTCTTCGAAGACCTCTCCGAAGTCGAAGTGGTCTTCGGCCATCACCAGCTTAGGCTCCGACGCCATCGCCTGGCCGGGCCCAGAGATGTTCACGGCCAGCCACACCATACCCAGAAAAATCATCCCGCTGATTAGCCTGACCGCAGACGGGAGACCGAAGACCGGGAAAGTCTTTTGCTCAGGTCCCCCGTCTTCCGTCATCCGTCTATTCTGCCGCTTGTTGCTCATGGGCGTCCTCAAGATTTTTTTATATATTTTATCCGGAATTGCCACAGCTTCAACCAATTAGAACGTTCAAGGTTCAAAAGGAGCTAAGGCTTGATTAACTGTGAACCTTGCACCCAGATTCGGCGGCGCGGCCCGCCGCGCCCTTTTTAGGCAGAATTATTAAGGCCAGATTACCATTTGCCGTAACCCCCGAAAAGTTTTATTATGACCTTACCCTTGGCGTCTTGGCGTCTGGACCCGGGATAAAATTTCTCTGCCCTGGTGGGGCGGGCCTCCGTGCCCGCCACGGCGTTCGTGGCCTGAAATAATGCTCGGCGCCTGGAAACGTCCTGCCTTTAACTCCCTTCCCCTTGAGGGGGAGGGCTGGGGTGGGGGTGGAGAGCGCTTTTTCTGCACATTTTCCGGCGTCTTGGCGCCTTGGCGTGAGGTAATTCCTTGCACCCCAGGACACCATTAAAGGAGAATTATCATGTCCCCCTTGAGCAAAGTCCACCGTAAAACCCGGGAAACCGAGGTCGACCTGGAACTGGAACTGGACGGACGCGGCCGCATCGAGATCGATACCGGCATCCCCTTCCTGGACCACATGCTGCACCTGTTCGCGGCCCACGGCTACTTCGACCTGAAGCTCAAGGCCACCGGCGACCTGGAGGTGGACCAGCACCACACCGTCGAGGACATCGGCATCTGCCTGGGGCACGCCATCCGCGAAGCCCTGCAGCAGCGTCCCGGCGTACGACGCTACGGCGAAGCCCGGGTGCCCATGGACGAGGCCCTGGCCCAGGTCACCGTGGACCTGAGCAACCGCCCCTTCCTCCACCTGGAGGCGCAGCTGTCCCCAGGCGCCGCCGGCCTCGACCCCCAATTGCTCAAGGAATTCTGGCGGGCCGTCACGGTGCACGGCGGCCTCACCCTGCACATCACTGTGCCCTACGGCGAAAACACCCACCACATCCTGGAGGCCATCTTCAAGGCCGCCGGCCGGGCCCTGGACCACGCCACCCAACCCGAACCCCGAGCCCAGGGCGTCCCCTCCACCAAAGGGGTGCTATAAAACTCTGTGGGGGAAGGCCAGGGGTCAACGCCCCCTGCCCTCTGCATCTTTTCTGGATCATTTTGGCTAATGTTGGGGGAATTTGGAGATGTTTAAAGCTGGATTTTTCAATGACGCCCCGATACTTACCCCAGAAGACGACCGCTTTGGTATTGATCGGTTCGCTCAGGCTTTAGCTCAGAGCTTCAGAAACATCGAATCGCCGATAGGTGCCACTATTGCCCTCAATGGACCATGGGGATCGGGTAAGAGTAGTGCTGTGAATTTAATCCGCCATCATCTCAAGGATGATGTGAAACAAGGTAGACTTGAACTTATTGACTTTAGATGTTGGTGGTTTCGGGGCGAAGAGGCTTTGACTCTGGCGTTCTTGCAGGAATTAAATGCATCTCTGAGTAAGAGCCTCGGCGATAAAGCAAAGGGATTAATACCAAAGATTGGCAAGACATTGCTACAGGCTGGACCCGTCGTCGGCCCTGCCATGAATATAGTCACGGGAGGTATCTGGGGAGCATTAACTGCCGGGTCAATGGATTATGCCAAGAGGTTTTTCTCAGAAAGTGAGAGCATTGAAAAAATTTTCGAACGCCTCTCGGAAGCCCTATATGAGCAGAAAAAGCGGTTCCTCGTCTTGATAGATGATATTGATCGTCTGACGCCTACCGAAGCACTGCTTGTATTCCGCCTTGTCAAGTCTGTTGGGCGACTACCAAACGTCATGTATCTGCTCGTTTTTGATCGCGAGCTCGCTGAAAAGGCTGTAACAGAGATGTATCCATCAGAGGGTCCACATTTCCTCGAAAAGATCATCCAGGCAAGTTTCGAATTACCGCTTCCAGCACGCGATGATCTGAATTCGGCGGCTCTGTCCCAGATAGAGACACTCTGTGGACCTCTGAAAGACAGCGATCAACTGCGTCGCTTCATGAATTTGTTCTATGACGCGGTCTCTCCCTACCTCAATACTCCCCGCGATTTAACTCGACTATCAAATGCGATGGCAGTGAGTTGGCCAGCAGTTGCGGGAGAAGTAGATGTTGGAAATTATGTGGCCTTGGAGATAATGAGACTTTTCGAACCTTTGTTGTACAACGCAATCCGGACGAACAAGGAGCGCGTATGTGGTGTCAGGTCCAGATACGAGAGAGATGAGGATCCAAATCAGACAATAGAAGATTTTCTAAAGCTCGTTCCAGAGAAGCGTCTTGACCACGCCAGACTTGCATTAATGCGGTTGTTCCCTCGCTTCGAAAATGTTGGCTATGCAGACAGTTTCATGGAAAGTTGGGAGGCCCAACGCCGCGTATGCACGGATAAACATTTCGATACCTATTTCCGAATGAGCATCGGAGATGAGACACTTCCGATGGCTGAGATTGACGAATTTACAGAACATGCCGGTGATGAAGAATACGTCAAGCAAGCCTTCCGCAAAGCCCTTGGCTCAATTCGCAAAAATGGCAAATCGGAAGTACCACTATTGTTAGATGAGTTGAACGTCCACGCAGCAAGAATCGAGAAAGCGAAGTTCCAGCCTCTTATTTCCGCGATATTCCAAATCGCTGATGACATTGATCGAGTTGAGGATCGCGAGTCTGGTGGCTTTTTTATCGGTACCTATCTGCGAATCCACTGGCTTATCCGAAAGTTGACATTCGAAAGTTGCGATCCAGACGAAAGAAGTCGAATTTTCTTAACAGCCTGCCAAAAAGCCCAAGTTGGTTGGCTGATTAATTTCACAAGCTCAGCTGTCTCAGACATCTTCCCGCGCGAGGGCCAAACACCGGAACCACAAGAGAAATGTCTGGTCAGCGAGGAATACATCCCCGAGCTTAAGGGGCTTGCGATTAAAGCCATTAAATCTGCCGCCATGAATGGAGAACTAATATCTCATCCTCAGCTACCATCCATCTTGTTCAGATGGGAGGAATTTGCTGAAGACGATGGCGCTGAGGTCAAGGTTTGGACCAGCGAACAATTGAGAGATAACGAAGCCGTTTCAATGCTTGCTCGGGCATTTACTGGAGAGATTTGGTCGCAAGGCATTGGAATGTTCGGCTTGGGAGATCGCGTTTCCATGCGTAACGTTAAGGCCTCGGTTGAGGGTCTTGAGCGAATAATTGATGTTAATGAATTTCGACGTCGGCTCGAAGAAATCGAAAAGAACGATGCGGTCGACAAGGGTAATAAAGAGAGTATCTTGATTTTCCTTGAGGCATGGCGCAAGCAGGAAACAGAAGATACTTTGTAAATCCAAATAGCCTCGATCCTCTCTCCCTTCCTGGAAATTCCTCCCAGATCAGAAAAAAATGAGCAGTTCGCCAATACCGTTAGTAATAGCTTTTACCCCGGCTCCCCGGAATTCAGGTCAAGAGCACCTGACCTGGCCGCCCCTTGATTTTTCAAAAATTAAGCTTAATTTTGGCTTAGCTCAGAACGAACCATGAAAAATCTACGGATCTCAATCTCCATACTGGCCCTGCTGATTCTGGCCGCCGGCTCGCCGCCGGCCCAGGCTGCACCCAAAAAAGCGCCAATTCAGGGGATCGCTATGCCTGATAATCCAAATTTGCCGGTCGCCACCCTGGCCGGCGGCTGTTTCTGGTGCGTGGAATCGGATTTCCGCAAGCTCCCCGGCGTGGCGCAGGTGGTCTCCGGCTATGCCGGCGGCCACGGCCCCAAGCCCACCTATGCAGACTACGCCGAGAAAGGCTACGTCGAGGCGGTCCAGGTCTTCTACGATCCCCAAAAGCTCACTTATCAGCAAATCCTGGATTATTTCTGGCGGCATATGGATCCCACCGACGCCGGCGGCCAGTTCGTGGATCGCGGCCCCCAATACCGCTCCGTCATCTACTACCACGACGCGGAGCAGCAGCGTCTGGCGGAGGCCTCCAAGCAGGCCCTGGCCCGTTCCGGGCCTTTCTCCAAACCCATCGTCACCGAGATCGTCAAGTTCACCAATTTCTACCCCGCGGAGGACTACCACCAGGATTACGCCCATAAGAATCCGGTGCGCTATAAATACTACCGCTGGAATTCCGGCCGGGACCAGTTTCTCCAAAAGACCTGGGGCGGACAACTGCAGGCCGCCGAACCACCCGGCGACCCCAAATATGCCAAACCCAGCGAGGCGGAACTGCGGAAAAGGTTGAATCCCCTGCAATATCAGGTGACCCAAAAAGAGGGCACCGAGCCCGCCTTCCATAATGAGTACTGGGATAACCACCGGGAAGGCATCTACGTGGACATCGTTTCCGGCGAGCCGTTGTTCAGTTCCTTGGACAAGTTTGAGTCCGGCACCGGTTGGCCGAGTTTCACCAAACCCCTGGAGCCCGGCGACATCGTCACCCGGGAAGACCGGCATCTCTTTTCGGTGCGCACCGAGGTGCGCAGCAAGCACGGCGACTCCCACCTGGGGCACGTCTTCAAGGACGGCCCGCCGCCCACCGGCCTGCGCTACTGCATGAACTCCGCCGCCTTGCGCTTCATCCCCAAGGAGGATCTGGAGAAGAAAGGCTACGGCCAGTATCTGCAGCTTTTTGCCAAGCAGCAATGACGCAGAATAGAGGAGACTGGGAAGCCGGGCTTTTCAGCCCGCGCCCAGGTCTCACCGGCACTGTGGGGGCGGGTTTACCCCCTGCCCCGGCCGGTTTATTTCGGCGAGCGCTTTACTGCTAATTTCATCCTGACCTTATCTTAAGGAATTTTTGGATGGTAATTTACATGTCGTTATTTTTTAACCTTATGATCACTTCTCGAAACATTTAGAAGAGCTCTTAGCGTTCTCCACGTCATGCTAAAGATCACCGCCACTTCTTTTAGACCGACCTTAAGTCGATCTTTTTCTTTGCCTATAAAGAACTTTAAAGCTCTTGGCCTGGGGGCGCTTTTTACTATTTTGCTGATTTGGAAAACTGGCAAGGTAATTGCATAATTAAATGGTGAGCAATGGGGGCTAAGTCAATTTCCCCTGATACTTTCAAGAAAGTGAACATGGGCAACCATTGACTCAGGAGAGAAGTTGCTCTTTTCTCCGACGCTGACCAGGCCGATGGGATTTCGGCAGGAATCAATAAAAAACCAAGGATGGGAGAAGAACTTGCTGATACTTACACGTAGGATAGGCGAAGGGGTGATCATCGGGGACGATGTCCGCGTAGTGGTCCTGGAGGTCCGGGGCAAGCAGGTTCGACTGGGGCTTGAAGCCCCCATTGAAGTAGTGGTCCTACGGGACGAACTCTTTCAGCGCCTGAACCAGGAGAATCTCCAGGCCTCCACTTTTCATCTGGGCGACGTGCGAGAGTTTAAGGATACCGTCAATGGCCAGGTCAAGTGGGTGACCCCCCAGGCCGCACCGCCGCAGCCAGGTCCCTCTTTAGCCATCGATAGCACTAGAATAGGCCCCTTGCAGTGCGCCGAGAATCAAGTCATTACCTTCGGCCATGGCATCCTGGGGTTCTGTGATTACCACCGTTACGTCTTGCTGGCCCGGCCGGAGACCTCCCCCCTGGCCGTCCTGCAATGTGTGGACCAGCCGGAATTGGCCTTTTTGGTGACCGACCCGACCAGCCTGGTCGCCCAGCTGAATCTAGGCCGTCTCAACTCCACCTTGCACGAACTGGAGGCCCACAGCCCCGATGATTTGCAGGTGCTGGTCACCCTCACCATCCCACCGGGACGACCCGCTGAGGCCACCGCCAATCTGGTGAGCCCCATCCTCATCAACCGGCGCGCCCAACTGGGCAAACAGGTGGTCCTGGAGAACCAGACTTACTCCCACAAGCAACGCATCCTGAACAGCGATTAACGATCTCACCGCAACCAGGCCAGGTGCGGCTCTCGCCGCCCTGGCCTGGTCTCTGACAGACTGCCGCCATTTTAAATCGTCAGACCCGCCTAACCTGACTTGAAAAACCTGGATTTTCCTGTTCCTTATCCTGACTTTGTGCTAATATGTACATGATTTGGGCTGGCAGATAGCGGTGCCGCGAAGGTTCCGTTGCTCCGCCGCTCTTGCTGGCGCAGCTTCTCCGGTTATTATCACCCGACCACAATTTACTTTTAGCAGGAACTGTTCGCCGATTTCAAGATGGAGGTAACTTAGGCATGAGCAAGGCTACCCTCACCCTTAATGGCCTGGCCGTGGAATTTCAACCCGGCCAGACCATTTTGGAAGTGGCCCGGGGCCACGGGGTCTATACCATCCCCACCCTGTGCTATCTCAAGGATACTACCGCCACCGGGTCATGTCGCATGTGCATGGTGGAGGTGGAAGGCGCCCGCACCCTGCTGCCGGCCTGCGCCACCGTGGCCAACCCCGGGATGGTGATCAAGACCGAATCGCCCCGGGTGGACGCCTCCCGCCGGATGGTCCTGGAACTGATTCTGGGCTCCGGCAACCACAACTGCCTGGTTTGCGAGGCCAACGGCGAGTGCGAACTCCAGAGCCTGGCCTATCGTTACCAGGTGCCCACCCCCAGCTTTGCCAACCCCCCGGGCACTCCCTACTATTACGAAGACGATAATACCATGATCGTCCGGGACTTTTCCAAGTGCATCATGTGCGGCCGCTGCGTCCGGGGCTGCAATGAGCGCCAGGTCAACCAGGCCATCAGCCTCGGCTACCGCGGCCACCATAATAAGATCGTGGCCAAGGCCGATTTTCCCTACATCGACTCCGACTGCGTCTTCTGCGGCGAATGCGTGCAATCCTGCCCCGTGGGCGCCCTGCTCGACAAAAACTCCATGCACCAGGGCCGCTCCTGGGAGCGCCGCCACGTCCGCACCACCTGCCCCTATTGCGGGGTCGGCTGCCAGATCGACCTCCACGTCAAGGGCGGCCAGATCGTTAAGGCCATGGGCGCCCACGCCCTGCCCAACGAAGGCCGGCTCTGCGTCAAGGGCCGCTTCGGCCTGGGCTTTGTGCAACATGCGGATCGCCTGAAACAGCCGCTGCTCCGTAAAAAGAAAGGTGGCGAGCTCCAGGAGGCCACCTGGGATGAGGCCCTGGACTTCGTGGTCAGTCGCCTGAAAGAAGTCAAGGCGAAGCACGGCCCCGAAAAAATGGGCGGCTGGACCTCCGCCCGGGCCACCAACGAAGAGAATTACCTGATGCAAAAGCTGCTGCGCGCCGGGATCGGCACCAATCACGTCGATCACTGCGCCCGTCTCTGACACAGCTCCACCGTGGCCGGGCTGGCCGCGTCTTTCGGTTCCGGAGCTATGACCAATTCCATCGGCGAATTGGAAGACTCCGATTGCATTTTGGTAATCGGCTCCAACACCAACGAAAACCATCCGGTGATCGCGGCCCGCATCAAGCGGGCGGCGCGCCTGAAAAATAAAGACCTGATCGTCATCGACCCCCGTAAGCATGGCCTGGTGAAGTTTGCCCGCCTCTGGCTCCGCCAGACTCCGGGCACCGACATCGCCCTGGTCAACGGCATGATGAACCTCATCATCCAGGAAAAGCTCTACGACGAAGCTTATGTCAACGAGCGCACCGAAGGCTTCGAGGCAATGAAAGAGACGGTGGCCAAGTACACCCCGGAATACGTCGAAAAGATCACCGGCGTGCCGGCTGACCAGATGATAGCCGCGGCCCGCATGTACGCCAAGGCCAAGGCCGCCTCTATCGTTTACTGCATGGGCATCACCCAACACAGCGTGGGCACCGACAACGTCAAGACCCTGGCCAACCTGGCTATGCTTTGCGGCAACATCGGCATCGAAGGCGGCGGCGTCAACCCCCTGCGCGGCCAGAACAACGTCCAGGGCGCCTGCGACATGGGCGGCCTGCCCAACGTCTTCTCCGGCTATCAGGCGGTCACCGACCCCGCGAACCGCGCTAAGATGGAGAAGGCCTGGGGCGTCAAAAATCTGCCCGACTGGGTGGGCATGACCATGACCGACATGCTGCCGGCCATCTCCAAGGGCGGCATCAAGGCCCTGTACATCATGGGCGAAAATCCGGTCATCACCGACCCGGACTCCGACCACGCCATCAAGGCCATGCAGTCCCTGGAACTCTTGATCGTGCAGGATATCTTTCTCACCGAAACCGGCAAACTGGCCGACGTGGTCCTGCCGGCCTCGTCTTTCGCCGAAAAAGACGGCACCTTCTCCAACACCGAACGCCGGGTCTCCCGGGTCCGCCAGGCCATCGCCCCGGTGGGACAAAGCCAACCCGACTGGAAGATCCTCTGCGAGATCGGCAACCGCCTGGGATTCCCCATGAATTACGCCAATCCCGAGGCCGTCTTTGAGGAGATTCGCCAGGTGACGCCCGCTTACGCCGGGATTTCCTACCCGCGTCTGGAGGCCGGCGGCCTGCAATGGCCCTGCCCCAACGAGGAACATCCGGGCACGGTCTACCTCCACAAGGACCGCTTCGCCAAGGGCAAAGGCACCTTCTTCGCCATCGATCATAAGGACCCGGCCGAGATGCCCGATGCCGAATACCCGCTTTATCTCACCACCGGCCGCCTCCTGTACCAATACCATTCCGGCACCATGAGCCGCCGGGCCGCCGGCCTGACGGAAAAGGCCCCGGAATGCCTGGTGGAGCTGTCCGAGGCGGACGCGGCCAGATGTGGCATCGCTTCCGGCGACCAGGTGCGGGTTCGCACCCGCCGCGGCGCCATCACCGTCAAGGCCCAGATCTCCCCCAAGGCCATGCCCGGCACCATCTTCCTGCCGTTCCATTTCGCCGAAGCCTCGGCCAATAAACTGACCAACGCCGCCCTGGACCCGGTCTCCAAGATTCCGGAATACAAGGTCTGTGCGGTGCAGATCGAGAAAGCGTAAGGAGGCCGACCATGACTGCTCATTCATGCACCTGCCAGACGGCGCCGTTAAGCCCGGAAACCTTGACTAAGGTCGATGCCATCATCGCCCGCCATAAAAATCAGCCCGGCGCCCTGATGCCGGTTCTGCAAGAGGTTCAGGAGGCGGTGGGGTACCTGCCGCCCCAAGTCCAGGAACGCATCGCCCTCGGCCTCAATATCCAGGGAAGCGAAGTCTTCGGGGTGATGAGCTTCTACTCCATGTACACCTGGAAGCCCAAAGGCAAATACGTCGTGCGCATGTGCGAATCACCGCCCTGCCACGTCAATAACGCCGAGAACATGCTCCACGCTCTCCAGAAAGAGCTGGGCATCGGCATCGGCGAAACCACCGCCGACGGCCTCTTTACCCTGGAGCTCACCGCCTGCCTGGGGGTCTGCGAAGTCGCGCCCGCCATGCAGATCAACGAAGTGGTGGTGGGCCACCTCACCCCCGCCAAGATCAAGCAGGTGATCGGCGACTACCGCGCCGGCAAGGCGGTCGATTATCAGCACCTGCGTTACAGCACCAACGATTTCCGCATCTATAAGCAGAGTTCCACCGACCTGATCCTGCTGGACAACGTCGGCGTCATCGATCCTACCCGGGTCGAGGATTATGTGGCCAAGGGCGGTTACGCCACCTTGAAAAAGGTCCTGACCGGCATGACGCCGGAGGCGGTGGTGGAGGAAGTAAAGACCTCGGGCCTGCGCGGCCGCGGCGGCGCCGGCTTCCCCACCGGCCTCAAGTGGTCCTTCACCCGGCCCCTGCCGGTGGCCCAGAAATACGTCATCTGCAACGCCGATGAAGGCGAGCCCGGCACCATCAAAGACCGCTATATCATGGAGGGCGACCCTCACAAGATCCTGGAAGGCATGGCTATCGCCGGCTTTGCCGTGGGCGCTAGTAAGGGCTTCATCTATGTCCGGGGCGAATACTACCTCTCCAAGCTAAGGCTCAACCAGGCCATCACGCAGGCCCGGGCTAAAGGTTACTTGGGAGAGAAGCTCTTCGGCACCGACTTCTCCTTCGACATCGAGGTGCGCTCCGGCTTCGGCTGCTACATCTGCGGCGAAGAAACCGCACTCATCGAATCCATCGAGGGGAAGCGCGGCTACCCCCGCATGAAGCCACCCTTCCCAGGCGTCGCCGGCCTCTGGCACCAGCCCACCATCGTCAATAACGTCGAATCCCTGGCCGCGGTGCCGGCCATCCTCGCCAAGGGCGGGGCCTGGTACAAATCCCTGGGCACGCCGGACACCACCGGCACCAAGATCTACCAGATCATCGGTCATGTGAAGACCCCGCAGATCGTCGAAGTTCCGGCGGGCCTCACCCTGCGGGAACTGATCGACACCTACGGCGGCGGCCTCAAGAACGGCAGCAAGTTCAAGATGTGCCAGACCGGCGGCGCCTCGGCCGGCCTGGTCACCGCCGCGGCCCTGGACACCCCCATCGATTACGGCTCCATGGCCAAGGTGGGCGGCGCCCTAGGTTCCGGCACCATGCTGGTCATGGACGAAAGCGTCTGCGCCGTGGACTTCATCCGCTCCGTGGCCGTCTTCTTCCGCCACGAGTCCTGCGGTCAATGCACCCCCTGCCGGGAAGGCACGCCCCGCATCCTGGAGACCATGACCCGCATCACCCAGGGCCAGGGCAAAATGGCAGACCTGGACTTCCTGGAAAGACTGGCCGGCGTCATGATCGACGCCTCCTTCTGCCCCCTGGGCCAGACCGCCGGCTCGCCCATGCTGAGCGCCTTCAAGAACTTCCGCCAGGAGTTCGAGGAGCACATCAAGGAGAAAAAATGCCGGGCCGGAGTCTGTAAGCTCGGCTAATTAAGTCAATTAAAGGAAATAAAAGGGCCGTCCCGGTCTGACCGGGACGGCCCTTTTGTTTTTGTAGGGGTACAAGCTTGCTGTGCCCTGGTTCCCAATTGCACCTTAGAACCAAATGCCATAGGGCGTACAGTGCCCCCGAAATATGGCGGCCACAGGCCGCCTTATACCCTTTAGGCGTCTCGTGAATGGTGAGCAGTGCGTCCCCTGCATGGCGGAGACGCCGGCCCTACTGACTAAAAACTAATAACTAAAATATTTTAGGCCGTGTGTCTTGATATTACACTCGGCCGTGGAATAATCCAGGGCGCAGCAATGATCCAGCTTATAAAGCACGAAAGTCAAGACCAGACTGCCCAAAAACATCCACACCGGCCCGAACAGCCACAGGGCCGCCACCACCGACAGGTAAAAGGCCCGCATCCCCATGGTGTAATGCAGCATCCCCAGATCCAGGGTATGGGCGATGAAATCCGGGGTCAGCAGGGGATCGCACTCGATGGGCACGTTGATCATGAAATTGATCTGATTCATGTAGCGGATGGAGAGGGTGAAGCTGAAAAAGGCGAAAAAGAAGTGCACGATCAGCACCATCAATTTGGCCAGGAACAGGGTCTGTATCCGGGAAAAGATCAGGCTGAATTCGAAGGGCACTTCGGTCAGGTGCTCCGGCCTGAACAACAGGCTCAGGAGCCCCAGGCCGATGATCATGGCGGTGGAAGCCAAAAAGCTGGAGGCCATGATCCAGTTGCGCAGGGTCTGCACCGACAGGATGTCCCGCCGGCCCGTCATGATGGATTCCACCCACATGCGCCGGAGATACCGGCTGATCCCCCGGTAGGTCTGCAGCGGCGCCTTGCGTACCTGGTAGGCCCAGTAAACATGATAGGCCGTTAAGATAACAAAAGTAGCCGCGCCAAAGACGATCTCAGTCCAATGTATTCCCACCATCCTCCGGTCCTCCCAGAAAAAGAATCAATCCCTTGCCAATTTCGCTAATGTGATTGTAAGCCTTTTCCTCCGCATTTTGAAGGGCGCCCGAAAATATCGAAGCGCCCTGGGGGTCCAGCCTCCCAGGGCGCCCCGACGGTCAGCGTCTCATCTTAGGTGAACAGGCAGAGCTTGGCTTCCATGGCGTACTTCATAAATTGCGCCGCGTCCCAGATCAGCACGTCTTCAATCATGTCGTCTTCCTTCATTTCCATCATGTCGAAGGTCATCTTGCAGGCGATGAGTTCCACCCCTTCCAACTGGGCCATCTCCATCAGATCCGGCAGGGTGGGAATCTGCGCCTTCTCGATCTTCTTCTTCATCATGGCCGTGGCCATGCTGGACATGCCGGGCACCGCGCCCATGACCCCAGGGGGGATGAACCTGGCCTTCTCGATACCGCCCTTGCGCACCAGGTTGACGCCCATGAAGGTGTAAAACACCTTGGTCTCCAAGCCCAACCGGGCGGCGTTGATGCCCAGGATCAGGGCCGGATAGGCCCCGTCCATGGTGTCTCTGGAACAGATAAAACAAGCTCGTTCTTTAGTTTGGCCTTGCTCAGTCATTTGCTTGATCTCCTTCCTTGTCTTCCCAAGACACTTGAAATTTATGGCAGTCGGACTTCCCCCATCCCTTTGGCAGGACCGGGAAGCGACTTTCAAATAATCGGCTGCTGCCCGGGAACTCTCAGCTTCCGATGAACTTGGTCAGCATCAACACCGTCTTTTCCAACTTGTGATAGATTTCGTCGGGGGTAGGTTCCTTACCGATCTCACTGTAGCACTTCATCAGAAAACCCTTGAGCACCAGGGCGCTCACCGACTTCAGGGCCGACTGGGCCGCCCGCAGTTGGGTGAGGATCTGCTCGCACTCCTTGCCGTCGTTGACCATGCCCTGGAGCCCGCGGATCTGACCTTCGATCTTCCGCAACCTGGACAGGATGTTTTTTTGCATCTCGTCCTTTAATTCATCCGGAAGGTACATGACCCCTCCCCCTTTAATGGTTTAATGTTGTTAATATGTACTATACCC
>JBIOJX010000012.1:0-23961 GCA_044451265.1 Desulfobaccales bacterium
AGTTATAATTATGGAAAAAAGTATAATAAATAAAATAGAAGATAATTTTCTGTACATGCTATAAGCTCCTACATCAAATATCTTCTTCATCGCTTCCTGCGATAAATACAAATACGAATAAAAATAGTAATATTAAGCTAGCTCCAGCTGAGGTCCAGAAAGACATCTCAAGATAATATAATGTCTTACTTTTACCTGGAGTCATTGCTAGTGTATTCTGCGCAAATTCATAAGCTAATTGTGAATAAACTAGGAAAGCCCAAAAGTTAGCAAAAGATAATAGAATTAAAGATATGAAATAAGCAGAAGCAGTCCACCATATATGAATCTTTTTGCGATAATTTATGAGGAAAAATCCCAATACGCCAAACAAGAGAGTGGTAATAGAGATCATAAATTTATTTAACTCTGTCACCATTGATATAGTATGTTTCTGTGCGTCATTTAAATTACCATTTACGAGGGAGTTGTAGTCTGTAAAAGATGGATTGCGCTTAAACCCCAATGAAAAAACCATTATCAAAATTAAAACTGCGATTATAAGTGGTGTCGCAGGCCAAACCCTCTGGAAAAGATCATTAGATTTACTGCCCATTCTTTTCATTAAAATATCCAAAAAATAATTAAATCACAAATACCATTAGATAGTTATAAGTGTCAATAAAAAAATTCTCTTCTACCCATACTTCCCCGTAATATAATCCTCCGTCCTGATGTCCTTGGGGCGGGTGAATAGTTGGTCGGTGGGGCCGAACTCGATGAGCTCCCCCAGGAGCATGAAACCCGAGTCGTCCGAGGCCCTGGCCGCCTGCTGCATGTTGTGGGTGACGATGATGATGGTGTAGTTTTTCTTCAACTCCTGCATCAGCTCTTCGATGCGCAGGGTCGCTATGGGGTCCAGGGCCGAACAGGGCTCGTCCATCAACAAAATCTCCGGCTCCACCGCTAAGAGGCGGGCAATGCAGAGGCGCTGCTGCTGCTCCTCGGTGAGGGCGAGCGCCGAGGCCTTGAGCCTGTCCTGCACTTCCTCCCACATCTGCACCGCGTTCAGGGAGCGCTCCAGGATGGCGTCCAGTTCCGCCTTCCGGGGCCGGCCATGCAGCCGGGGCCCGTAAAGCACGTTATCGTAAATCGAGAGCGGGAAGGGGTTGGGGCGCTGGAAGACCATGCCCACTTTTTTGCGCAGTTGGGTGAGGTCGACGTCGGGCCCAAAGATGTCCTGGCCGTCGATGCTCACTTCGCCTGCGATCCTGACTCCGTCGATCAGGTCGTTCATGCGGTTCAGGGTGCGGAGCAGCGTGGACTTGCCGCAGCCCGAGGGGCCGATCAAGGCGGTAATGGTCCGGCGCTGGAACGCGGCGTTGACGTCCTTTAGGGCATGGAAGTCGCCGTAAAATAGCTGCAGGTGCCGGAGGGTGATGAGCCCTTCGAGGGGGCACTGGAGGGGGCTATCCAAAGCGGCCGGAAATATAGTCATCAGTGCGTTTATCTTTAGGGATGGTAAAGACCTGCTGGGTGTCGCCCACCTCGACCAGGCTGCCCATCAGCAGAAAGGCGGTGCGGTCGGTGGCCCGGGCGATCTGCTTGGTGTTGTTGCTCACCAGGATGATAGTATAACTCTTTTTCAGTTGAGACAAGGTCTCTTCGATCTTGGCGGTGGAAATGGGGTCCAGGCCGCTGGTGGGCTCGTCCAGCAGGATGACTTCGGGCTCCATGGCTAAGGTCCGGGCCAGGCACAGGCGCTGCTGTTGGCCGCCGGAGAGCTTCAGGGCGGAATCCTGGAGGCGGTCCTTGACTTCGTCCCACAACCGGGCGGCCTGCAGGCTGGATTCGGCCAGGGCGGCGAGCTCGTGCCGATCTTTTTTGCCCGCCAGCCGCGGGGCCAGGATCAGGTTTTCCATAATAGAGCGGGGCAGGGGCACCGGCTTGCTCAGCACCAGCCCCACCCGGCGGCGTAGCCGCACCAGATCATAGTCCGGGGCCAGAATGTTTTCGTCGTCCAGCCAGGCGCCGCCCGCCACCCGGGCGCCGTCGATCAGGTCGCACATCCGGTTCAGCACCCGAAGAAAGGTGGACTTGCCGCTCTTGGCCGGTCCCATGAGGCCGAAGACCTCGTGCGGGCGGATCGATAGCGACAGGTCGTCAATGGCCTGAAAATCGCCGTAAAAGCAGGAGAGGTGCTCTACGCGGATTTTGGCTTGGGGCTGGTCGTTCATGGTAGTCTAAGGTGCAACTTTCTCCTGGCAGGCCATGGGCAGGATAACCCCGGCGCCGGTAAAAAGCGGGCAAGACTCGGGAAAATCCTCCAGGGACAGGGCCTTGATGCGCGCATAAGCCTGGGCCTGCTCATCCGGCTTGGGTCCCCCCGGCCGCTCCTGGAGGCAGGAATGAATCTTGCCCCGGAGAAAATCCCCCTTGCCGTTCAGTTCCACCCAAAGGATGGGGGCAAAGCCGCTGGGGCCGGTGAGATTCATGCCCTTATAGGTGCAGAAGTTGCCTAAACTGTAGGCAATCAGCCGGCCCTTATAGACTTCCACGGCCCGGGCCACATGGGGGCCATGGCACAGGATCAGGGCGGCGCCCCGGTCGATGGCCTCGTGGGCGAATTTGACCGAGTTGCCCCGGTCCTCACCCAGGAAACATTCCGTTTCATTGGCGACGTGTTGGGCGCCGTGGCCCTCAGCGCCGGCGTGGATGGAAACCAGCAGTATCTGGTATTTTTTGGCCAGGGCGGCGATTTCCGCCAGGGCCGCCCGGGGCTGATTGATGGACCGGGGGCCGGGGCCGAAGGACAGGGCGATTAAGGCAATCTTCACCCCCTCCACCTCGAATTCGGCCACTTCCCCGGCCTGGCCGGCATGTTTGACCCCCACCTGGTCCAGGGCCCGTTGAGTGGAGGCCAGGCCGGCCCGGCCGAAATCCAGGGCGTGATTATTGGCCAGGGAGACCACCTTGAGCCCGGCCTCTTTGAGATTGACGGCAAAGCGGGTGGGGGTGCGGAAGACAAAGACATTGCCGCTATCCACGTCCTTGGTGGTTTCGCCGCCGTCGCACAACGGCCCCTCCAGGTTGCCGAAGCTGATATCCGCCTGGCTCAAGATCTCCTTTACCGGCTTGAACAACTCCTGGCCGTCCTGGGGCGGCAGGTCCGCTTTGGCGCAAAAATCGCTGCCCATCATGATATCGCCCACCGCGGCGATGGTGATGACCCGGTCCGGGGGCGACTCCGCGGCAGTGGCCGGAGAGGGCCGGCTGAGGGTAAACCCCGGCAGCAGAATAATCATAAGGCCGAGCCCGGCGATTCTTGGAATTTTCCCGAATTTCATCAATATCTTTTCTGGCGGCCACAGGCCGCTATAAATCCTTCGCTGTAGGGGCGAACCTTGTGTTCGTCCCGGCATTTGCCCGATGTTCCTTGGTAGGGCGAACACAAGGTTCGCCCCTACTCACGAATACCTTCTCATCATCCGCTGCATCAAGCTATAGGCGATCAGATTGATGGCCAGGATGGAGATCACCAGGACCGCGGCAGTGCCGTAGGCGTTGGGCATGGAGAGGCCTTCCCGGGCCAGGATGTAGAAGTGCACCGCCATGGTGCGGCCGGAGTCGAACAGCGACACCGGCGTGCGCAGGGCCGCCCCGGCGGTGAACAGCAGCACCGCGGTCTCCCCCAGGGAGCGGCCGACGCTGAGCATGATGCCGGTGGTGATGCCCGGCAAGGCGCTGGGCAGCACGATGCGGGTGATGGTTTGCCACTGGCTCATCCCCAGGGTGTAGCAGGCCTCCCGGTACTCCTGGGGCACCGCCTTGATGGCCTCCTCCGAGGTGCGGATGATGATGGGCAGCACCATGATGCCCAGGGTCAGGGCGCCGGAGATCACCGACCAGCCGAAGCCCAATTTCATGACGAACAGCACGAAGCCGAAGAGTCCCAGGATAATGGAGGGCACCCCGGCCAGGCATTCGGACCCGAAGCGGATGATGCGGGTGGTCCAGCCTTCCCGGGTGTATTCCGTCAGGTAGATGGCGGTGCCCACTCCAAAAGGGGCGGCCAGCAGAATGGCCAGCAGGGTGATATAGGCGGTGGCCACGATGGTGGAAAAGATGCCGCCGGCCCGGCCCATGTCCTGGGGTTCGTGCGACAGGAAGCTGAGGGTCACCTGGGGCAGGCCCTTGATGGCGATGTCCACGATGATGAAGACCAGGATGAGCAGGGTGAAACCGGTCATGCCCCACAGCAGGGTCTTCATCAAGGTTTGGACGGTGCGGGGCGGCAGACGCATGGGCGGCTTATCTCCGGCGGGTGACCAGGGTGGCGCTGAGGTTGAGGATCATGATGATCACGAAGAGCACGATGCCGGTGGCGAACAGGGCCTCGCGGTGCCGCCCGGCGGCGTAGCCCAACTCCAGGGCTATGTTGCTGGTCAGGGTGCGCACCGGGTCCAGGACCGAGGTGGGCATCTTCAGGGCATTGCCCGCCACCATGATCACCGCCATGGTCTCGCCCACGGCCCGCCCCATGCCCAGGATGACGGCGGTGATAATGCCGGAAGAGGCCGCCGGCAGCACCACCCGGCGCACCGTCTGCCATTGGGTGGCCCCCAGGGCGATGGAGCCGTCCCGGTAGAGGCTGGGCACCGCGCTCAGGGCGTCGATGGAGATGCTGATGATGGTGGGCAGGATCATGATGCCCAGGATGATGGCCGCGGCCAGGAGCGACAACCCGGGCCCCCCCAGGTAGTTGCGGATCAGCGGCACCAGCCAGATTACCCCCAAAAAGCCGTAGACCACCGAAGGGATGCCCGCCAGGAGCTCAAAAGTGGGCTTCAAGATGAGCTTCAGGCGGTTGGGGGAGAATTCCGCCAGGACGATGGCGCAGCTCAGGCCCAAGGGCACCCCGATGACCATGGCCCCCAGGGTCACCAGCAGGGAGGAGACGATCATGGCCAGGATGCCGAAGTGGCCCTTGGTGGGGGCCCAGTGACTGGAGGCCAGGAAATTCTTCAGGCCGGCAAAGTAAATGAGGGGCGCGCCCTCCAGAAAAATGAAGATGGTGATCAGGGCCAGGGAGCTGATGGAAGAGAGGGCCAGCAGAAACAGGACCCGCTCGATGAATTTGCTCTGCTGCATTATTTAATCCCCACCAGCCCTTCTTTCTCCAGGATCTGCTGCCCCTGGGGGCTGAGGACGAAATCGACGAACTGTTTGCAAGTGCTGACGGGGGCCTGCCGGCTGACCAACAGAAAGCGGCGCCGCAATTTATAGCTATGATTCTTGATATTCTCCGGGGTGGGGGTGACGCCTTCGATGGTCACGGCCTTGACCCGGCTATCCACCAGGCCGGCGGAGATATAGCCGATGGCGTTGGGGTCGCCGGCCACGATCTCCCGCACCGCGCCGTTGGAATCCTGCACCATGGCGGCCGGACTCACTTCGGTCTGGCCCATCACCAGGTGCTCAAAGGCCTCCCGGGTGCCGGAGCCCTCTTCCCGGTTGATGGCGTCGATTTCCCGGGGCGCCTGGCCCAGGTCCCGCCAGTTGGTCAGCCGGCCGGTGAAGATTTGCTTGATTTGCGCCACGCTGAGGTCGGCCACCGGGTTGGACGGATGCACGATCACCGCGATGCCGTCATAAGCGATGGGGATCTCCATGAGCTGCTTTTCCGGGCCGAGCAGCTCCCGGGAGGAGGCCCCCAGGTTGGCGGCGCCCTGGGTGGCGGCCTGGATACCGGCGCTCGAGCCGCCGCCCTGCACGTCGACGCGAATCTCCTGGTGCTGGCGCATAAAGATTTCGGACAGTTTCTCGGCGAAGGGCTGCACCGAGGTGGAGCCGGCGACGCAGACGGCGTGGGCCGCGGGACCGGAGCCGGAGGTACAGCCCCAGGTCCCGGCCAGGAGCAGCAGGGTCAGGAGGCCGAGCGCGGCAAGGCTTGGTTTTACGGACTGAGGCCGTAATTGCTTCAAAGTCCCTTGCCTCCGTGGGGTCCCAAACCGGATAGGCTCAAACCGGCTGCCTCAGGCTCAGGGGCGGGATGGGCCATGACCTTGAAATTGAGGTATTTTCTGAAATCCGACCCGGAGAAATTCTGGCATTATCTTGCAGATTATTTCACAATGATGGGCAAGCTTCAACCTTAAAACCATCGCGAGCCGATATCGAGGACCGATATTTCGGTTTTGATTGATCGGGAAGAACCGGATGCCGAATTTCTCAACCTTTCGGGAGTACAGCCAGTTTCAGGACTGGGCCCGACGCCTGGTGCGCCTGCCCGAACCGGGAGAAGGCCCCTTGGATTATCTGCTGCCGGAGGCCCGCTGGCAAGAACTGCTCGACCGGGAACCGGACCCGGCGGCCTGGCTCATGGCCCTGTCCCAGGCCACCGGGGTCTATTTTTTCCCCTCCCGGGAATGGCCGCTCCGGTTGCTGCGGTATCTTCAGCTCTCGAAGATTACCCGTTTGCTGGAGGCCGGCGCCGGCCGGGGCTACCTCACTGCGGCCCTGGCCCCGCTCTGTGAGGCGGCGGGCTTCGCCTTCCGGGCCGTGGACAAAGGCGAGGGGGAATTCCAATCCGGGCTCAGGTCTCACCCCCGGGTGGAGCGGGGCGACGTCTTCACCGCCAGCCGGGATTTTCGGCCGGAGGTGGTGCTCTATGCCTGGCCGCCGCCGGGACAATCGGTGGCCGGGATTTGCCAGATGGATTTTCTGCATTATCTTATCTTAGTGGGCGAGGCCGGCGGCGGCGCCACCGGCGATCCGCCAGACTGGCAAATCCTGCGGCACCGGGAATCGGCGGCCTTGAGCCGCTACGGCCGGGGCCGCACCGGACCGGAGCGGCACCGGGTCACGGTCTTTGCTGGTGGCTTGAAAAAAGTGTAGGATGCGCCTTACGCACCATAAAACTGCCGGATACGAATCGGGCGCTGGGCAAACCTCTCGGAAAAGGACGTGACCATGAAAAAAATTCTCCTGGATTCCTTTTTCAAGCCGGATTCGGTGGCGGTGATCGGGGCCAGCGAAAAAGCAGGCCGCATCGGCTCGACCCTGGTCCAAAATCTGATCCGGGGCGGTTTTGCCGGCAGCATTTTCCCCATTAACCGGAATTACCCAGAGATTCACGGTCTTACCGCCTACGCTGCCGTGACCTCGCTACCGGATCCGGTGGACCTGGCCATCATTGCCATCCCCATCAAGGATGTACCGGAGATCATCCGGGAGTGCGGCCGGGCCGGCATCAAGGCCGCCATCATCATCTCGGCCGGCGGTCGGGAGGTGGGACCGGGAGGCAAGGAGATCGAGGCCGCCATCAAGGCCGAGGCCGCCGCGGCCGGGGTGCGCTATCTGGGGCCCAACACC
Source organism: Desulfobaccales bacterium (assembly GCA_044451265.1). Lineage (GTDB taxonomy): Bacteria > Desulfobacterota > Desulfobaccia > Desulfobaccales > 0-14-0-80-60-11 > JAPLJC01. Next base: position 7,354 of record JBIOJX010000012.1, read on the forward strand.
ATGGGGCTGATTGCGCCCGCCGCCCATCTCAACGCCAGCCTCTCGGCCTATGCCCCGCCGGCGGGGAACCTGGCCTTCATCTCCCAGAGCGGCGCCCTGTGCAACTCCATCCTGGGCTGGTCCGCCCAGAAAAACCTCGGCTTCAGCCACTTCGTCAGTGTCGGTTCCATGGCCGATCTGGACTTCGGCGACCTCATCGATTACCTGGGCAATGACGAGAAGGTCCGCTCCATCATCCTCTACATGGAGAGCCTGACCCAACACCGCAAATTCATGAGTGCCGCCCGCTCGGTGTCCCGGGTCAAGCCCATCATCGTCATCAAGGCCGGCCGCAGCCTGGCCGGGGCCCAGGCCGCGGCCTCCCACACCGGGGCCATGGTGGGGGAGGACGCCGCCTATAATGCCGCCTTCCGCCGGGCCGGCATCATCCGGGTGGACACGGTGGGGCAGCTCTTCGACTGCGCCGAGGCCCTGGGCAAGCTGAAGCTGCCCACCGGCGGAGCCCTGGGGATCATCACCAACGCCGGCGGCCCCGGGGTTATGGCGGTGGACGCCCTGGCCCGCTGGCAGGCGGAGCCCGGGGTCCTGGCTGCCGAGACCTTGGCCCAACTGGATGAGATCCTGCCGTCCCACTGGAGCCGCGCCAATCCCATCGACATCCTGGGCGACGCCCCCCCGGAACGCTATCAGCAGGCGGTGCACCTCGCCATGCACGCCCCGGAGCTTTCGGGGCTGGTGATCATCCTGTCGCCCCAGGCCCTCGCCGACCCCGCCGGGACGGCCCGGGCCGTGGCGCCGGAGGTGCAGGGCCAGGCCCGGCCGGTGTTCGCCGTCTGGATGGGCGGCGAAGAGGTGGCCGCAGGGGTGAAAATCTTCACTGACGCCGGCATCCCCACCTTCGAGACCCCGGAGCAGGCGGTGGACATCTTCATGGAAATGTATTTCCACTCCCGGCATCTCCAGTTGCTGCAAGAGACTCCGCCCCAGATGGCCCGGGAGTTGCAGATCAACACCAGGACGGCCCGGACCTTCATCGACCATTGTCTGGAACGCCAGGCCACCATCCTCACGGAGCTGGAATCCAAGGCCATCCTGTCGGCCTACGGCGTCCCGGTGAACCGCACGGTGGCGGCCGCTTCCGCCCCGGAGGCGGTGACCGCGGCCCGAAGCCTGGGGTTTCCGGTGGTGATAAAGATTAATTCGCCGGATATCACCCACAAGGCCGAGGTCAAGGGTGTCCGCTTCCATATCCACAACGAATCCGAGGTCCTGGCGGCGTTTCACGAACTCATCGAAGACGTCCGGGCCCAAAGGCCGGAAGCCCGCATCCTGGGGGTCACCGTCCAGGAGCAGGAGAACCCGCCCGACTGCGAACTGCTCATCGGCTGCAAGCAGGACGCGGATTTCGGACCCCTGATCCTCTTTGGCGCCGGGGGCGCCTTTACCGAGGTCCTCGAAGACGCCATGGTGGACCTGCCGCCCCTGAACCTGCTACTGGCGCGCCGGCTGATCGAAAAAACCAAGGTCGCCAAGCTGCTCCAGGGCTACCGGAACCTCCCGCCGGCGAACCTGGACCTCCTGAGCGAAATTCTGGTGCGGGTCTCTCAGTTGGTGACGGATTTCCCGGAAATTGTCGAACTGGATATCAACCCCATGTCGGTCATCAGCGGCCGCTTCGTGGGCGTCGATGCCCGCATAGTGTTGCAGCCCAGTACGGTGCCGGCGCCCCGGCATCTCATCATTGCGCCGTATCCCAACCAGTACGAAATAGACTGGATGCTGCGGGACGGCACGCCGCTCTTGATCCGCCCCATGAAGCCGGAAGATGAGCAACTGGTGCACGACTTTCTCGGCAAGTGTTCGGAAGAAACCCTCTATTTCCGCTACTTTCGGCTGATCAAGAAGTGGACCCACGAGATGCTGATCCGCTTCACCCAGAATGATTACGACCGGGAGTTGGGCCTGATGGCCATCGGCCGGCCGCCGGGTCCGGAAGTCATGCTGGGGGTGAGCCGCCTGGTGATGGAGGCCAACCGGGAGACCGCGGAGTTTGCCATCATTGTGGCGGACCAATGGCAGGGCAAGGGCCTGGGGCCCAAACTGGTGGAGGAGGTCATCGCCATCGCCCGGGAGCGGGGGGTGAAACTCCTCTGGGGCGAAGTCCTGGCCACCAACCAGCCCATGCTGGAGATGGTGAAACGCCTGGGTTTCAGCCTGACCCGGCAGCTAGAGTCCCAGACTTTCCGGGTGGAGATGCAGTTGCAGCAGTAGGCAGTTAGCTTGTAGGGGCGAACCTTGTGTTCGCCCTGTCATCATTGGAAATGCTCGGAAAGGAGGAGCACATGGCGGAACACGTCCCTTTCATCGTGGAGGACGAATGCATTGCCTGCGGCAGCTGCGAGGAACTCTGCCCGGAGGTCTTCAGGCTCAACGAAGGCCTGGGGTTCGCCCAGGTGATCAATCCCGGCGGGGCCGCGGACGACAAGATCCAGGAGGCCATCGACTCCTGTCCAGTGTCGTGCATCCATTGGGCCGACGAGATGTAGTCTCTGGAAACCATGAACTGACGGAGGATAAGGCATGAAAAAGGTCGATCTTTACACCGAAGGCAAATTTTCCGACCAGGGTATGGCCAAACTGTTGGTGCACGACTCACCCTATTTCAAAATCCTCAACTTCAACTTCAAGGCTGGCCAGGAACTGCCGGTGCACTCCCACGACATCGAAGGCCAGGTGAGCCTGGTGGTCCTGGAAGGGGAGGGCGAGTTTCTGGCCAAGGATAACGCCTCGCTGCCCGCCAAAAAAGGGGACGCGCTCATCTCCGACATCGCTGAACCACATGGATTCAGGGCCAAAACGGACGTGCGGCTTTTGGTTACCATCGCACCGCCTATTTGAGCTGACCGGCGGCGCTGCTGCCAGCCAATTCAGCAAATGGCCTTGGGGGTGGGAAAGGAATAAAAATGGCGAAAAAAATTCCGGTAATCGACACAGAGGAATGCATTGCCTGCGGCAACTGCGAGCAGGTGTGCCCCGCGGTTTTCCGGCTCAACGAGGCCCTGGGGCACTCCGAGGTAATCGATCCACCAGGGGCTCCGGCAGAGAAGATACAGGAGGCCATGGACCAGTGCCCGGTCCAATGCATTCACTGGCAGGAGGAATAATCGGGCGGGGTCGCTTCCGCCATTTCCTTGACTAATGCCATTTGTCGGCGATTATGGTAAAAAGAGGCAGCGAAACGTGAAGTTTAGAAAGCAGTTCATTGGAGTGCTGGTGCCATGACGGAAACGCGACATCTTTTCGGCACCGACGGGGTTCGAGGGGTGGCCAACGTCTATCCCATGACCGCCGAGGTGGCCTTGCAATTGGGACGGGCCCTGGCCTATGTGATCAAATACGGCCCCGGCCGGCACCGCATCGTGGTGGGCAAAGACACCCGCCTGTCGGGCTACCTCCTGGAGTACGCCATTACCGCCGGCATCTGCTCCATGGGGGTGGATGTCATGCTGCTGGGCCCGCTGCCCACCCCGGGCATCGCCTTCATCACCAATTCCATGCGGGCCGACGCCGGGGTGGTCATTTCGGCCTCCCATAATCCCTACCAGGACAATGGCATCAAATTCTTCTCCGGGGACGGTTTCAAGCTGCCCGACGAGATCGAAGCCTACATCGAGGGCCTGATGGTCAACCCCGAAGTGGACGGCGCCCGGCCCACCGCCACCGATATCGGCCAGGCCGTCCGCATCGATGACGCTAAGGGCCGCTACCTCTCCTACCTCAAGAGTACCTTTCCCAAGGAGTTGGAACTGGACGGCCTCAAGATCGTCCTGGACTGCGCCCATGGGGCCACCTACAAGGTGGCGCCGGAGGTCTTCAGCGAGTTGGGGGCCGAGATTATCCCCCTCGGGGTGCGGCCCAACGGCAAGAATATCAACCGCATGTGCGGCGCCACTTACCCCCAGGCCATGGCCGCCCTGGTGAAGCGTCACCGGGCCGACCTGGGCATCGCCTTCGACGGCGACGGCGACCGCTGCATCATGGTGGACCACCACGGCCAGGTGGTGGACGGCGACCACATCCTGGGCATCTGCGCCCTGGACATGCAGCGCCGGGAGCGCTTGCCCAAGAAGACGGTGGTGGGCACGGTCATGACCAACCTGGGCCTGGAGGTGGCCCTCAAGCAACACGGCCTGAAGCTGTTGCGGGCCCCGGTGGGAGACCGCTATGTCCTGGAGGAGATGAAGAAAGGGGGCTATGTCCTGGGCGGAGAACAGTCCGGCCACCTGGTCTTCCTGAATCACTCCACCACCGGGGACGGCATTCTCACGGCCTTGAGGCTGCTGGCGGTGATACGCCGGGAGAATAAGCCCCTGGCCGAACTGGCCGCCTTCATGGAGAATTACCCCCAGGTGCTGATCAACCTGATGGTTAAGGAGAGGCAGGACCTGAATACCCTGCCTCAGGCCCGGCAGGCGCTGCATGAGGCGGAACGGCGCCTGGGCTCCCAGGGCCGCCTGCTGGTGCGCTACTCCGGCACCGAACCGAAACTGCGCATTATGGCCGAAGGCGAGGATCAACAGCAGATCGAACAGGTGGTCCAGGACCTGGCCCAGACCCTGGACGCCTTGCTGAACTGAGGAGAGAGCGGCTCATGCTGGTGGTGATGGATGTGGGCAATACCAACACGGTTATCGGCGTCTACCAAAATGATCAACTCCTGAGCGATTGGCGCATCCGCACCGAGAAGGAAGCCACCATCGATGAACTGGGCATCCTATTGCGCAATCTCTTTCAGGCCCAGGGCCTGACCCTCGAACCCGGCACCGACCTGGTCATCTCCTCGGTGGTGCCCCCCATGAACAACACCCTGGAAGGCTTCGCCCTGCGTTACCTGCAGGTGCGGCCCCTGTGGGTGGGGCCGGGCATCAAGACCGGCATGCCCATCTACTACGACAATCCCCGGGAAGTGGGCGCGGATCGCATCGTCAACGCCGTGGCGGCTTACGAGCAGGTGCACGCCGAGGTGGTGATCGTGGATTTCGGCACCGCCACCACCTTCGACGTGGTCTCCCGCCAGGGAGAATACCTGGGCGGGGTCATCGCCCCCGGGGTGATGATCTCCTGCGAGGCCCTGTTCCTCAAGGCCTCCAAGCTGCCCCGGGTCGAGATCTTCGCCAAGCCCAAGAGCGTCATCGCCAAGGACACCATCAGCAGCATGAACGCCGGGATCATCTACGGTTACGCCGGGCTGGTGGACGGCATCGTCAGCCGCATCAAAGAGGCCCTGGGCAACCCCAAGGCCCGGGTCATCGCCACCGGGGGCCTGGCCTGCCTCATCGCCTCGGAAACCAAGGCGATCGATGCGGTGGATGACTATCTCACCCTCAAGGGTTTGAAGATCATCTATGAGCGCAATCGCCCCCGCCGGGAGGAGAGGGTTAAATAGCTATCCGCGGTCAGCTTTCAGCGGTCAGCCAAGCCCGGCGATCGGCGCCGGCGGTTGTGCAATTTTTTTGCTTGCGTCTTGGCGTCTCGGCGTGAGATCTGGACTCATTTTTTTGGTAGCACAGGCTTTCCAGCCTGTGCCGTGCGGACCCGAACGGCGGGCGAGGACGCCCGCCCTACCCACGGCAGGAATTAATGTCGGGTGCGCCCTGCGCACCGATCATTTGGCGTCTTGGCGACTTTGCGTCTTGGCATGAGATATTAAAAAAATTCCTGATTTTTGGAAGGAGAACACTATGCTGCGATGGCTTACTGTGATGATTCTGGCCGCCTGCCTGGCCCTGGGCGGCGGGGTTAAGAACGCCTGCGCCCAAGGGGCTCAAGATAAAGTAAAAGCCGCCAACGAGAAGGCCGCGCAGGATTACTTCAAATACGGCCTGATCCTGGCTGAGGAAAACCGCAGTGCTGATGCGGCCAAGGCCTTCCGCCAGGCCATCGGCATCAAGCCCGACTGGGCCGAGGCCCACAGCCTTTTGGGCAGCGCCCTGAACCAGAGCGGCGACCTCAATGAGGCCGAAAAGGAACTGCGTCAGGCCGTGCAAATCAAGCCCGATTATGCCGAGGGCTGGAACTATCTGGGGGAATTCCTCAAGGAACACGGCAAGCAGAAAGAAGCCGAGGATGCCTTTGCCAAGGCCAAGCAGTATTTCCGCAAGCCCTAAGGGCTAAAGCCAGGGATAGCCAAGGAAGTCTGAGCGAATGCCGTTGACCTGTAGAACCGCCGCCCTCGGCGGTTTTCACGCCGGCGAGGGCGCCGGCGCTACCTTCCTATAACCGATTTTTGGGGCCCATCAATTCAAGAAGACCACCAGGCGGTTCTTACGGTCCGCGGTGCGGTAGTAGATGAGGCTTTCCGCCAGGTGCTGCAAGCCATTGAGATGCGGTGGGTTGCTGGGAGGATCGGCTGCCTTCGAGTTTCCGGTGATCGGCGGCTTGGCGTCGTCTTCGAACATCAGGCGCAACCTGCGGCCCTTCTCCTCCAAGGCCACCGCGATGGAGCCGGGTTCGCCGGGCTGATAGGCGTGCTCCACCAGGTGCCGGAAGATCTGGCCGGCCACCAGCTCCAGGGAATCGAGCCTGGCTGGGGGCAGACTCCGGTCCCTGGACCATCTATGGACGAAGTCCAGCAGCAGGCGCAGGTTTTCCGGTCGATTAGTCAGGGTCAGACGGCTATTGTTCATCGCCGCACGGGTCCTCTCGCAGCGCTTATCAGCCTGCGGACCATCGGTAATTCCAAAGTTGCCGTCCCTGGCGCGCTGCTCCTAACTGCCAACCCATCATGTGTATATTCGTCCAGGGTTACCATAAACTTTAGGAGAAAATCCAGGGGTTTGGTGCGGCCTCGGCGGTCCGGCCGCTCCCGGTTTTTTTATCTGTCACTTCTCAACCGGCCTCCCCGGCGGCATTCCGCGCCGGTTCCCGCGGCATGAACCGGTCCCGCTCGCTGAAGATACAGCCGCAGTACTGCTGTTTATAGAGCCCCAGCTTCTTGGTCCTGGCCGCGCCTTCGCCCCAGCCCTGGCGAAAGTCCTCGTAATAAAAAGGCACCCCCACCTCCCGGACCACCAACTGGCCCAATTCCTTGATGAGTTCGTGGTTTTGGAATTTGCTGTACAGGAGGGTGGAGGTGAAGGCGTCGAACTTCCCGCCTCGGGCCACCCGGGCCGTGGCGGTCAGGCGGCGATAATAACAGAACCGGCAGCGCTCCGTCTCCCGGAAGGTGAGGTCTCGCAGGAATTCTTCCAGGGGGTAGCTCCGGTCCCAGATCACCGGCAGGCCGGCTTTGGCGGCGAAGGTCTCCAAAGTGCCGGCCCGCCGGAGATATTCCTGGTAGGGATGGATATTGGGGTTGGAGAAAAAGCCGCGCACCTGATGGCCCGATGCCCGCAAGACTTCCAGCGGATAGACGGCGCAAGGGGCGCAGCAGATGTGCAGCAAGATCTTCATCAGTCGGTTGTCAGGTGCGATACCCCATGATCCGTTTGACGGTCTGCCCCAGGTCGCCGATGTTGGCCACCACGGTCACTCCGGCCTGGGTGAGAGCCGCCATCTTGTCGGCGGCCTTGCCGCTGCCCCCGGAGATGATGGCTCCGGCGTGGCCCATGCGTTTGCCGGGAGGCGCGGTCTGGCCGGCGATGAAGCTCACCACCGGCTTGGAGACGTGCCGGGAGATATAGGCGGCGGCCTCCTCTTCGGCGGCCCCGCCGATCTCGCCGATGAGCACCACGCCCTCGGTTTGTGGGTCATCCTGAAACAATTGTAACATATCTATAAAATTTGTTCCAATAATCGGGTCGCCGCCGATACCCACGCAGGTGCTCTGGCCGATACCCAGCAGGGTCATCTGGTGCACCGCTTCGTAAGTGAGGGTGCCGCTGCGGGAGACCAGTCCCATGGGCCCGGGCCGGTGGATATGGCCCGGCATGATGCCCACCTTGGCCTGGCCCGGCGAGATGATTCCCGGGCAGTTGGGGCCGATGAGGCGGCAGCCGCTGTCCTTGAGGGCCGCCATGACCTTGACCATGTCCAGGGTGGGGATGCCTTCGGTGATGCACACCGCCACTTTGACCCCGGCGGCCGCGGCCTCCAGGGCGTCGGCGGCAAAGGCCGGGGGCACGAAGATCAGGGAGGTGTTGGCCCCCGCCTCTTTGACCGCCTGGGCCACGGTGTTGAACACCGGGATGGCCTCCACCTTCTGGCCGCCCTTGCCCGGGGTCACCCCGGCCACCACCTTGGTGCCGTACTGGGCGCAGGCCAGGGCATGGAAAGAGCCTTCCTTGCCGGTAACCCCCTGCACCACCACGCGTGTGTCGTTATTTACCAGAACGCTCATATGAGAACCTTTCTACGAGGGAAATATCTGTAGCCGCAGGCTTTAGCCTGCGCCTGTACCGTAGGGGCGGTTCTCGAACCGCCCTTACACCCATCCGTTCACGGGAAGAGGGGTTTCACCCCACCAGCGCCGCCACCTTCTTGGCCGCATCCAGCATATCGGCGGCCACGGTGAACTTGAGGCCGGAGCTGTTCAGGATCTCCCGGCCCTGCTCCACGTTGGTCCCCTCCAGGCGGACGATGATGGGCACCTTGACCTGCACCGTCTTCACCGCCTCCACCACGCCGCTGGCCAAAACGTCACAGCGCAGGATGCCGCCGAAGATGTTGATGAGCACGCCCTTGACGTTGGGGTCGCCCAGGATGATGCGGAAGCCGTTGGTCACCATCTCCGCCGAGGCGCCGCCGCCCACGTCCAGGAAATTGGCGGGCTCGGCCCCGGCCGCCTTGATCAGGTCCATGGTGGCCATGGCCAGGCCGGCGCCGTTCACCATGGCCCCGACGTTGCCGGTCAGACGAATATAGTTGAGGTGGTGCTTCCGGGCCTCAAACTCCAGGGGGTCCATCTCCGCGGGGTCTTCCAGGGCCGCCAGTTCGTGATGGCGGAACATGGCGTTGTCGTCGAAATTGAGTTTGGCGTCCAGGGCCAGCAGCTTGCCGTCTTTGGTGACCACCAGCGGGTTGATCTCCGCCAATGAGCAGTCCAGGGTGACGAACATCTGGTAGAGGTTCTCGATGAAGCTCACCGCCGGGCGCAGCAGTTTGGGGTCAAGACCGATCCCGAAGGCCAGGTTGCGGGCCTGATAGCCCATGCAGCCGGTGATGGGATTGATCGCCTCTTTGATGATCAGCTCCGGGGTGCGGGCCGCCACCTCTTCGATCTCCATGCCGCCCGCGGCGCTCATCATGATCACCGGCCTTCCTAAGCCGCGGTCCGGGACGATGCCCAGGTAGAGCTCCTGGGCGATGTCCTGGGCCTGCTCTACCAGGACCTGGTTAACCAGCTTACCTTCGGGGCCGGTCTGGTGGGTGATCAGGGTCATGCCCAGGATCTGGTCCGCCACCCGCTCCACCTCTTCAGGGGTGGCCGCGGTCTTGATGCCCCCGCCCTTGCCGCGGCCGCCGGCATGGATCTGGGCCTTAACCACAAAGGGCCCGGCCGGGAGTTCTTCGGCCACCTGCCGGGCCTCCCGGTTGGTGTCGGCCACCGCGCCTTCGGGCACCGGCACGTGGAATTTCCGCAGCAATTCTTTGGCCTGATATTCATGAATCTTCATAATAGGCGTTCCTTCCAAAAGCGAAGATTAATCAGATTAAACCAGGGAGGCGTGATTAGCCAAGAAAAATAAGCAGGGCAAGAGAAAATCAGAAAATTTATGACAAGGATGATCCGGATTTTCTTACGCGGAGTCAAAAATTCAAGTTCAGGGGGGTAAACCTGGCCGGTGCCCTGGTCTACCAATTGTACCGGCAGCAGTCCGGCCGGGACGATGTTGAATCCGAAGGCCTGCCGGGCCTCTTCTTCATTTTCAGCGAAGCTTCCTAATTTCTTGTGTCAATTTCATAGTTAAATCTAATGCGGCATGATGGGCAGCAATAGATTCTTTCAGACCAACGACGGTCTCACCATATCTGACGCTAGCGGTACACTGCACAGTTTCTATTAGCGAAGAATCCAAAGAGCCAAGACCAGCGTCATCAGCTTTTTGGACTAATTGGACAAGATTATGGTGCCGTGGAATAGTCAGCTTTTTCAATGCCAAAAATGATTTAATCAATTTTTCTATAAACTGCAAAGAAGCCCATTTTGATAAGCCATATTGGGGTGGATTTGCAAAAATAAGAGAAACCGAAGAATCTAAATCTGCTTTAGCTTCTTTTACGAAAGGTTTTTCTAGTGCTTTCTCAAGTTGTCCTAATACATCAAGGCAATGCATAAAAAATAATAATATTCTTTTACGCTCCTCAATAGTTAAAACTGAGGCTAAACCATTTGGGAAATCTTTAATATTATTTAAAGCGTTGCAAATGGGAGGGTCATTTCTGGAGGAAACTGGCGGAAGGTTTATGTATTTCTTCATATCTGAATCGCAGGCAACTTTCATGGCTCCATAGATACGGGGAAGGATCATGAGCCATGGATCGCCTCTTATTAGCAGAGCTACATTCCCAGGCCCAAGATGAACCTTTAAGCGGTTGCCATAACGTGATTTATACCATTCCTCAATATGAGAAGAAAAAGTAAGTTCATTATAAAGTTCTGGGACCGCCCCCAATGGCTGAGGAAACATGGGAAATTTTATTTTAAGACGACTTGAAAACTCGCACATAGCAGAAATTGGGCGCGCAAATATTTGAGTATCCTTTAAACGAAGTTCTTCATCAATTTGCTCCATAATTAGATTAAATTTAAATTCAAAGTTATCCATGGCCCTTACGATTTGATCCCTACCTGCAGGCCCCGAATCTCCCGACAGCGGCCCTCGGAGTCGATATCCAGCAACACACCCTGCAGCTGAATATTCTGGGTGGCCACTTTGAAAGGTTGGGGCAACTGGCTCCAGAAGCGCTCCAGAATGATCTCCCGGCGCATGCCGATGACCGAGTCCACCGGGCCGGTCATGCCGGCGTCGCTGATGTAGCCGGTGCCGCCGGGCAGGACCCGGCCGTCGGCGGTCTGGACGTGGGTATGGGTGCCCAGCACCGCGCTCACCCGGCCGTCCAGGAACCAGCCCATGGCCTGCTTCTCGCTGGTGGCTTCGGCGTGCATATCCACCAGGATGACCTTGATTTCCTTGGGCAGCTCCTTCAGGATGCCATCCACGATGCGGAAAGGGCAGTCCAGGGGGTCCATGAAGACCCGGCCTTCCAGATTGATGACGGCCGCCTTCTCCCCGGCGGCGGTCTCCACGATGGCGTAGCCCCGCCCCGGGCTCTCCGGCGGATAATTGGCCGGGCGCAGCAGCCGGTCGGTATCCTGCAGGTAAGGCTTAATCTCTTTGTGTTTCCAGATGTGATTGCCGCTGGTGAGGAGATCGATGCCCTGGCCCAGGAGAAAGTCAGCCACCTGGGGGGTGATGCCGATGCCCCCGGAGGCGTTCTCCCCGTTGGCCACCACCAGATCGAGGAAATGCTGGTCCACCAGCCGGGGCAGCAGCTCTTCCACCGCCCGCCGGCCCGGGCCGCCGACGATATCGCCGATAAACAGGATGTTCATATCCCGGGCCGCCTAGCGGGCATACTCCACCGACCGGGTCTCCCGGATGACGGTGACCTTGATCTGGCCGGGGTAGGTGAGGTCCTGCTCGATCTTCTTGGCCACCTCCCGGCTCAGCAGCACCGCTTCCTCGTCGTTGACCTTTTCGGACTCGACGATGAGCCGGATCTCCCGGCCCGCCTGGATAGCGTAAGACTTGCTGATGCCGCCGAAGGAGAGGGCCACCTTCTCCAGGTCTTCCAGGCGTTTGACGTAGGTTTCCAGCATCTCCCGGCGGGCTCCCGGACGGGCCCCGGACAGGGTGTCCGCAGCCTGGACCAGCACGGCTATGATGCTCTCCGGCGGGACGTCTTCGTGGTGGGCGGCGATGACGTGTACCACCTTGGGGGATTCGCCGTAGCGCTTGGCCAGGTCGGCGCCGATCAGGGCGTGCACCCCTTCGGACTCCTGATCCACCGCCTTGCCGATGTCATGCAGCAGTCCGGCCCGCTTGGCCTGCTTGACGTTGAGGCCCAGTTCCGCGGCCATGATGCCGCAGAGGTAACAGACCTCCACGGAGTGCTGCAGAACGTTTTGGGCATAACTGGTGCGGAATTTCAGCTTGCCCAGCAGCTTGATAAGTTCCGGATGCAGGCCGTGCACCCCGGCGTCGAAGGCGGCCTCTTCGCCGGCCTCCCGGATGTTGGTCTCCAACTCGGTGGTGACCTTCTCGACGATCTCTTCGATCCGCCCCGGGTGGATGCGGCCGTCGGAGATGAGACGCTCCAGGCTGCGGCGGGCCACTTCCCGGCGCATGGGGTTAAAGGCGCTGAGGATCACGGCCTCGGGGGTGTCGTCAATGATGATATCCACCCCGGTGGCCGCCTCCAGGGCCCGGATGTTGCGGCCTTCCCGCCCGATGATCCGGCCCTTCATCTCTTCGTTGGGCAGGGCCACCACCGACACCGTCTGTTCCGCCACGTAATCCGAGGCGTAGCGCTTGATGGCCAGGGAGATGATCTCCTTGGCCTTGCGGTCGGATTGCTCCCGGGCCTCGGTTTCGAGACGTTTCACCATGCGGGCGGTGTCAGCCCGGATTTCCCGTTCCATGGCCCGCAGCAGTAAATCCTTGGCCTCGTTGGCGCTCATGCCGGCCATCTGCTCCAGGCGGGTGTTTTGCTCCGCCACCAACTGCTCGTAGTGGACCATCTCGGCCTTGAGTTCATCCTCCCGCAGGGTTACCTGCTTGTGTTTCTTAATGACCTCCGCGTCCCGCTCATCCAGGGAGTCGCCCTTCCGTTCCAGGTGCTCCTCTTTTTGCAAGAGGCGCCGCTCCAATTGATTGAGCTCATGGCGCCGGTCCTGGGTCTCCTTTTCGAAGTCCATCTTCATCTGCAGGAGTTGATCCTTGGCCTGCAGCTTGGTTTCTTTCTTGATGGTATCCGCTTCTTTCCGGGCTTCATCCAGGATCTTCTTGCCCAGGGCCTCCAGGGACTCCTGGTGTGCATCCATGATGTATTTGCGATAGAAGAAACCGGCGGCGAAACCTGCAGCCAGGGCCATTCCTTCAACCAGAACGTGTGACAATATATCCATGGAAATTTCCTATATCTTTACTGCGGCGCAGTTGCCTGCCCTTAGGGTCAGAGCGCTGGTCGCAGAGGTGGCGATGCCGGGAGATGAACTCCGATGAGCAGGCAAGTGGATGGGTAGCGGCTGACGGCAGCCGCCGGGAGAGGCGATCGGGCGGAAATTAGCGGACTGGGGGCTGCTCCGGTGGAACAGCCGTTAAGCTTTCAGTTTATCGAGTTCTCAATTAATTCGAAGCTTGGCGTTGGTTTGGCACTTCCCCCTTCAAGCCAATATCTGATCCCCGGGTTGGCCCAGGTGTAAAAATGCCTGCAAGGTCCTGCCGCATGGGTCGATATGCTGACCGCTGCGTTATATCTTCAATCCGCCCGGAATGATATATGTTCTCCCGTCTCCCTCACCCCATGCCGTTTCCCGCCGATCCTCTCAAGGACCGGGAGGAAAATAGGAATCGTGGGTCTCCAGCATCTGAATCAATAGTTTCGAACGCTGTTCAATGTCGGCGTGGAGTTGCTGGTAATCCTCCTTGATTTCAAGGCATTCATATGCCAGGTTCAGTGCGGCCAGAATCGCCAAGTCGGCCAGGGGGCTGGCGGGGAAGGCCCGCTGGAGCTCCCGGAGCTGTTCGTCCACCTTGCGCGCCACGGCTTGCAAGCCGTCTGGGGATATGCTCCCCTTCAAGGTGAAGGTTCGCCCTAAAATCTCCACCATGACCGGCGCTGGCTCCTGACCCGGTTTTATGCCGATTCTCCTGTATCGATGATCTTTAAGCGGTTGAGGATCTTATCGATCCGTTGGCGAACCAATTCCCGCTCCTGGGACAGCTTCTCCAGGGCGGCTGCGGCCTCCTTGAGAGCCTGTTCTTTTTCGGCCAGGGTTTGCTCCAAAGCGGTGTTGGCTTCCTTCAGCCTGGCAGTCTGACCGAGCACCATTTCTAACTTCTGTTCCAGTACAGTGAAGAGATCGGTAACCACCAATACCCCCTATTTATTAAATTTGATTGTGCCCTTGCGTCGATGAAAAGTCAAGCATTTTTAAAGATTTGATGGGCGCCAGGGTCTCCCGCAGGCGCGGGGCCAAATGCGTATAACGCTTCACCGGCCGGTCGTTGTGGATGGCCATGCCCAGGGCCCGTTTGCTCCCCAGCAGGACCACCAGGCGGCGGCCTCTCGTCAGGGCGGTGTAAAGCAGGTTGCGTTGCAGCAGCATATAGTGATGCGTGGTCAGGACAATCAGCACCCCGGGAAATTCGCTGCCCTGGGCCTTGTGCACCGTCACCGCGTAGGCCAGGGTGATCTCCTCCTTCTCCGCCGGGTCGTAGGTCACCAGCCGCCCGTCAAAATCCACCTGGAGCTGGCCGGTGGCCGCGACAAAGCCGCTCACCTGGCCGATGTCGCCGTTGAACACCTCTTTGTAATAATTGTTCCTAAGCTGCATCACCTTGTCGCCGCGGCGGAAGGCCCGGCCGCCCCACTGCCAGGACTGGCCGTCAGGGTTGAGGCGCTGCTGCAACTCGTGGTTCAGGTTCTGAATGCCCACCGGCCCCCGGTGCATGGGGCTGATCACCTGTAGATCCCGCATGGGGTCCAGATGGTATTGCCGGGGTAAATCGCGGCCCACCAGGTCCAACAGGCGCCGTTTCAAATCCTCGGGTTCATCCGCTTCGATGAAGACGAAATCGCCCCGGCCCAGCTGGTTGGGCAGGATGGGGAACTCCCCCTGGTTGATGCGGTGGGCGTTGACCACGATGAGGCTCTCCCGGGCCTGGCGGTAAATCTGGGTGAGGCGCACCACCTGCACGACCCCGGAGTCCATCAGGTCCTTGAGGACGTTGCCGGGTCCTACCGCCGGAAGCTGATGGGAGTCGCCCACCAGGATGAGGCGGGCGTTGGGCGGTATGGCCCGCAGCAGGTGGTACATCAGGTAGATGTCCACCATGGAGGTTTCGTCCACCACCACCACCTCGGCCTTGAGGGGTTCGGCGGGACCGCGCTTGAAGCCGCCGGTCTGGGGGGAAAACTCCAGGGCCCGGTGAATGGTGGTGGCCGGGGCCCCGGTGGTCTCGCTCAGGCGTTTGGCGGCCCGCCCCGTGGGGGCCATGAGCAGCACCCGCGCCCCCAGACCCAGGTAGAGGTCCAGGATGCAACTGATGATGGTGGTCTTGCCGGTGCCCGGGCCGCCGGTGATGACCAGTAGCTTCTCTTGAAGGGCCGCGGCCACGGCCTGGGCCTGCTCCTCGGATAGTTCGAGGTGTTGCCGGGCCTGCACCTGGGAGACCAGATCCTCCAGGTGCAGGGGCGGAGCGCTGCCGGGGGTGGTGGCCAGGCGTCCCAGGGTCTGGGCCACTCCGGTCTCCGCCACCCAGGCGACCCGCTTGTAAACCCCGCGGCCTTCCGGCAGATCCGGCAGGGTCAGCCGCCCTTCCCGGGCCTGGAGTTCCAGGGCCTTGAGCAGCGGTGGCCGCTCCACCTTAAGCAATTCCTGGGTCCGCTGCAACAATTCGTCTTCCGGGACGTAGACGTTACCGTCGGAGGCGAAGGTATCCAGGGTGTGGAGCAGGCCCGCGGCCAGGCGGGCCGGCGCCAGGGGGTCCAGGTTGAGGCGGCCGGCCAGGCGGTCGGCGGTGAAAAACCCCAGCCCCTGAATATCCAGGACCAGTTGGTAGGGGTTGTTGGTGACCACCTCCAGGGCCTGGGCGCCGTACTTCTGATAAATCTTGGTGGTCTGGGCCAGGCCGATCCCCAATCCCTGCAAGGCCACCACCACGTCCCGCATCTCCCGGTGGCCCTGCCAGTCCCGGCGCATCTGCTCGCGGCGCTTGGGACCGAAGCCGGGCACTTCTTTGAGGCGCTCCGGCTGCTGATCGATGACGTTCAGGGTCTCGGCCCCGAAATGGGCCACCAGGCGGCTGGCCAACTCGGGGCCGACGCCCTTGACCAGCCCCGAGGCCAGATACTTTTCGATGCCGGCCACCGTGGCCGGGAGCACCGCGTACCACCAGACCACCTTGAACTGCTCGCCCCACTTGGGGTGCATCTCGTAGGTGCCCTTGAGGTGGAGCTGTTCGCCCTCCTGGACCCCGGCCAGAGGCCCCACCACGGTGACGGGGTGTCGCGCCCCCTTAACCTTGAGGCGCACCACGGCATAGTGGTTTTCCGGGTTGGCAAAGGTGAGGCGCTCGACCGCGCCCTCCAGGGTTTCCAGATGCTGGGCGGCGATCTCTGCCGGGATGGGGGGCTTGGGTTCGGCCATTAGTTGGGGGATAAGGATAGATTAGAACCGGCGATTATCTGAAAGCTCAGGAGCGCCCTTAGACGCTTCTCGTTATTCCAACTAAGTAAATGATTTTTAAATAAGGTAACGTTTTTTGTCTGCACCCCTCACGCCAGCCCTCTCCGCCCGCCGGGGGGGAGAGGGAGTATTACAGGAGTTTTTTTCTTATTCCCTCTCCCCCGATGGGGGAGAGGGTTAGGGTGAGGGGGAAG
>JBIOJX010000013.1:0-22592 GCA_044451265.1 Desulfobaccales bacterium
ACATTAATATGTTTATCATAATGGCTTTGTCAAGGAAAAATTACCCGCCTTTACCCTACAGTCAAATTCCCCGGTCCAGCGCCGCGCCAATCTAAATGGACGTTTATCAGCTCCCTGCCACTTTGAGATTGTCTTAAGACTCGAAACCCCCTAAGATTTGAGGCGGACCAGACAGTTGGTGTGGTGATATTCCCAAGACTCAAAGCTCAAGGAGAGGATGATGCACTTCCAAGGCAGGTTCTCGTCGCTCGCGGTGGTACTGACTCTAGCCCTCGGTCTCATCAGCCCGGCCTCTGCCGCGGCCCCCAAGCAAGCCCCCGCCGATCTGGCTCAAATCGCCGCGGACGCCTATGTCTTCGGTTACCCTCTGGTGCTCATGGAGCTCACCAAAAAGGTCCTGACCAACACCTCGAAGCCGGCGGCCAAGGCCGCGCCCTTGAACCAATTCGCGCATATCCAGACCTTTCCGCGGCCGGAGGACCAGGAAGTGGTCCGGCCCAACGTGGACACCCTCTATTCCTTCGCCTGGCTCGATCTGTCCCGGGAGCCGGTGATTCTCCACCTGCCCGAAATGCAAGGGCGTTACTACCTGATGCAGATGATGGATGCCTGGACCAACGTTTTTGCCTCCATCGGCACCCGCACCACCGGTGAGCGGGAGGGCGATTTCGCCATCGTCGGGCCCAAGTGGCGCGGCGCCTTGCCCGCCGGGGTGAAAAAGCTCCAGTCCCCCACCAACAGCGTCTGGATCATCGGCCGCACCCTAACCCGGGGCCCGGCCGATTACGCCGCGGTCCACGCCATCCAGGCGCAATACACCCTGACGCCACTCAGCGCCTGGGGCCGGAAATACTCGCCGCCCGCCGGGAAAGTAGACCCTGACGTGGATATGCAGACGCCGCCGGTAAAGCAGGTGGCGCAGCTGAGCGCGGCCGGGTTTTTCCAAACCCTGGCGAAGGCAATGAAGGCCGAACCGCCCTCCGCGGCCGACGCCCCGGCCTTAAAAAAATTCGCCGCCCTGGGGCTGCTGCCCGGCAAAGCTTTTAACCCGGCCAGGCCGGCCGTGGCCCAGGCCCTGGAGGCCGGGGTCAAACAAGGCCGGACAAGCATCGAGGCCCAGGCCCTGAAGATCGGCGTCATGAAAAACGGTTGGCAGATACCCCAACCGCCCATGGGCGCCTACGGCACCGATTACGAGCAGCGGGCCACCATAGCCCTCTTCGGCCTGGGGGCCAATCTGCGGGAGGACGCGGTCTATCCCACCGCCTATTTGGACCAGGAAGGCCAACAACTCACCGGGAAGCAGCGTTACGTCCTGCACTTCGACCAGGCGCAACTGCCGCCGGTCAAGGCCTTTTGGTCGCTGACCATGTATGGCCAGAACACCTTCCTGGTGGCCAATCCCCTGGGGCGCTATGGCCTGGGGGATCGCGATCCCCTGAAGTACAACGCCGACGGCTCTCTGGACCTCTATTTGCAGAACCAATCCCCGGGTCCGGAGCGGGAAGCCAACTGGCTGCCGGCGCCGGCGGGCGATTTCAATGTCACCCTGCGGCTCTACTGGCCCAAGCCGGCGGTCCTGGACGGCGCCTGGGCGCCGCCGCCCGTTAAGCGGGTGGAATAATACCTAATTTCTTTGTAGGGGCGCACCTGGGTGTGCGCCCTCATGAAGGGCGGACACGTAGGTCCGCCCCTACGCAAGGCCATAGAAAGGAGAGCCGGTATGCTCAAGATCAATCTCGCTCTGATGTTAATCGGTCTTTGCTTGGTGGTGGGTCTGGCGGTGGCGGAGGCTCAACAGCCAGGTGCGGCCAGCGCGTCCACCAAAAAGCATAATGCTGAGTTGCTGCAGCAACTTCCCTTCACCGATCAACAGGATTTCGAGGACGCCAAACGGGGTTTCATCGCGCCGCTGCCGGATGGCGGAGTAATCCGCAATCAAGCTGGCAAACCGGTTTGGGATTTAGGCGGTTTTTCGTTTATCAGGAAGGGGCCGCCGCGCCCGAGACCGTCAACCCCAGCCTCTGGCGCCAGTCGCAGCTCCTGATGTCGGCCGGTCTGTTTCAGGTCACTGACCGGGTTTACCAGGTCCGGGGCGCCGACGCCTCCAACATCAACTTCATCGAAGGCGACACGGGCATCATTGTGGTCGATCCCCTGATCTCGGCGGAATGCGCCCGGGCCGCCCTGGACCTCTACTATCAGCACCGGCCCAAAAAGCCGGTGGTGGCGGTGATCTATAACCACAGCCACGTGGACCATTACGGCGGCGTCAAGGGCGTGGTCTCCGAGGACGACGTCAAGGCCGGCAAGGTCAAGATCATCGCGCCCGAAGGCTTCCTCAAGGCCGCCCTGGATGAAAACGTCATGGCCGGCACGGCCATGAGCCGGCGGGCCGGCTACATGTACGGCGTCTTCCTGCCGCCGGGACCCCAGGGGAAGGTGACCATGGGCCTGGGTCTGACCGTGTCCACCGGCGCCGTCACCCTGATCCCGCCCACCGACGTCATCACCAAGACGGGCCAGGAAATGACCATCGACGGCGTCACGTTCGTCTTTCAATTGGCGCCGGACACCGAAGCCCCAGCCGAGATGCACTTCTATATCCCGCAGCTCAAGCTCCTCTGCCCGGCGGAAAACTGCTGCCACAATCTGCACAACGTCTATACCCTGCGCGGCGCCAAGATCCGCGACGCCCTGGCCTGGTCCAAGAACCTCAACGACACCCTGGAGCGCTGGGGCGGCCAGGCCGAGGTCATGCTGAACGTCCACCATTGGCCGATTGCGGGACAGGCGCGGATCGTCGACCGCCTCAAGAAACAGCGGGACATGTACCGATACCTCCATGATCAGACCCTGCGGCTGGCCAACCAGGGTTATACCATGACGGAGATCGCCGAGATGATCCGGCTGCCCGAGGGCCTGGCCAAGGAGTGGTATTGCCGGGGCTATTACGGCTCGGTGAATCATGACGTCAAGGCGGTGTACGTCAAGTACCTGGGCTGGTTCGACGGCAACCCCGCCAACCTCCACCCCTTGCCGCCGGAGGAGGCCAGCAAGAGGTATGTGGAATTCATGGGCGGGGCCGCGGCGGTCATCGCCAAGGCCCGCAAATATTATGACAAAGGGGAGTTTCGCTGGGTGGCCGAAGTCATGAACCACGTGGTCTTTGCCGACCCGCAGAATGCCGCGGCCAAGGAACTTCAGGCCAAGGCCCTGGAACAGTTGGGCTACCAGGCCGAATCGGGCCCCTGGCGCAACTTCTATCTCACCGGGGCCCAGGAGCTGCGCCATGGGGTGGCAAAAGGGGAAAGCGGCACGACGGCGTCCCCCGACACCATCAAGGCCATGCCCCTAAGCCTGTTCTTCGATTACCTGGGTGTGCGGCTCAACGGCCCCAGGGCGGAGGGCAAGGCCATGACGATCAACTGGAACTTCACCGATACCAAGGAGCAATACGTCTTGGCCCTGGAAAACGGCGCCCTGAATCATACGGCCAACAAGCAGGTGCAGGAGGCGGACGCCACCGTGGTCCTGACCCGGGCGGCGTTTGACGAGGTCATTCTGGGGGGGAAGCCCAAGCTCGAGGCCAAACTTGCTGCCGGCGACCTCAAGATCGAAGGCCAGAAAGAGAAGTTGGGGGAGTTACTGGCGTTGCTGGATAACTTCGATCCCTGGTTTAATATCGTCACCCCGTAATGGTAGAACGAACAGCGGTCGGCGGATGGGAAGGTGACGGCGGCTCTGGCCGCTAAGTCTGGTTATCCAAAGGTTCCAGAGCTTCCCTTATAATTGGCTCAGCCCGAGTTTTAAAGACTCTCGGGCCAACATGACCATCACGTTCTCTGCCCCATTACCGCGCTTGATCCCCAGCTTCTGGCAAAGCAGGCCGATCACCGAATCCACGGATTTCACCGAAACGCTTCGCCTTTTGGCTATCGTAGAGGTGGAATTACCTTTTCCTATGGAGCAAAGCACGTCCAGTTCGGCCATCGTCAGAAAATCCGGCGCCGGCCTGGTCAGCGTCCCACAGTTAGGACAGTAATGAATCAAACCAGCCAGCGTTTTATCAAGGATAAGGATTTGTTCCATCAGTTGCTCCCTGCCTTGATTTCCTTAAAACGCCGATTGGCCAGGCGCCAAAAAATCGAGATAATGCCGTCATAGCTGAGATTGTCTCCATTTAACCCATGGTCCGCACAGATTTTCGTGATTTTCGTATAGCAAGCGGATTCAGCGGCTCGAATCGCCGCGCTGAATTGCTTAAATTTGTCCTCATTGCTTCCTGGTTCCATTCCCCTCATCCTTGAGTATAAGATGGCGGCGGTGGCCCCGCCGTCTGCAAGTGGCTGCCATCGAAAAACTCGGAACTTATAACAGCCTGGCGCCCAGTTCGGCCACTCCCGACCTTTCGCCCTTGATCAGGGTAATGTGTCCGGAGATGCCCTCTTCCTTGATCCTTTCCACCAGATAGCTCAGGCCATTGGAAGAGGCGTCCAGATAGGGATGGTCGATCTGCTCCGGATCGCCGGTGAAGACGATCTTGCTGCCGCGGCCGACCCGGGTGAGGATGGTCTTGATGACATGGGGGCTGAGGTTCTGGCTTTCGTCGCAAATGATAAACTGGCGGGGGATGCTGCGGCCCCGGATATAGGTCAGGGCCTCCAACTCGATCTTGCCGCTGGTGAGCAGATATTCGGTGGAGCCGTTGGGGCGGATATGCTCGTTGCAGAGATACTCCAGGTTGTCGTAAATGGGCTGCATCCAGGGCCTGATCTTGTCTTCCTTGTCGCCGGGGAGATAGCCCAGGTCGTTGCCCAGGGGCACGATGGGCCGGGTGATCAGCAGCCGGTTATATTTGCCGTTGTCCTCGAAGACCTTTTCCAGACCCGCGGCCAGGGCCAGGATGGTCTTGCCGGTGCCGGCCTTGCCCACCAGGGTGACGATCTTGAGGTGATCATCCAGCAGCAGGTCCAGGGCGAATTTCTGCTCCTTATTCAGGCCCTTGATGCCGTAAACCGTCTTGCTTTCATAAAGGAGCTTGCTGAGTTTATGATCAGCGTATCTGGCTATGGCCGAGACGGAGGGATTTTCCTGGAACTTGAGGATACAGAATTGGTTGGGATAGAGATTATCCCCGCTGAAATCGAGATACCCTTCCTGGTAAAACCGGTCGATTTCTTCCCGGGAGACAAAGAGTTCCCGGACACCTTTATATAATTTATGATAATCGACCTTATCGCTGTAGAAATCCTCGGTGGCGATGCCCAAAACATCGGCCTTGATTCTCAGGTTCAAATCCTTGGTGACCAGAACGACCGGGGTATTGGCGCTATTCATTAAATAGTAAGCCATGGCCAGGATTTTATTATCCACGCTGGTCAGATCGACCCCAGTCGGCAGGTCGTGGGTCTGATGTCCGTTCAGTTCAATTTTGAGGAAGCCGCCACCCGGCAGTTCCACCCCTTCGGACAGGTGCCCCACCAGCCTCAGGTCGTCCAGCTTTCTGGAGGCGTCCCGGGCGTTGCGGCCCACGTCATCGCCTCTCCTCTTGATCCGGTCCAATTCCTCAATAACCGACAGCGGCAAGACAATGTCATTGTCTTCGAAGGAGAACAGGGATTCCGGATCGTGCAACAGCACGTTGGTATCCAGGATATAGATTTTTTTCATACCGCCCTTCCTTGGTAGTACGTTCGGGGTCGCCGGCTTTCAGGAAGAGAGAATTAACCACCTCAGGTGCGCAGGCTGAACGGGCAGGCTATCCAATGTTAGTTTGGCATATAGTGAGTATTTTGGAAAGGGCTTTCCCCAAAAGCGGGAGACTTGGATAACTTAGAGAATAGGCGTGATATTTTAATTGGTTATAGATAGGGTCAGAAGTAAAGGGGCACAGCAAGCTGTGCCCCTGCGGCCGCTGACGGCGGTGGGCTCAATCGCCGTCCAGGGCCCGCCAGCCGAAACTTTCCAGGTAGGCTTGGAGCTGTTGCCGTCTCTCCCGGGGCGTCTCTTCCTGGGGGAACGGGCAGTCGTGCAGGGAAATTTCGCCCTCCCGCAGGGCGGCGGCAAAGGCCATACAGGTGGCATAGCCGCAGGCCCGGCAGTTGGTCCTGGGCAGGAGCTTGAGGATCTCCAAGACCTTCAGGCCCGCCTGGCTGGTGTAGCGGGGGGTGATCTCGCCCCGGCGCCCGTAGATATCGTTGAGCTGCCCCTTGATCCAGGCCAGCAGGGCAAGGGATTCCTCCTGGTCCCGGGCGCCCCGGATGGCGATCTCAAAGGGTTGCAGGGTGATCCACTTGCCCGCCGACAACTTCAGCAGCACCACCTGATTCCGCTGGTCATAATCCCAGCCGCCCAACTCGGCGTTCAGGTAAGGGAAGACCGGCGAGATGTCGGCTTCGAAAGTGGCGATGCTGTGCAGCACTTCTTTGCCGGGATCGCACTTGGGCCGAAAAATTTCATAATTCTCAATCCGGTCGAGTAACATCTTTCACCTTTTACCGGGTCTTGCGCATCTTATTGCTATTATCACTCTACCACCTTCCCCTTGAGCAAGGGAATCAACTTTTTCCGCAGGTCGTCCCGAACCTGCCGGAAGGCGGCCATGATCTCCGCTTCCGTGCCGGCCGCCCGGGCCGGGTCCGGGAAGCCGACGTGCCTGACCTCGGTGTCTCCGGGGAAGAAGGGGCATTGTTGCTGGGCCTGATCGCAGAGCGTGATTACCAGGTCGAAGGATTCACCGGCCAGCTCAGCCACCGACTTGGACCGCTGCTGGCGGATATCGATGCCCAGCTCGGCCATGACCTGGATGGCCCGGGGATTGACCCGGCTGGGGCTGACGCCGGCGGAAAAAGCCTTCACCCGGCCGGCCAGATCATGGTTCACCAGACCCTCCGCCATCTGGCTGCGGCAGGCGTTTTCGGTGCACAGAAACAGCACTTTCAGCATGGCCCTGCTCCCTTTAGCCTTTTAGGCAATCTCCCCGGCGGCAAAATCGTGGCGCTCCAGTTCTCGCAACCACTCCTGAATCCGCTGAGCGATCTGGTCGCGCACCGCGCGGAATTTGGCCAGCCTCTCCTCTTCGGAGCCCTGAACGGCCGCGGGATCATCAAAGGGCCAGAATAACCTGACGAGAACCCCGGGGAAGCATTTGGGACAGGTCTTCTCAGCCTCCTCGCAGACTATGATCAGATACTGAAAAACCACATGCCCCAGGAACTCGCCGACCCCTTTGGAGTACTGCCCGCTGAGATCGAAGCCCTTTTCCGCCATGACTTTCCGCGTCAGCGGGTTGATTTCCTTGGGCTGATAGCCGGCGCTGAAAATTTCAAAGCGATCTCTGGCAGATTTCTTCAGGAAGGCCTCGGCCATCTGGCTCCGGGCGGTGTTGCCCGTACAAAGGATCAAGACGTTGGGTTTTTCCATGGCGATCTGACCTCGTGCTTTGATGGTGGTTCACCCATTATCACCGGCAGGTTAGGGAACGATTAGCTTAGCGTTGTCTTTTGATGAGCCTTTGGGGTTGGGGGCCAGGCCTCAAGCAATCAGCTTTTTGATTTCCTCCACGCTGGGCACCTGGCCCACCACCTTCACCTCCCCGTCCACCACCAGGGCCGGGGTCATCATCACGCCGAAGGCCATGATTTGGCGCAACTCGCTCACCTTTTCCAGCTTATAGTCCCCGCCGAGGGCTTGGGCCGCCGCCTCCGTCCGTTTGGCCAGTTATAGGCATTTGGGGCAGCCGGGCCCCAGGACCTGTAATTTTTTCATAATGGCTTTCTCCTTGTAAATCGTCTCAACCGTTAATTTGGTCCAGTTTTTGAGCTACCTCCGGTTGCTTCACGTCTCCAATGGCGCTCCACAAGAGGTGCCCTTGGGAGTCCAGGAACAGCAGCGCCGGCAGCAGGATCAAACGATATTCGCCGATATAAGGGACTGCGGCCTCCCGGTCGGTGGAGTAATCGATCCGCTTCAATAAGGCTTGCCGGGGGCCGGTAAATATCTGGCCCACCACCACGTCGGCATCTTTTACGCGCTGGGCGCTGCAGCCGCAGGCCTTGCTCATGGTAATGTAGACCACTTGGCTGACTTTGCCCTGGTCGGCATGGATAAGAACAGCCGTACTCAAGACCGCCAGAACCACCAGAGTCATGACCAGGTTTGTTTTGACCAAGGTCCGCATCAGACTCCTCCTGTAATTATTTAAGGTAGATTGACTGCAATCAGCCAATTCTTCAACATCTTTTTGGTGGGCAATTGCCCCGCGGCTTTGACCTGGCCATTGATCAACAGGGCCGGGACGCCCATGACGCCATAAGCCAGAATCTCTGGCAGATCCCGCACTTGTTCCACCGCGGCCGGCAGGCCTAATTCTTCCAGCACTGCCATCACGGTCCGTTCCAACTGGTCGCAGGCCGGGCAACCGGCCCCCAGGATCTTGACGCTGAGGCCGGGCTGTTCCTCTTCGACCTGCTCGCCCAGGGCCTTCTTGAATTCCCGCCGGAACGCCTGGCCGTACGCTTCCTGGGCGGCGGCGGGGATGTAGTTTTTGGGCTTGAGCCTGGTGAGCAGCTCCCGGGCGATGTCGCCCTCCGGGAGCCCGCCTAAGGCTTGCACTGCCGCGATGGCGGCCTTCAGGCCGGTGATGCCGATCTTGAACCGGCCGAGGGTGATTTGGGTGACGTCTTCGTCGGGCATGGGGGTGACTTTCGCAGTTACATGATCAAATTGAAAATGAAGCCCACGATGATGATGCCCACGGTGACCACGCCGACGAACACCGCGATCAGCTTGGGCTTCAAGACCTTGCGCAGGATGACGGTCTCCGGAAAAGAGATGCCGATAATCGACATCATGAAGGCGAGCACCGTGCCCAGGGCCGCGCCTTTTTCCAGCAGGGCCTGGACCACCGGAATGATGCCGGCGGCGTTGGAATAAAGCGGCGCGCCCAAGAGGACCGCCACCGGCACCGACCACCAGGCCTGCTTGCCCATGAGGGCCGCCAAAAAGTCTTCGGGCACATAGCCGTGGATGGCCGCCCCGGCGCCGATCCCCAGGATGATGTACAACCAGACCTTGCCGACGATCTCCATGACCTGGTGCAGGCCGTAATCGAGGCGGCCCAGCCAGCTCAGTTTCTGCAAGGCCGGCGCCTGGCCCATACGAATCTCATAGACCCAGTCTTCCACCTGATGCTCCATATTCAGCCGGCCGATAACCAGGCCGGTGGCCATGGCGATCAGCAGCCCCATGGACATGTAGATCAGGGCGATGCGCCAACCGAAGAGGCCGAAGAGCAGCACCAGGGCAATTTCGTTCACCATGGGCGCGGAGATCAGAAAGGCGAAGGTGACGCCGATGGGAATGCCCGCCTCCACGAAGCCGATGAACAGCGGCACCGCCGAACAGGAACAGAAGGGGGTCACCACCCCCAGCAGCGCCGCCAGCACGTCGCCCAGGATCTCCCGTTTGCCCGCCAAAATGGTCCTGGTCCGCTCCGGAGTGAAAAAGGAGCGCACCAGGCCGACGCCGAAGACCACCAGGATAAGCAGCATGAAGACCTTGGGGATATCCAGGAGGAAAAAGGCGACGGCCTCACCCAGGTGGGTGCCGTTAGCGATCCGGAAGAGGTCGTAGGTCAGCCGGTGGGAAAAATCCGCCAAGCGGCTGTAGAGGGGCCACCAGGCCAGCAGAGACAGGGCCAGCAGCAGCAACTTGAGACGTTGGTTGGCGACTGGCTCAGCCTTGGCTACACCGCAAATGCATTCATCGGTTACTGGTTCGTTCATAATTTTCTCTCGATGATCCGGTTCTGCGTCACCAGGTGCGCAGGCCCTGCACCAGAATATAGGCCCCGACCAAAAAGATCAGGCCGCCGGCCGCCTGCTGCATCAGGGTGCCGAACCTGGCCCCTTTGGATTGCAGGAAGCCCTCGATCACGCCGGTGAAGGTGCCGGCCAGAATCACCAGGGTTCCCTGGCCCAAGGCGTAGGCGAAGAGCAGCGAACTGCCGTAAGCCACCTTGCCCTGGACCGCGGCCAGGGTGAGGATCACCGCCAGCACCGGGGTGGCGCAGGGCGCCAGCACCAGGCCGAAGAGCATGCCCAGGATCAAGGCGCCGATCAGGCCGGTGCGCCGGGGCAAAAATCTTTGGGCATTGCCCCCCAATTTCAGGTTAATGACCCCGGTTAAATGGAGGCCCATGACCATGAGAATCACCGCCACCACGAAATACCAGTACACCCCCACCTGCCCGAACATGGTGCCTGCCAGCGACGCCACCGCGCCCAGGATGGACATGACTATGGCCAGCCCCAGCACGAAGGTGACGGAGTAGAACAGGGCCTGCTTCTTGCTGCCCTCGGCATAGCCGCCCACAAAGCCGATGACCAGGGGGATGCTGGCCAGGATGCAGGGGCTGGCGGTGGCCACCACCCCGCCCAGATAAGCTGCGCCATATCCCAGGATGGGACGGGTCTGCATGATTTGCCCTAAGGATTCAGTCCACGACATGCGTCGGCTCCTCAATTAGCGGATGAACTTTAATTCCTTCAGTTTCTTGAGGACCTCTTCCTTGGGTAACGCGCCCAAATGGCGGTCCACCTCTTTGCCTTCGGCATTCAGGAACACCTGGGTGGGGATCGCCACGATCTTGTATTCTCCAAACAGGGGCTTTTCTTCATCTACGTAGACCAGGCGAAATTCAACTTGGTCGCCGTATTGGCCTTTCAAACCTGCCATGACCTTTTGCATCTCTTTACAAGGAATGCAATACTTGGAGCCGAAATCATAGAGCGCCGGCTTGCCCTGGGGCGCGGCCGCACCCTGCGCCTGGGGAGTCAGGCCTGGCCAGACCATCAGGAATCCCAACGCCAGACCCGCCAGCCCGATAACATAGTGCCGCAAAAATCTCATTTGAACCCTCGCTATTTTAATGATTGGGGTCAGACTATCTGACTCTTATTCTTATAACCGGATAAACGGATATATCAGTATAAACCATTTTACGAAAAAATCCGGCGCCCGCGACTGAATTTTTTTTCCACCTGGAGCAAAATTTTCTTCTCCACCGCTTTACCCTCCACCTTCTGCCCCTGATGGGGCCAGCGCTTCAGCCGCAAAGTATTTCTCCCGGACCCTCAAGGCCACGCCCACCAGGCCGACCAGGACCGGCACCTCCACCAGCGGGCCGATGACCGCGGCAAAGGCCTGGCCCGATTGAATGCCGAAGACCGCCACGGCCACGGCAATGGCCAGTTCAAAATTGTTGCTGGCCGCGGTGAAGGACAGGGTGGCGGCCACTCGGTAGCCGGCCCCCGCCTTGGCCGACATCCAGAAGGTGAGAAAGAACATGACCACGAAGTAGATGGCCAGGGGCACGGCAATCCGGACCACGTCCAGGGGCAGGGCGATGATGTATTCGCCCTTGAGGGAGAACATGACCACGATGGTGAAGAGCAGGGCGCTCAGGGTAATGGGGCTGATCCTGGGCAGGAACTTTTCTTCGTACCAGGCGAGGCCCCGGCGCCGGACCAGGAAAAAGCGGGTCAGCATCCCGCCGAAGAACGGCAGGCCCAGATAGATCAAGACACTTTCGGCCACGTCCAGGATGGAGACCTTGACCTCCGGACCGGAGGCGATCCCCAGCCATTCGGGGAGCAGGGTGACGAAAAAGTAGGCGTAAACCGAAAAGAAGAGCATCTGGAAGATGGAATTGAAGGCCACCAGGCCGGCGCAATATTCCGTGTCACCGTGGGCCAGGTCGTTCCAGACGATGACCATGGCGATGCAGCGGGCCAGGCCGATGATGATCAGGCCCGTCATGTATTCCGGGTAGCCGCGGAGGAAGGTGACGGCCAGCAAAAACATGAGAACCGGGCCGATCAGCCAGTTTTGCACCAGGGACAGGGACAAAACCTTGAAATTCTTGAAAACCTTGGGGAGTTCCTCATAGCGCACCTTGGCCAGGGGCGGATACATCATCAGGATAAGCCCGACGGCAATGGGGATCGAGGTGGTGCCCACCTGGAACCGGGTCAAGAGGCGGGGAAAGCCCGGGGCCAGGTAGCCCAGGGCCACGCCCGCGGCCATGGTTAAGAAGATCCACAGGGTCAGGAAGCGCTCCACCGTGGAGAGGCGCTTGGTGGGGACAGTCGCCATCATCAGACTAACCTTCCATATTTATTCGTCTATCCGGTTTGATGCATACCTTTGGCCCAAAAAAATATCCGGGCCATCAGGCGCACCGGCACTCTTCTTTGGCGCCCATTTCGGACTTGGTTTTGAGCCAGGCCGCCAGCTTTTCCCGCAGGGCCTGGGACTCGGGTCGGGCCGCCAGCATGTCCGCCAGCAGCTTAATCTGCTGCTCCTGGTGGCTGCCCGGGGCCACGGCCAGCCGGTAATTCATCCAGACGCCCTCCCGGCGGTCGCTCACCAGACCCTGATTGAAGAGATAGCGCAGGTGGCGGGAAGCCTTGGACTGCGTGATCCCCAGCACCGCCATGAGGTCGCAGACGCAGAGTTCCTTTCGCGCCAGCAGCAGCCAGAGGATCTGCAGGCGGGTCTCGTCGGCCAGGGACTTGAAGAAGCGGGCTTCCTTTTTCATGCATATTTATATAAGCGGATAAACGATTATTGTCAAGGGAATTTGCCAAAATCCGGTCGTAGGGGCGGCCCCAGGTATCCGCCCTGATCAAGGGCGCACCCGCAGGTGTGCCCCTACAGAGATCTTTCAGGCAGAAATAGGTGGCCCGGAGGCTAGGGTGAAAAATTCGATTGAAATTAGTTGCGAACTTGGCTATCTTTTTTAAAAGATACTATAATGAAAGGCAAAAGACCCAATCACGGCCGGGGCACCGCCCTGGCCGCCAGCCCGGAATCCCAGGGGGTGCAGATCAAAGGCCGCCTCTGGGTGGAGAAGCAGGGCGAGACCTTCTTGAGCTGGGGCCGGGTGATCCTCCTGGAGAAGATCAGGGAAACGGGCTCCATCGCCGCGGCGGCCCGGGACATGCAGATGGCCTACAGCCATGCCTGGGCCCTGGTGGCGGACATGAATCGCCTGGCCGGGGAAGAACTGGTGTCCCGGACCTTCGGCGGCCGCCATGGCGGGCGGGCCTGGCTGACCTCGGCGGGAGAAGCGGCCGTGGTCCTTTTTTGGGAACTGGTGGCCAAGTTTAACGACTGGCTCAGCAGCCGGACCGGGGAGGAATTTCGCCTCTGCCTCTCGGAGCCACGGCTTTGCCCTTCAAATCCTCCGGCGCCAAAACCAAGCGCCTAATCCAAAAATCCGGAAATATTTTGTGTGGTTAGCTATGCATACCGCTATTTTATTAATGGAATATCCACCAGGCCAACCCGGCCGGGAGAAGATATGCGAAAATTGGCCCTTTGGCTGTTGACGGCGGCAACCCTCAGCCTCTGGAGTTCACCTGCCGCCGCCGCCGATCAGCCCGTCGTGGCCTACGGCACCGGGTACCGCCAGTTCTCCCTGGCCACCGGCAGCCCCGGGGAATTGGGGTTGCTGAAGGTGTTGGCCGAGACCTTCGGCAGGCAGGAGAACGCCACCCTGACCTGGGTCAAAGCCGGCTCCGGCAAGTCCCTGGAACTCCTGCGAGCCAAGAAGGTGGACCTGGTCATGGTGCACGCCCCCAAGGCGGAGCAACTGGCGGTGCTGGAAGGCTGGGCTGCCAGGCGCACTCTCATCGGCTCCAATGAATTTGTCATCGTCGGTCCGCCCCAGGATCCGGCCAAGATCGCCGGGGCCAAAGACGTGCTGGAGGCTTACCGGAGAATCGCCGCGGCCAAGGCCAAATTCCTTTCCCGGGGGGACAATTCCGGCACCCATAAGAAGGAAATGGACCTCTGGACCAGGGCCGGGGTCCAGCCTTGGGGCGAGTGGTACATAATCACCAAGGATTTCATGACCGCCACCTTGAAGCGGGCCAACCAGGAAGAGGGCTATTTCATGGTGGACAGCAGCACCTGGGCGGCGGAGAAGCAGGTGGCGCCCATTCTTACGGTCCTGTTCAAGGGCGACAAAATGCTGGTCAACACCTACTACGCCTTGTGCCAGCCGGCCGGGGCCACCCCGGGCGCGGCCACGGCGGCCCGGTTCATCGATTTTGTGGCCTCCCCCCAGGGCCAGAAAATCATCCGGGATTACGGTAAGGACCGCTTCGGCGAGGGGCTCTATAATGACGCGGCTTATGCCCGGCAATATGCGGATTGAGGTGAAATCTTACCACAGAGACACAGAGGTCACAGAGGTTCACAGAAAATTTTATTATTGCCTTGGTAAAGCCAAAAATTATTGCCTCTGTGTCTCTCTGTGCTCTTTGTGTCTCTGTGGTGAATAATTATGCGAACACATTATGATGGGAGAATGAAAAATGAAAATGAGCCTGTGCGTAATCGTCTTGATAGGAATGATGTTCATGGCCGGTGCCGTGTCCGCTGAAACTCGCATCAAGTGCGCCTCCACCACCAGCACCCAGAATTCCGGACTGTTTGATTACCTGCTGCCCATCTTGGCGAACCAGACCGGCGTCCACGTGGACGTGGTGGCGGTGGGCACCGGCGCGGCCATCGAGATCGGCAAACGGGGCGACGCCGATGTGCTCTTCTGCCACGCCAAGGAGCTGGAAGAGAAGGCGGTGCAGGAGGGATTCTTCGTCAACCGCCACGACGTTATGTATAATGACTTTGTCATCATTGGGCCGGCCAAAGACCCCTTGAAGCTCAAGGGCCTGAAATCGGCGGTGGAGGCCTTTAAGAAGATCGCCGCGGCGGGCGGCCCCTTTGTCTCGCGGGGAGATAAATCCGGCACCAATACTAAGGAACTGGCCGTCTGGAAGGCCGCGGGGATCGACCCCAAGGGCCAGAAGTGGTACCTGGAAGTGGGCCAGGGCATGGAAAAGACCCAGCGTATCGCCAACGAGAAGCAGGGTTATACCCTGACCGACCGGGGCACCTGGCTGGCCACCAAGGACAAGGATAAGCTGGAAATGGTGGTGGTGCTGGAAGGCGACCCGGTGCTGTTCAACCA
Source organism: Desulfobaccales bacterium (assembly GCA_044451265.1). Lineage (GTDB taxonomy): Bacteria > Desulfobacterota > Desulfobaccia > Desulfobaccales > 0-14-0-80-60-11 > JAPLJC01. The sequence goes on from JBIOJX010000013.1 coordinate 15,044, forward strand.
GTACGGGGTAATGGCGGTCAATCCCGCCAAGCACCCGCAGGTGAAATTTAAGGAGGCCATGCAGTTCGTCGACTGGTTGGTCTCGCCGGAGGGCCAGAAGGTGATCGGCGACTTCAAGGACCAGCACGGGAACCAGCTCTTCATTCCCAATGCCAAATAACCGAAGCGAAAAGGGGCAGGCTTCGGGTCGGCAAGCCGCGGCCAGCCCGGTTTAATCTATGCATTCCATCACCCAAGGGTTCGCCGCGGCTTTCCGGCTGATCATCGGCCTTGACCCCGAGTTGCTGCGGATTATCCTGTTATCCTTGCAGGTTTCGGGCTCGGCCCTGCTGGCCGCCACCCTCCTGGGCCTGCCGGTGGGGGCCTGCCTGGCCCTGCGCCGGGTGCCTGGGCGGGGCCTGATAATCAGCCTGCTCAATACCGGCATGGGCCTGCCGCCGGTGGCGGTGGGGCTGTTCCTCTACCTGTTGCTCTCCCGCAGCGGCCCCCTGGGATTCATCGGCCTCCTCTATACCCCCGCGGCCATGGTGGTCGCCCAGGGGATTCTGGCCTTTCCCATCGTGGCCTCGCTGTCCCAGGCAGCCATCGCCGGGGTGGACCCGATAATCCGCCAGGCGGCCGTCACCCTGGGCGCTACGCCCTTCCAGGAGAGCCTGGCCGTCGTCCGGGAGGCCAGGTATGCCATCGTGGCGGGCATCCTGGCCGGTCTGGGCCGGGTGATGGCCGAGGTGGGGGCCATCATCATCGTCGGCGGCAACATTGCCGGCTATACCCGGGTGATGACCACCACCATCGCCCTGGAGACCGATAAAGGCAACTTCGAGCTGGCCATCGCCCTGGGGATCATCCTGCTGGCCATATCTTTTTCCATCACCGTGGCGCTGCGCTTTTGCCAAAGGCTGGGGCAATCGGGGACGGCGGGAACGGCATGAGCCTGGAACTGGAAATCGCTCAGCTTTTCAAGGCCTACAACGGCAATCCTATCCTGCGGGATTGCTCCATGGTCTTCGCCGGAGGCCGGACCTATGTGCTCCAGGGTCCCAACGGCAGCGGCAAATCCACCCTGTTCCGGCTCCTGGCCCTGCTGGAAAAGCCGGATGGCGGGCGGGTAAAGTATCGGGAGGACGGCCGGGCCCTGCCCGACGGCCTGGATTTACGCCGGCGCCTCACCCTGGTGCTGCCCCGCACCGGCATCTTCAATACCACGGTTTTTCACAACGTCGCTTTTGGCTTACAGATCAGGGGCTTGGGCAAGGCCGCCATCCGGGAGCGGGTCGCGGCGGCCCTGACGGCCGTGGGGCTGTCTCACAAGCACCAGGAGCGGGCCCTGGATCTCTCCAGCGGCGAGACCAAGCGCCTGGGGATCGCCCGGGCCATGGTGATCAACCCCGAGGTCTTCCTGCTGGATGAGCCCACGGCCAACATCGACCCGGCGAATACGGCGATCATCGAAGAGATCGTTTTGAACCTGAAGCGACAGCGGCGGGCCACCCTCCTGATCATCACCCACGATCCGGCCCAGGCGCAGCGTTTGGGCGATGAGCTGCTCCTGATGCAGGACGGCAAAATTACTCCGGCCTGAGCCGTGCCGCTGCTGGAGGCGGGGCCGGCCGCGGTGACGCCGGCGCCAAAGAAAGGGGGCGGTTTGAGTACCGCCCCTAATATTTTGGAGAAAAAACGGGAAATCGGCGGCCGTCACCTAGGCGGCTTGAGCCTTTTAAGTAGCCCGAATTCTTTGTTCAAGCCGAGTTGGCCAGGAGGTGGCGGGGTTTTTCGCCGCCAGGCCCGGTGACAATGACGCCCAGGATGCTTAGTTTAATCAGGTTATGAGTCGCGGCACTATTTTGCGGCGATTTGGTTGGAAATCCCTAACGGAGACGATCATGTCTAAATGGCTCATCAATCTAAACCACAGCTCCGCGCTCTTTGCGGTGCGTCATATGATGGTAAGCTGGGTCTGGGGCCAGTTCAACAAAGTCACGGGTAGCCTCGATTTCGACCCGCAGCAGGTGGCGGCCGCGGCAGTGGCGGTCGAAATCGACGCCGCCTCCATCTACACCGGGGTGGAGCAGCGGGACCAGCACCTGAAAAGCGCCGATTTTCTCGACGTGGAGAAATATCCCACCATCACCTTCAAGAGCGCCCGGGTAGAGCCGGACGGCCTGGACCAGGCCCTGGTGCACGGCGATCTGACCCTGCGCGGCGTCACCCTCCCGGTGGTCCTGGCGGTCCGCTGGGCCGGCCCGGCCCACTTCAACGATGAAGGAAAGATCTATATCAGCTTCGGCTTCCGGGCCGAGACCAGGATCAACCGCGAGGATTTCGGCATGACCTTCAACGCCGAGATGGAGCACGGCGGGTTCATGCTGGGGCGGCAGGTGCAGATCACCCTCAACGCCGAAGTCGATCTGGTGGAAGAATGAGGCCCGTCCGCCGTAGCCTCCCGCCAGTGATTCACCTAAAGAAATTTCGAGGATTATGCTTGCAGACCGGCGGCGGCTGGCCTAAAGTGGCGGTCAGAAATTCTGGCGGATAAGCAGGGATGATGGGAATCGGAAGCCACAGTCTCAAAACCTGTCTGGTCCTCTGGACCTTCGCCATCCTGGTGGCGGGCTGCACCAAGGTGGGGCCGGATTACGTCCGCCCCGAAACCGCGGTGTCCCAGACCTGGCTGGAGGCCGGCGATAAGCGGGTCAAGACGGAGCCGTCGGAATACCGGAACTGGTGGAAGGCCTTCAACGATCCCACCCTGGACCGCCTGATCGACTCGGCCTACCGGGAAAACCTGACTTTGCGCCTCGCCGGGGTGCGGGTGCTGGAGGCCCGGGCCCAGTTGGGCCTGGTCACCGGCCAGCTCTATCCCCAGACCCAACAGGCCACGGGCTCGGTGCTGAAGGAACGGGAAAGCGCCGGGACCCCGATCTCGGGTACGGGTGTAAGTGCCCCGAGATTCGGCGGCCTCAGCTTGTGGCAGGCCCAGGTCGGCCTGACGGCCAACTGGGAGATCGATTTCTGGGGCAAGTTCCGCCGGGCCATCGAGTCCGCCGACGCCGGCCTGCTGGCCAGCGTCGCCAATTATGACAGCACCCTGGTCAGCCTCACCGGCGACGTGGCGAATTTCTACATCACCATCCGCACCTTAAAAAGGCGGCTGGACATTGCCCGGCATAACGTGCAAATCCAGCGGGAGAGTCTGCAGATCGCCGAGGCCCGCTTTGAGGGCGGCACCACCTCGCAGCGGGACGTAGAGCAGGCCAGGACGGTCCTGGCCGGCACCCAGGCCACCATTCCCATCCTGGACACCCAACTGCGCCAGGCGAAAAACGCCCTCAGTGTCCTGTTGGGGCTGCCGCCGGACCGCCTGATCGAGCAATTGCGGGGCAAGGATGACATCCCGGCGCCGCCGGCGCAGGTGGCGGTGGGCATCCCGGTGGACCTGCTGCGCCGACGGCCGGATGTCCTGGCGGCCGAATACAATGCCGCGGCCCAATGCGCCCAGATCGGCGTCTCCAAGGCCCAGCTCTTCCCGGCCTTGTCACTGTCCGGGTCTTTTGGCATGCTTTCCTCTGATGTGGGCAAGAATGCCCTGGCAGAAATGTTCAACTGGCGCAATCGTCAGGGCTCCATCGGCCCGGCGGTGCAGTGGAATATCTTCAATTACGGACAGATCACCAACCTGGTGCGGGTCCAGGACGCCCGTTTCCAGCAGTTGCTCATCACTTATCAGAACACCGTGCTCAGCGCCCTACGGGAGGTGGAGGATAACCTGATCGCCTTCCTGAGGACCCAGGAGCAGGCCACCTTCCTGAGGGAAAGCGCCGAGGCCGCCCTGCGCTCCCTGGACCTGGCGGTGCTGCAATATCGGGAAGGCATCACCGACTTTACCACCGTCCTCACCGCCCAGCAGTCGCTGCTGAGCGCCGAGGACAGCCTGGCCAACGCCAGGGGCAACATCTCCCTGAACCTGGTGGGGGTTTATCGGTCCCTGGGCGGCGGCTGGGAGATCAGGGAGGGCCAGGAGTTCGTGCCCGCGGCCACCCGGGAGCAAATGGAGAAGCGCACCAACTGGGGGAATTTGCTAACGCCGCTAAGTCTTCCGTCAGAGGCGCCGCCCACGCCGGCGGAGCAGCAGGAAAAGCGGCTGATCCGGGCCCCGGATTGGTGATAAGGTGTCCAAGCAGAGCCTGGACGAAAAATTGCCGTTCCCAAGCGGAGCTTGGGATCGAGTACTTAGGCGTGCCGGGCACGCCGAATGACGGCGGCCGCCGGCCGCCCTATAATTGAGTCTTTTGGAGCTGGCGAAATGACTGTTGGCAAGCCGAGGTCTTTCATCAGGTGGAAATTAACGGGCTGGGTCGTCCTCGCCGGGATGCTGGTCGTCCCGGCCTGCGGGGAACGGAACGTCTACGCCCCGCCGCCGGCCCCTCAGGTCACCGTGAGTCGGCCGACGAGCCAGCCGGTCACCGATTACCTGGAATTCACCGGCAACACCCAGGCCCTGAATACGGTGCAACTCCGGGCCCGGGTTCAGGGCTATCTGGAAAAGGTCTTTTTCCAGGACGGCGACCTGGTAAAGAAAGGGCAGATGCTCTTCCTCATTCAGCAGAACACCTATGAGGCCAAGTTGCAGCAGGCCGAGTCGGAGATCTTGCGGCAAAAGGCCAGCCTGGATCATGCTCAAATTGAGTTCGACCGCTTCTCCCGACTGGTGAAACAGAAGGCCGCGGCCCAGACGGACGTGGACAACTGGCGGTACCAGCGGGACGCCGCCCAAGCGGCCCTCAAGTCCGCCGAAGCGCAACGGGATCTGGCCAAGCTGGACCTGAGCTACACCAAGGTGACCGCGCCCTTTGACGGCCGCATCGACCGGCGGCTGCGAGACCCGGGCAACCTGGTGGGGGCCGGTGAATTTACCCTCCTGGCCGAAATTAATCAGATCGACCCCATTTATGTCTACTACACCATAAATGAGACGGAGTTGCTGCGCCTCATCAGCCAGGCGAACATATCGGCCGAACAGGCGCAAAGGAATAAGGTGCCGCTTTCCTTCGGTCTCGCCAACGAAGAAGGCTATCCCCACCAGGGTTTCCTGGATTTCACCGCCATCAGCCTGACGCCCACCACCGGCACCTTGCAGCTGCGAGGTATCTTCCCGAATCCGGACGCCAAGATCTTGCCGGGAATGTTCGCCCGGGTGCGGCGGACAGTGGTGGGGACGGAGAAAGTCGCCCTGACCATCCCGGAGGCTGCCATCGGCTACGATCAGCAGGGTTCTTATGTTTTTGTAGTGGATGATAAGAACATGGTCGCACATCGTCCGGTCAAGCTGGGCCTCAAGGTCGACGGCCGCCGGGTGGTCCAGGAGGGTTTGGGCGCGGAGGAATGGATCATCACCAGCGGGCAATTGCGGGCCTTCCCCGGCAAGCCGGTGACCCCCGTCAAGGAAGGCCAGCCGGCAGCCCCGGCCCCAAGCGGCCCCCCGCCTAAGGGCAAGCCAGGAGCCAACGGCAAATGATCTCCCGGTTTTTCATAGAGCGGCCCATCTTCGCCAACGTCATCGCCTTCGTCACCATGATTCTGGGGATGGTCTGCTTCTATAGTCTGCCGGTGGCGCAGTATCCGCCGATCGTGCCGCCAACTATTCAGGTGTCCACCCGCTATCCCGGGGCCAACGCCGAAGTGGTTGCGGCCACGGTGGGGGTACCCATCGAACAGGCGGTCAACGGGGTGGAAGGCTCCATCTACATGTCTTCCACCAGCGCCAGCGATGGCAGTTACACCTTAACCATCACTTTCGAGGTGGGCACCAACCTCAATACCTCCGTGGCCCTGGTGCAAAACCTGGTGGCCAGCGCCAATGCCCAGCTTCCCGCGGCCGTGCAGCCCCAGGGAGTCACGGTCAAAAAGGTCTCCACCGATATCCTGATGGTGGTCAGCCTCTATTCCGAAGAGGACAAGTTTGACGAATCCTTCCTCTCCAATTACGCGGTCATCAATCTCCAAAACCCCCTGGCCCGGCTGCCCGGGGTCGGCCAGATCCGGGTAGTGGGCGCCGGCCCCTATAGCATGCGGGTCTGGTTGGACCCCAATAAACTCCATGATTTCAGTTTGACCACTCTGGACGTGGTTAATGCCATCCAGGGCCAGAACGTGCAGGTGGTGGCCGGCCAATTGGGCGGGCCGCCGGTGCCCCCCGAACAGACCTTCCAATTCACCGTCAACGCCCTGGGCCGGTTAGAGGACGCGGCGCAATTCGAAAACATCATCATCAAGAGCGCCCGGGCCGAAAGCGCCCAAATCGTCCGCATCAAAGACGTGGCCCGGGTGGAACTGAGCCAGCAGTCCTACAGCAATTTTGCCGGGATGAGCGGCCACAAGGCGGCGCAAATCATCACCTATTCCTTGCCCGGCGCCAACGCCCTGACTGTCGCCGAAGAGGTGCGCCAGGAAATGGCGAAGATGAGCAAGGACTTTCCGCCCGGCCTGACCTATGCGTCTCATTATGACACCACGAAGTTTGTGGAACAGGCGATTCACGACGTCTATAAGACCCTGTTCGAGGCCGGCATCCTCGTGCTCATCGTCATCATCGTGTTCCTGCAAAACTGGCGGGCGACCCTGGTGCCGGCGACCACCGTGCCGGTGACCATCATCGGCGCCTTTGCCGCCATGATGCTGCTGGGCTTCGGCATCAATTTGATGACCCTGTTCGCCCTGATCCTGTGCATCGGCATCGTGGTGGACGACGCCATCGTTATCGTGGAAAACGCCTCCTACCACATTGAGCATGGCCTGCCGCCTAAAGAGGCGACCATCAAGGCGATGGGGGAGATGACCGGGCCGGTCATGGGCATCACCGTGGTGCTCACCGCGGTCTTCCTGCCGGCCGCCTTCCTGCCCGGGATCACCGGCCAGCTTTTTCGCCAATTCGCCCTGGTGATCGCCGCCACCGCCGTCATCAGCGCCATCAACGCCCTGACTCTCAAGCCGGCCCAGTGCGCCCTGTGGCTGCGGCCCCGCGTGGAGAAAAAGCCCAACCTGTTCTATCGGGGCTTCAACCGGGTGTACGGGGTCATGGAAGATGCCTACATCGGCCTGGTCCGCCGCATGGTGTCGGCCCCCAAAGTCATGCTGCTGGTGTTCATAGTGATTATTGCGGTCAGCGGCTGGCGCTTTGCCAACCATCCCACCGGCTTCTTGCCCACCGACGACCAGGGCTACGCCTTTATCATCGCCCGGCTCCCCGACGCCGCCTCCCAGCCCCGGGTGATGGCGGCGACGGAAGAAGTCACCGCCGTTCTGAAAAGGACCAAGGGCTTGAAGGCCTGGGTGACCATCGGCGGTTTTTCCATTCTGGATTTCGCCAATGTTTCCAATATGTTCACCACCTTCATCGTCTATGATGATTGGGACAAGCGCGGCGCCGAATTCGTGTCCGAATGGCACGGCCGCAGCGAGACATTTCTGTTTGCCGAGGCCTGGAAGAAGAATCTGCCGTACGCGTATCAAGTTCGGCGCTCCGCGTTTGACGAGATCCTCATCCGGCGCG
>JBIOJX010000014.1:0-22077 GCA_044451265.1 Desulfobaccales bacterium
CCCTGGAGGATGGCCGCTTAATTTATGGCGACCTGACCACCATGGCCCAAATGCCCGTGGGTTGGACCGACGAGCAGGAAGCCGGCGCCTTCCGCCTGAAACAGAGGGACGACCAGGCCCTCTTCGGCTATGGGGTGGGCCAGCAATCCTGGAAGCAGTTCCTGTTTCCGTCCCACCACCTGCTGTGGCGCGCCGAGCGTCACGGCGACGGTTTTCAGCTTATCCCGCCGGCAGAGAACGTCCCCCGCTACGCCTTCATAGGGGTCCATGCCTGCGACCTCCACGCCATGGCGGTCCAGGACCGGGTCTTTCTTCAGGGCCGGAACAACGACCCGGTTTATCAGGCCCGCCGGGAGCAGGCCTTCATCCTGGCGGTCAACTGCGGCGGCCGGGGGTGCGGCACCTGTTTCTGCGTCTCCATGGGCAGCGGCCCCCGGGCCACTTTCGGCTTCGATCTGGCCCTCACCGAGATTTTACAAGAAGGTAAACATTACTTTTTGGTGGAAGTGGGGACCGAGCGGGGCGCCGGTGTTCTCCAGTCAGTTCCCCATCGACCGGCCGCAGCCGCGGAAATCGAGGCTGCCGATAGCGTGGTGGCCGCCAGGGCCGCCTCGATGGGCCGGGAGCTGGACACCCAAGGCCTCAAGGAACTCCTCTATCGCAATTACGAGCATCCCCGCTGGGACGAAGTCACGGCTCGCTGCCTCAACTGCGGCAACTGCACCTGGGTCTGCCCCACCTGCTTCTGTCATACCGTCGAGGATGTCACTGACTTGACCGGCGCCGTGGCCGAAAGGTGGCGGCGGCAAGACGTCTGTTTCACCGTGGACTATTCCTACATTCATGGCGGCAGCATCCGCTCCTCGCCCCGGTCGCGCTACCGCCAGTGGCTGACTCACAAACTGGCCACCTGGCATGACCAGTTCGGCTGCTCCGGCTGCGTCGGCTGCGGCCGCTGCCTCACCTGGTGTCCGGTAGGCATCGATATCACCGAAGAGGTCCGGGCCATTCGCGCCAATGAAGCACCTCTCAAGGAGACCGAGCATGGAGACCATTGAGCCCATCCTGGCGGCCCAGCCATTCTTCCGGGGTCTGCACCCACGTCATATCCAGGAACTGGCCGCCTGCGCCTCCAAGGTCAATTTCACTGCCGGGCAGTTCCTCTTCCGGGCCGATGAGGAGGCCAGCCGCTTTTTCCTAATTCTTCAGGGCCGGGTCTCGGTGGAGATCTTCAGCGCCCGGCGCGGGCCCATGACCTTGCAGACCATAGGGGAAGGGGACGTGCTGGGCTGGCTCTGGTTTAATGGCAAGCCCTACCACTGGCATTCAGACGCCCGAGCCGTGGGCCTCACCCGGGCCCTGAGCTTCGAGGTGAGCTGTCTTCGGGAAAGGTGCGAGGCTGACCACGATCTGGGCTTTGAGGTCATGAAGCGCTACGCCCATTCCCTGGCAGTGCGTTTCCGGGTGAGCAGCCTGCAGCTTATGGACATGTTTCAGACCTAAACGGGATTGGTAAAAGGGCGCCACTCCGGTCCCGCCGGTAGCCGCAGGCTTTAGCCTGCGCCGTACAGGTTGGAGATGCTGTGCCACCTATGGATTCTAATCAATGAGCGCAATTAACCCAGACCCCATGCTGCCCGAAATCTTCCAGGTTCAGCGGCTGCGACGCGAAACCGCCGACACCTTCACCCTGGACCTGGCCCGGCCCGGGAGGGCGGCGGACTTTACCTTTGCGCCGGGCCAGTTCAATATGCTCTACGCCTTCGGGATGGGCGAGGCGCCCATCTCCATCAGCGGCGATCCGACCCGCCCCGAAACCCTGATCCACACGGTTCGCAACGTCGGCAACGTCACCCGGGCTATTTGTCAGGTTCGCCCCGGCGCGGCGTTGGGAGTACGGGGTCCCTTCGGCGCCCCCTGGCCGGTGGCCGAGATGGCCGGCCAGGACGTGGTCATCGTGGCCGGCGGCCTGGGCCTGGCCCCCCTGAGGCCCGCCATTTATCACTTTCTTAGGCATCGTCCGGACTACGGCAACTTCGAGCTGGTCTATGGGGCCCGCACTCCGGCGGACCTGCTCTACCGCCGGGAACTGGAGCGCTGGCGGGGCCGCTTCGATCTCAGGGTGCACGTCTCGGTGGACACCGCCGCGGCCGACTGGCAGGGCAGCGTCGGGGTGGTGACCACCGTCATTCCCCGGGCCCGCTTCGACCCGGCTAACACCACCGCCCTGGTCTGCGGCCCCCAGTTGATGATGCGCTACACCGTCATAGAACTGCTGAGCCGGGGCCTGGCGCCCGCGCAAATCTTCGTCTCCATGGAGCGCCACATGAAATGCGGCCTGGGCCTGTGCGGCCACTGTCAGTGGGGGCCCTTCTTCGTCTGCAAGGACGGCCCGGTCTTTCGCTACGATGTGGTTAAGGACTGGTTCGAACGGCGGGAGGTGTAAATGGCCCCGAAAAAGAAGCCCCGGCTCTCCGTCTGGAAATTCGCCTCCTGCGACGGCTGCCAGTTGTCGCTCCTGGACTGTGAAGACGAACTCCTGGCCGTCACCGACGAGTTGGAACTGGCCTTTTTCGTTGAGGCCTCCCGGTCCATGGGCAAGGGCCCCTATGATCTGACCCTGGTGGACGGCTCCATCACCACGGCCCACGACGCCGAACTCATAAAAAAGGTGCGCCGGGACTCCAAATACCTGGTGGCCATCGGGACCTGCGCCTGCTCCGGCGGCATCCAGGCCCTGCGCAACTTCAAGGACGTTAACGATTTCATTAAGGCCGTCTACGCCCATCCGGAATACATCCAGACCCTGGAGCAATCCACCCCGCTGTCGGCCCACGTCAAGGTGGATTACCAGCTCAACGGCTGCCCCATCAACAAGCGCCAGCTCCTGGAGGTGATCAGCGCCTATCTCGCCGGCCGCACCCCGCTGGTGGCGCCCCATAGCGTCTGCCTGCAATGCAAGGCTCGGGGCAACATCTGCGTCCTGGTCATGGGCACTCCCTGCCTGGGGCCGGTGACCCACGGCGGCTGCGGGGCCCTCTGCCCCACTTACCACCGGGGCTGCTACGGCTGCTATGGCCCCAAGGAGACGCCCAACACCGCTTCCCTGGCGGCCTGGTTCAGCCAGCGTCTGGGGGTCTCCGAAGCGGGTTTGGTGCAGGCCTTCCGCAAGTTCTACGCCAACGCCCCGGAATTCCGCCGGGAGAGCGAATCCCATGAAAAGTAGAACCATCAAGGTAGCTTTTCTGGCCCGGGTGGAGGGCGAAGGCGGCCTGTATATCCGTATTAAAGACGACCGGGTGGCCGACGTCCGGCTGAAGATCTTTGAGCCGCCCCGGTTTTTCGAGGCCTTCTTAAGAGGCCGTCAGTTCCACGAAGCCCCGGATATCACCGCCCGCATCTGCGGCATCTGCCCGGTGGCCTACCAAATGAGCGCGGTGCACGCCATGGAGGCCGCCCTGGGGCTGAAGGTCACCGGCCCTCTGCGGGACCTGCGCCGCCTCCTTTATTGCGGCGAGTGGATCGAATCCCACGGCCTGCACGTCTTCATGCTCCACGCCCCGGATTTCTTGGGCTACCAGGATGCCATCCAAATGGCCCGGGACCACCCGGACGTGGTCAAGATGGGCCTCCGCCTCAAGAAGATCGGCAACGAGGTGGTCACCCTGGTGGGCGGTCGGGAGATCCATCCCATCAACGTCCGGGTGGGCGGCTTCTACCGCGTGCCCACCAAAGTGGAACTGGCGCCCCTGGCGGAGGAACTCAAATGGGCCCGAGAGGCGGCCCTGAAGACAGTGCGCTGGGTGGGGACTCTCCCCATGCCGGAGTTTGAACAGGATTACGAATTTGTCTCGCTGCGCCATGCAGCGGAGTACCCCTTTAACGAAGGACGGCTGGTCTCCAATCAGGGACTGGATATCCCGGTTCAAGACTATGAGGCCCATTTTGCCGAGGAGCACGTCCCTTATTCCAATGCCCTGCATTCAAAGCTTAAAGAGCACGGTCCCTATTTTGCAGGTCCTTTGGCGCGTTATAACTTAAATTTCGACCGCCTCTCCCCCCTGGCCCGGGAGGCTGCGACCGAGGCCGGCTTGGGCCCGGAGTGCCGCAATCCCTTCCAGAGCATCATCGTCAGGGCGGTGGAGACCCTTTACGCCGTGGACGAGGCCCTAAGGATCATCGCGGCCTACGAACGGTCGGATCAACCGGCCATAAAAGTGGAGCCCCGAGCCGGGGTGGGCGCGGCAGCCACCGAGGCACCCCGGGGCCTGCTTTATCACCGCTATCGCCTGGACGAATCCGGCGCCATCCTGGACGCCAAGATCGTGCCCCCCACCTCCCAAAACCAGAAGATCATCGAGCAGGACCTGGGGCGGTTCGTGGCAAGTCATCTGGATCTGCCTGACGAAAAACTTACCTGGCAGTGCGAACAGATGGTGCGCAACTACGACCCTTGCATCTCCTGCGCGACCCATTTCTTGCCGATTCGTCTGGAGCGCCGGTGAGACTCGGCCCCAGGTCTTCTCCCTCCAATATTCGACTGCGGGTTATCGGGGTGGGCCAGGAGTGGCGAGGGGACGACACGGCGGGGCTTCTGGTGGCCCGCCGCCTCAGGGAAATGCTGGCGCCGCAGAGCGCCCCGGCGTCAGCTTGGCGTCAAGTGCAGGTATTGGAGAGTTCCGGTTTCATCGGCGACCTGCTGGATGTCTGGCAGGAGACTGAGGTGGTGATCCTGGCCGACGCGGTCCGGAGCGGCGGCCGCCCCGGAGAAATTTACCGGTTCCCGCTTCATGAGGGGCCACTGCCGGCAGAACTATTCCCGGCTCCTTCCACTCATCTTTGGGGGGTAGCCCAGGCCGTGGCTTTGGCCGGCGTTCTTAAGGCGCTGCCCCCTTATCTGGTGGTTTACGGCATCGAGGGCCAAGACTTCGGCCTGGGGCGCCCACCCTCTGCAGAGATGGGCCGGGCCGTCCCGGAAGTGGCCCGGCGGATAATTCTGGAGATCATGGAGTATCTGGGCCAAAGCGCCCTGGACTCCCGCCAAGAGATCGGGTAGCAGTTTCAGCTTGTTCCTTAATGAGGAACCCCAGATTACCACGGAAACGGCAGGAATTTTTCAGACCAAGAATTATGGATATGGTCTGGATATGGAAGGTTTTTGGTTCTGCGGTAAGTGGCAGACCAGAGCAAATGCAGAACTTATCTCCAAAGCCTCAAAAAAATTAAGGGTACGATTTGAATATCAAACCTCTTTGTTGGTTTTTATGGAGTTGACCTAGAGCATCAAGATTGCATTGCTCAAAATTTCCACCGCTACCCGACGTTAACGAAACAAGCGGTGTAGTCGGATAGGGAAAGCCTCCCCTCAGATCTCATCATAGCCGCAAGGCTTTTCCCATGCTGGGGTAATTCTTTTCACTGTATGCCTCGAACCGGCAATCTACAGATTCATAGATTTAGTCCCGGGGGACTGGCAGGTTTGCCCATAGAGTTTCAGGCAAGTTTCCACGACGGGTGCAGCGTAGAGAATCCCTCTGTTCCTGGTGAGTTCATCCAGGGTTTCTGCCAGGCCCAGAGAAGCGCGGTAAGGACGGTGGGAGGACATGGCCTCCATCACATCGGCCACGCCCAGGATCCTGGCGTCCAGAAGGATTTTATCCTCTTGTAGACCATGTGGGTAGCCGGAGCCATCCAGCCTCTCGTGATGTTGGAGGATAATCTCGGCAGTGTTGCCGGGGAGGGAGATAGGCTTCAGGATTTTATACGCCACCTCAGGGTGGGTTTTAACCAGAGCGAACTCCAGGGAGGTGAGGTTCCCTGGTTTGGAGAGAAGGCCCGAAGGGATGGCGATCTTGCCCAGGTCGTGAAGTGTGCCGGCCATCCGAAGATCACGGAGGTGGTCCACGGAAAGTCCCATCTCCCTGCCGATGTTACAGGCTATTTGGCTTACCCGACGCTGATGACCAACGGTATATGGGTCCCGGGCCGCCATCATGGACTCCAGGACCTGAATGAGCCCATCCATGACATCTCCTTTTCCTCTGCGTTTCAACCCGCCGGCCTTCAGGTCGACAGCCGCAGAAACTGGGCCGCTGAGATTACCGATACGCAACAGGGGGTCCATGATCAATTAGGGTTTCCATAATTTATTTATTCCAAGTTTGCCAATTTTTGTTTCATAATGCGGTGTCAGCACTCTTTCCACAGTATGCCATTTTTTGCCGCGTCGTGTGAATGCTGGATTCTAATTGGGGGAAGGTGGAAAGGCGATGAACCGGATGACCATTTTCATATGGTCATTTTGACCATTTAACCAAAACAATCTTGACAAGAGGATGACCGGGAGAGGTGGCATGGGGGATATTTTTGCGATCGCGGCTAACTTGCCAGGAGCGACAATTATCGGGCGCAGAGGTAGAAGTTATAGATATGAAATGGATAGGGGAAGTTTTCAACTTCCTGATAACAATTATACGGTATTTGTAGAGTTAGCAGGATCTTCATAAATAATTTTGATTACCCTCGCGTTTCAGGTGACCATGTCTCTCTCTTAATCCATTCCTTTGACTCAGCCTTAACGGGAGTACAGGCCAGGATTGCCAGAATTGCCGCGTCCCGAAAGGTTTTCGTTACAAAATGTTTGCGATGCCCAAGCCATGGGCAAAAATGAATCTTCCCTGGAAGTTTTGCATATCGTACTTATAAATTATGAGATCAGAGTGGAAAGGGGTCAATCATGGCTAATCAAAAGGCGGCTTTCTCCCTGGTCACCGTGTTAATTTTCGCTGTTGTAGGGGGAGTCCTCGCTCTGGTTTTTAGTAATTTCCTTAACTTTTCCGAAACCTCGGGAATTTCCACCACCGCCCCGGTATCTCCCCCGGGCCCGCTCCGGGCGGTCTACAGTCCACCGTCACCTCAGGAGGCTCCTGAATCCGTCCGGGAGGCGGTCCTTTTGGGCTTTAACCTCATGGTGGACACCCGTAAATATGCGGCCGCCTATGTGGGCAACAAGCTGAGGTGCGTCAGTTGCCACTTTAAGGGAGGCATCACCGAAGGCGGCAAGAGTGGTGGCCTGTCCCTGGTTGGGGTGGGGGCCACCTATCCAAAGTACCGCACCCGGGAAAAGTATGCTGCGGACCTGGTAAGCCGCACCAATAGCTGCTTTGAACGGAGCATGAACGGCAAGCCCCTGCCGCCGGACAGCAGGGAGATGGCCGCCATCCTGACCTACTATCAGTGGATCTCCCAGGGGCTGCCCATTTACGGAAATATCCCCTGGCTGGGGTTGCGACCCTTGAAGCAAACCGCGTCCCCGAACAAAACCAGGGGAGCCCAGGTTTTTCAAGAAAAGTGCGCCGCCTGTCACGGCAGCACCGGCGGAGGCACCAAGATTGCCCCGCCCCCTATGGGGGGCCGAGTCCTTCAATGATGGTGCGGGGACTTCTCACCCCCGGACTTTTTCGGCTTTTTCCTATTTGAACATGCCTTTTGACAAGCCGGACTTGACTGAAGACCAGGCCTGGGACGTGGCGGCCTTTGTGACGGGCCAACCCCGGCCTCATTTTTTGTGGAACGGTAAGGACGGGACGAGTATGGAATTTCCCCTCTTTCAAGTGCCTTATCTGGGTAACGGCATGACCATCGGCATCGTCGCGGTGGTGCATGTCCTCATCAGCCATGGTCTGGCCATCGGCGCCATGACCATGGTGGTCCTCGGCGAATATCGGGGCTTTCGGGATCAGGACCCTGATTGGGAGAGTTTTTCCCGGAGTTTGCTGTTGGCGGTCATCATCATTATAACCGGGGTGGGCGCCGTCACCGGCGTGGGCATTTGGGTCACCACCAGCGCCCTGTCCCCCCGGGGCATCGGCTCGCTCCTCCGGGTGTTCTACTGGCCGTGGTTTACGGAATGGCTGGTTTTCGTGACTGAGCTGGTGGTCTTGTTGGTCTATTACTTCACCTGGGACCGCTGGACCGGGGCCCAAAAGCGGCGCCATGTCTACCTGGGAGCCGGCTATATCCTCATGTCGCTGGGCTCCGCCTTCTTGATCACCGGGATATTGGGCTTCATGCTCACCCCGGATGGCTGGCCTTGGAAGCAGAGCCTCTGGTCCGCATTTTTTAACCCCACCTTTCTGCCGCAACTTTTGCTCCGCCTGGCCATCGCCTTGACCCTGGGATCGCTCTTTGCCCTGTGCTACCTGCTCTTTAGCCGCCGGGAACTCCAGTTCCGGCGGCAGGCCTGTCACCGCTTAGGAACAATTTGCTTGGTGGCGGTGGCGCTGATTCCTCCCTTGACTTGGTGGTATTATGCCGTGGTGCCGTCCCGCTACAAAACCCACATCATTTATGGCATCCTGACTTCCCACTTGTCTCAGCACCCCGAAGTTTTGTTTACTGCGGTGGCCATTATGTTGGTGGTGGTTTTGGCTTGCGCCGGCTTGGCCTGGCGCCGGCAGACTATCGCCGCCAAAGCCTTGGTGATTCCGGCCCTGGCCCTGTCTGTGACCTTCGTCTGCGCGTTTGAGCGGACCAGAGAATTTATCCGGGGCCCTTATCTGATGCCCGGGTACCTCTATGCCACCAACGTCCTGCTCCAGGAGAAACCTTTTCTGGACCAGCATGGTCTTTTGCCCAATGCCTACTGGTTCAATATGCTGGGGCAGGACGACCCCGAAAACCAGGGAGCCTTTCTGTTGGCCCAGAACTGCTCCGCCTGTCACACCATTGACGGCCTGAACGATATCCGCACCCGGGTGAAAAATCGCTCCGAAGGTGGCATCTTTGTGTATCTGTCGCACATCAGCGAGATGGTGCCTTTTATGCCACCCTTCTCCGGCACCGAGGCCGAGCGCCGCATCTTGGCCCGGTTTCTTTACCGCCTGGCCCAGGACCGGATTAACCTCAAGGCTCCCTCCCGCTACACTCCTTTAACCGGGAAGGTGCGCCATGAATAGGCTGTTCGACCTTCTCATTCCCAAACCCTTGCCCGAGGCCTGGCTGCAAGGCCTGCTGTTCTTTGCCTTCACCCTCCACCTGCTGTTTGTCCTGATCACCCTGGGGACGGCCATCCTGGCGGTCTTTTTTTTCGTGGATTTCCATTGGCGCGGCAGGTCTCAGGAACTTTTGCTGGACCGGCGGATTCTCCGCACTTTTATGGCCCATAAGAGCCTGGCAGTCGTCTTGGGGGTGGCCCCCTTGCTCCTCATGCAGGTGGCCTTTGCCACGAGCTTTTTTACCGCCACCAATCTTTTGGCCCCTTACTGGATGTTCTTCATTGCCCTGTTGATCATCGCCTTCCTATCTTTCGACATCCTGGGACACGGTATTGAAACCCACCGCCGCTACCATCTAACCATCGCCTTGGTGGCGCTCCCCGCTCTCCTCCTGGTGCCGGGCATCCTGGTGGCGGTTCTCACCACCGCGGAAAACTCCGGCCAGTGGCTGGCCATGGCCCAAGGCGGGTTCCGGCTCCCTGGCCCCCTGGCGTGGCACTGGCTCTTCCGGTTCCTGCATATTCTGGGGGCTTCCCTGGTCATGGGCGCGGTCTTTCATTATTTCTTCACCGCCAAACTGGACACGGGAAGGGCGGCCCTCCTCCCCTGGATATCGGCCGGGGTTTTGTTTCAGGTCCCCTTGGGCCTGCTCCTCTACACTTCTTTATTGGTAAAGCCCGATCCCATCATCCTGGCGGTTCTGGTCGTCGGGGTCGGGGGCGCGGTCCTCCTGCTTTGGGTGATTTTCGGAGCCGTCCGCCAGGGCGCCCCGCTGACTCTCAAGACCGTCATCCCCCTGGTAATGCTGGTCCTGGTGGCCATGCTCCTCACCCGCCAGTTGCTGCAAAATAAGCAGCTTATCCCCTTGGAAAAAATCGTTACGGCCAACGCCCGGGAATACCAAAAAGTACTGCAACCTCATGTAGCGGAGACCCTCAGCGCCTACCGCGCCGCGCTCCCCTTTTCGTATAACAATGCGGCCACGATTTTCCTCCAGAGCTGTGCCTTCTGCCATGGCAAGGACGCCGATGGCCAAGGCATCGAGGCGAAAAACCTGGTGATCCCAGCGGAGGACTTGGCGGCCATGCGGACTACCCGCCCGTATCTCTACCACATTATCCTCTCAGGAGTACCCGGCACCGGCATGGGCTATTTCACCATTTACGACCGCTACCAGGTGGACGATCTGATGAACTATCTGGGCGAAAAATATCAGGTCTTTGCCAGGCCCGGAGACCTCCCACAGCCCATTTCATCCCAAGCCCTGGGCCAGGCGGAGGCGACCTACGTCAAAACCTGCGCCGCCTGCCACGGACCTGACGGCGGAGGCTCTCCCGTGTCTCGGGGATTTCAACCCCCGCCTCCCGACCTGCGGGTTTATAGCCTGACCCCCCGTCGGACCTTTCAGGTCATTACCGCGGGTTATCCCGGCACCATGATGCCGGGATTTGAGGAGCTAACCGAGGAAGTCCGCTGGGGATTGGTCAAAACAGTCTATCGGAAAAGAACGGAGTGAATAATCTCCAGGACAGATTCTGGATACGGTTGGACCAGATGCCCCCCGGTTACTTTGCCCTGGTTATGTCCGCGGGCATCATCTCACTGGCCTGCCACCTTTTGGGGCTCGCTTGGCTAGCCCTGATCCTCTTCTGGCTGAACGTTGGGTTCACCTGATTATCTGGTGCCTGAGCTTACTGCGCTTGGGCTTCTATCCTCGCAGCGTCCTGAAGGATTTGCAAAGCCATTCCCGGGCCATGGAATTCTTTACAGTGCCCATCATTTCCGCATATTCCCCCCCGCGGTACTTACAAGGTCTTCAAGAGCCTGGTAAGGTTGGGCGCCGACCGCCTTCCGCCCATCAACCATGAAAGTTGGAACTGCTGTAATGCCGCAGGTGCGGGAATACTCCCAGTCACGATCTACTGCTTCCTTGAAAGTCCTCTCAGCCAAGGCCTGTTCTGCCATCCGGCCATCAAGGCCAATTGTTCCGGCAATCTCTTTCAAGACCGAAATATCGGCGATGTTCCTTCCATCCGCGAAGTATGCCTGAAATACAGCCCTGTGAAACTCATCCCCTTTGCCCAATGCCTCAGCCCATTTCCCGAGTTCATGGGCCCGGCGGCTATTGTAGGTTCTCGTGCGCATACCCCAGGGAAGTCCCAACTCGGCAGCGACTTTCTGCAGACGCCCCATGGACGAAGGGAGATCTATTCCCCGTCCCTTGAAAAGCTCCTCGAGGCTCATGCCCGCTTCCGGTGTTTCCGGATGAAGGGGGAAGGCAATCCACTTGATCCCGATCTCGTACTCTTCCTTTAGCCTTTCAACACGCCCGGTGATGAAGTAGCACCAGGGTCAGACGTAATCGGAGAAAACCTCCAGGATGAATCGCTCGTTTTGGTCCATGGTATGATGCCCTCGATAGTGATATCCGAGATTATGCAGCAGCCTGGCCACCGTAGTCAAAAAAGGGGTTGGGGGACATCTCTCCCCGAGTTTAACCCCGAAAGGTGCCTTATTTTGTAGCCAAATTGCCTCTTTGGAGAAATGGTAGCACAAATGCCGGAGAAAAGTATTTTTTAAAGTCGGTCAGGCCATTCCCCTTCATTGTTAGCAAGTATCTTGCCAAACCCTTCTCTTATCAACGAGCCAGCCAAAACTGAAGGTATGATCTCCATATCCTCCAAGGGCATTTGTGGGAAGAAAAATTTCAGATGACTGCCAGAGGAAGGAAGCAAGAAATTCGGCGTGAACGAAAGGATTCTCAGGGCTAAAGAGTGAAGATATGGTCCGGATAGGCTGAATTTTTAGCCATCTGATAAGTTTCTGGTCCTAGCAGTAATTGACAACCCCACCATGGTCAGGGAGGCCCCCCTCGATAGGCGCCCCACAATTAACTTTCAGTTGAAAGTTAATAAACACTTTCTACTTCCGGACCCTATGATGCCTACTTTTTCTCAAACTGATTACCTTTGGAGAGAAAAATAAAATAAATTGTGGAAAAACCTTTACTTGTGAAAAAAGGTACTTATTTTATAAAAAGTGGAAAAAGCCAAACCCGTCGTGAGGCGGGGACGGAAAGCCACGGGTCTCATGGAGATAGCCGGGTTGCCTGGTTAGCAGGCAATCCGGCTTTTTTCTTGAGTGAGGATGGTGGATTGCCATCGCGACAAGTGCCCCGAGAAATCCAGGTGGAACTGGCTCGAAAATGAGCCTGGTTTATATTTACCGTATGGTCTTTGGGGACGGTATTAACCGTCTCTGTGGCTCTTTACCTATTAATTTCCGTCAATGGAGGGTAATCTTGGGAGGGTAGATGTGCGACAACTTAAATGGAGTCGAAACAGCGCCGGGTCGCTAAATGGCAAGGTTGGGCATATTACATTATTCGTTATTGCCTTTTATGCAGAGAGAGGGTACTTTTTAGCCCCAAAATTGCCTGGGTTAAATAAGACTATCCAAGTCAACTCTGAAGAAGACGGCAAAATGAAGGCAGAGGTATTATACCAACGGTATTTAGACTTCTTGAAGGGAGCGGAATGGCATCAGGAATCCATAGCCAATAAGTCTCAGAGCGGCTTCTCGGGAAAAGGCTCTTCCTCCTTCTAAATCAATCCCTCCCCGTAATGGCTAGTCGGTGGAAAGGCGGAGGCCAATATTCCTTGACCCAAGTGAGGGTCAAAAAATTATGATAAAATAGTGACTATCTTGCCACAAAGGAGACTTATCAGGGGATCAGGGGAAAATATAGATATGTTCTGGATAGGTGAAGAGACAGATGCATCGAGGTTCTGGTTAAAGAATCTTTCGCAAGATTGATCTTAAGCTTTAGAAGTTTAAGACCTCCGAAATGCAGCTTATGTTGCTTTCTCAGGTTTTACCAAACCACCCATACGAGCCACCGCCTCCAGGTAAACGGCAAAGCCGACCGACAGGATATCGTTGTGGTTAGCGCCTGGCACTTTGATGAAGGTTTTCTCCGGTGATTGACTAGCCTCATAAAGGGCCTGCCCCTCGGCAAAAGGTATGATGTGGTCAAATTCAGCGTGGATGATAAGCAGGGGCTTTTTCCACTGCCTGATTTTGTCCACATTTCGGAACCCGGTCTCTTCTATGAACCCCAAAGCTTGCACGTCCACACCTAAAAGTTTGAGCAGGGGCCCGGCATAAGCAAAGCCGCTTTCCACGATAAGACCGTCAAGTCGGTCTTGGTAAAGGGAAGCCAACTCCAAGGCAGAGGCACTCCCCAAAGATCTACCCATAATCACGAGAGGACCAGAAAACCCCTGTCTGTTAAGCCATTCCTGAGCAAAGGCCAAAATAATATGACAATCGCTCATCATGGCGGTCACTGTGGGGATTCCGGTAGATCGGCCATAACCGCGATAATCCACTGGAAAGAAATTAAGGCCATGCTGGGTATATATCGGTCCTAGATCCTCGTAATCCGCCACTATTTCCCCATTGCCATGGAAGAACAGAAGGGTGGGCGCGGTTGCTCCCGCGGAATAAAAGCGTCCGCCGATAGCCACCCCGGGAGCCACCGGAATAAGCATCTCGTGGGCGGAGGTTGGCGGATTAAATGAGGCTAATTCCGGCCGTGGATGAAACAGGCGCAGCAGCACTTCGGGAACATCCAGAGTGGCATAATCTTGGACAAGGGCGGCCACCATCTTGGCGACTCCTCATGGTTAGATTGTAGGTCGGTCGATGATTAATTTATCGATATGATCTGGATAACACAAGTTTTTAGGATTTGATAAGTGTCTGAGCCTAGCATTTAGCAGCCCATTCCGCCTCATTGATGCATGCCACTTTCAGCGGCGGTTTGGGGTGCCGCCAGCCGGCTCGCAGCTCTCTTCCTGGCTATCGACTCCTGCCCTATCCACAAACACTCTTAGCCTCGCAGGCCCAACCAAACCGGTGGCTGGCCCTGGTGAGGCCTAAAAAGGGCGCCATTTTCCAGCTGTCAGAGGATTATTCCCGACCTGCGGACGGCGGAGCTAATTTAGGAGAGCGGGTGGGCCTTAGATGCCAAGAAAAAGGGCGCAGACAAACTGCGCCCCAGAACTGCAAGGAAACCCCCGGCCTACGTCTGCTTACCGAATATCGCCGCAGTAGGCCCCGGTCTAGTCCAAATTGAAATTAAGGCCTTTCACCAACCAGGCAAAAAGTCTGCTTAAATCCTATCCGTGGCCACCCCCGAGCTTGCCCAGGGCCTTGGTCAGTTGCATGGCGACCCCCAGACCCTGGCGGGTCTCTTTGCTGCCCATGGCGCTGAGCATACCCAAGGGTCCCAAGGGTTTGGCCTCGTCCAAGTTGAGGGAGGCGGGGAGTTCAAGGAGCCGATTCATGAGGTCGATCATCTGCGGATCGGATAACTTTTTCAGCATGCTCAGCATGAGGACAAAGGAGTCGCTCATGGCGGCAATTTCCTCGGGATCGTAATGGGCCGCCACCTTGGCGCGGACTTCCAGCATGGCCGCGTAGGTGCGGAGGACCCCGCGGCGCTCCAGGTTATCCATGTAGTTAATCAGTTGGGGAACCGCGCTTTTCATCATGGGCTCCATGCAGTCCCAAAGCTCGAAGAGGTTCTCCATCGTTTCCAGGGCCTGGTTGAATTTGCGCACGTTGCGCATGGCTGTCTTCAGCAGGGTGAAGACGTCTTCCAATTGAAAGCCGGACTCCACCACGCCCAGCTCATCGATCAAGAGTCTGACGGTCGAGTTCATCAAGGGAGCGATATCGGCTTTCAGTTCCGCGAAGCCCTGTTGGGCCTTGACCAAGGTGTTGAGCTGGCCTTCCATCCGGTCCAGCCTTTCAAGGAGCAGGTCTTCGGTGCTCGGTTTCTTCTCAGTCTTATCGGGCATGACCTTCTCCTTTATCAACCATAGACATGGTAGACATGGCTGAGCATCTTTCCGGCCATGAACATCTGGGGTTCCAGGGGCAGTTCTTTGCCCTTGAGCATCATGTTGAAGTAAACCCACTTGAACATCATCTTGCCCCAGTAATTGAAGTTGCTTTCGCCCAGGAGGGTGAAGGGTCCCATGCCCGGGAAGGGGTACTTGCCCGGTAGGGGTTCGACCTTGTAGTTAAAGTCGATGAGGCTGGCCTTTTCATAGCCGGTGACGATGAAGCAGGTGGAGTGACCGTCGAACGACGGCAAGGGTTCCTGGCCATCGATCTCCCGGCACAAGTTTTCCACGATGATATCCGATTCATAGTGGGCCACGGACCCGGCTTTGGAAGTGGGGACATTGGTGGCATCGCCCACAATATACATATTCTCGTATTTTTTGGACCTCAAGGTGTGATGGTCGGTGTCCATATAACCCATGGGGTCGCCGATTTCGCTGTCGATGATGACCTGAGCCCCGAAGTTGGGCGGTATGGCCACCAGCAGATCGTAATTGACCTCGTCGCCCTTGGCGGAGGTGATCACCTTTTTGGCGGCATCGACTTCGGCGATATCGAAGTTCGGGGTAATTATGATCCTTTTCTCTTCGCACAGTTTCGTCAAGGCCGCAGTGGCCACGGGCTTGGTGAAGGCCCCCGAAAGCGGGGTCACCAGTTCGATTTCGACATCATCCCGGACCCCATTGACCGTGAAGAACCAGTCGGCCATGAAGATGAACTCCAGGGGTGCTACCGGGCATTTAATGGGCATTTCGGCAATATTTAAGACGATTTTGCCTTTCTTGAAATATTTCCATTTCTTATAGAGTGCGATGGCCCCTTGAGGGGTATAGAAGTTATGGATATTGCCCCCCCAGTCATCCTTCATGCCGTCGACTTCATCAGGCATGATCCGGCAGCCGGTGCCCACCACCAGCCAGTCGTAGTCCACATGGCCCTTTTTGGTCTTGATCCGCTTCTTCACCGGATCGATGTTGGTCACTTCGTCCAGGACGAAATCGATGCCCGGGAGGACAAAGTCCATCTTGTATTTGATGCAGTCTTCCGGCTTGTAAACGCCGAAGGGGATGAAGAGCCAGCCCGGCTGGTAGTGATGTTCCCGGTCCCGGTCAATGACGGTGATCTTCCAGTCGTCGTCCAGCTTCTCTCGCATTTTGGTGGCCACCATGGTGCCACCGGCTCCATAACCCAAAATAACTAGATTCTTCATAGACCTCGCCTTTCTTATAGACTGTTCCAGTCCCACAATAGGGATTCCGGAAGTTGTTCACTTATGTATTGGCATATGGACCGAAGACCGGGGACCGGAGACAGGAGAAGACCCCGTTACCTCCGTCTCCCGCTTGGCCCCGTCCCCGGTCCAGATTCAAGGGGTGCGGAGAAATTCCCGCACCAGGTTTTCCCATCCCAATTTGGGATAGTGTCCGTAGATGTCGTCAACTACCGTCCCCCCGGAGGTGAGGGTGACCCCCGCGGAAGATTCCAGCATTCCCAGAAGCTTGTTAGACTCATTTTCGATCCAGGCGGCGTTGCGCTGGCCGAAAAGCAGATTTTCCAGGTCCCGCTTTAGATTAGTGGGGGTGACGACACACAGCCAGCCTTCGCCATAGGGGTCGTCATGGGCCAGGGCAGCGCTCCCCCGGACTCGGGGATTGACCACCTCGACGACGCCGTCTATGGGGGCCAGGACCGGGGCTTCTTTCCCTTGGCGGACCAGGGTCAGACCCAGGCGGTCTCTCTGAAATTCCTCTCCTGGAGAGGGCAGCCTGATCTCGTCGGCGGGACCAAAAACTTTCTGGGAAAAGTCATCCAGGCCGAGGCGCACCCGCCCGCAGGTTTCCAAAGCCACCCAGGTATGACCCCGGTGCAGATAGATGGACGTGGGCACCCCAAAGCCGAAGACATCCCGAACTTGAGGTCTGTCCAGGCTGGCATAGCATTCCGATTGATCTTCCAGAAGTTGTTCGAAGGAGCGCTGCCGCAGCCTTTGCCTCAGGGGAAGGAGGCGGGGCGGCTGATCCATTGTCAGTTCGCAGGCTTCCCGCAGGGTCAGATCCAGGGCGGTGGCTGCGGTCATGGCGCGATCGAATTCACAGGTGGCGCAATCAAAGCAATGATTGCACATCTTGAAATCGACCACGCCGGCCTCCATCCAGATGCAGGGCTTCTTCCCATCGCTGATTTGATCCATCATGTCTTGCTTCCAAAATGAGGGCCGGAAGACAAAGCTTCTAGCTGCTTCCGCCCTGTCTTTCCGGCTTTAAGCTCTTTTCTTCCAGTTCCGGGTGACATTGGTTAAGAAAAACTCCTTGACCAGACGCCGCCAGCCCATTTGCGGGTAATGGCCGTAAACATCACCGATGAGGGCGCCGCCAGACGGCAGCGTGACTCCCACCGTGGTATCCATAAGGTTCAGCAAACGGCAGGCCTCTTTCCCGATCCAGGAGGTATTATCTTCTCCTGTGAACAGGTTGGCCAAATTCTGCTTGAGATTGGTGGGCTTGACCTTAAATAGCCAGCCTTCGCCGTAGGGATCGTCGTGGAGCAGGCGGGGATTTTCCCGGACCCTGGGGTTGACCTCGGTGATGATGCCGTCCACCGGGGCCTCGAAGGAAGCCTTGTTGCCCTTTTTGATCACCGCCATGCAGATATGATCCTGATAAAAAACCGCGCCGAGGTCGGGTAACATCAGTTGTTCGGCCGGGCCCAGGACCTTCTGGGAAAAGTTATCCAATCCCACCCGGACTTCGCCGCTGGCCTCGAGCGCGGCCCAGGTGTGGCCCCGATGCAGATAATAGTCGCTGGGGGGCGATTCAATCCCGAAGGCTTCCGCCATCTCCGGTCCCAAGGGCTCCTGGATAGCGCAGACCTGGGCTGCATCCTTTAAAGGGTTGTGGTCTACCAGCCAAACGGCCCCGCATTTTTGACAAATGCACTTAAACTGGGACTCGCCGCTTTTCTGGCCGGGAACTTCCCCCACCAACCAATGGCCGACCATGGCCCCGCAATTCTTGCAATCGAGTTTCATGTGATCTTACCTCCGCCAGGACAGGCGAATTTTCTTGGTCTCCCGTCCTGCCACTCCGGTTAGCGTTTCTTCCAATCCTTGGTTAAATTGGTTAAGAGGAATTCTTTAACCAGACGCCGCCAGCCCAACTGCGGATAATGGCCGTAGACATCATTGAGGAGGGCGCCGCCGCTGGGGAGGGTGGCGCCCACTGCGGTGTTCATGATGTAAAGTAACCGCTGGGACTCCTGTTCGATCCAGGTGGCATTGGATTCCCCGTAAAACAAGTTGTCGAGATTCTGCTGGAGATTGGTCGGCTTGACCGTGAACAGCCAGCCTTCGCCATAGGGATCGTCGTGGATCAGGCCGGGCCTCTGCCGCACCTTGGGATTAATTTCCTGGATGGCGCCATCCACCGGGGCCTCGACCGAAGCTTTGTGCCCCTCTCTGACCAGGGCCATACAAACATGATCCTGAAAATAAACCTTGCCGATCTCGGGTAACTTAAGCTCATCGGCCGGCCCCAGGATTTTCTGGGAAAAGCCATCCAATCCCACCCGCACCTGGCCGGTGTCTTCCACCAGTACCCAGGTATGCCCCCGGTGCAAGTAATAGTCACTAGTGGGCACTGGAAATCCGAAGACTTCCACCATCTGCGGTCTTAGGGAATAAGCCTGGCAATTTTTGCTATCCATGAGATGGACCTCCTTACTGCATGTTCATCTGACCCGATACCCCCTGATTTTCGGGGGGGGTTATCCGGATCTTTTCTTCCAGTCCTTGGTCAAGCTGGTTAAGAAAAACTCCTGGACCAGGGGCCGCCAGCCCAACTGGGAATAATGGCCGAAGATATCATCGATGAAGGTGCCGCCATCCGGTACGGTGACGCCGACCTCGGATTCCAGGAGGTTGATTAAACGATGGGACTCTTGATCGATCCAGGCGGCGTTAGCCTCTCCGGAGGACAGGTTATCCAGGTTAGGCTGGAGATTGGTCGGCTCGAACTTTAGCAGCCAGCCTTCTCCGTAAGGATCGTCGTGGATCAGTCCGGGATTCTCCCGCACCTTGGGATTGACTGCGGCGATAATCCCATCCACCGGCGCCAGGAAGGAGGCCTTTCGCCCTTGTCGAACCAGAGCCATGCAAATATGATCCTGATAATAGACCATGCCGTCGGCGGGTAATTTAAGCTCCTCCGCCGGACCCAAAACCTTCTGAGCAAAGTCGTCCACCCCTACCCGCACCCGACCGGTGTCTTCGAGCACTGCCCAGGCGTGTCCCCGGTGCAAGTAATAGTCGCCGGTGGGGACTTGAAAACCGAAAACGTCCACCAGTTGCGCCCCCGGGGAGACTGCCTGGTTATTTTGGTGGTTCGTGACCCTTACTTCTTTCTTAAAAAGGTTGTGTTCTTCCATTAACCAGGTTTCCCCACATTTGCGGCAAATGCACTGGCAATGGGGCTTGGTCCGGTCGTGATAAAAGATCTCAATTCGCCAATGCCCGCATTTCTTGCAAACAATTTCCATGTCAGCCTTCCTCCCACTGGACCTAATGGTTTGCAGATTTGCAGAGATCCTGCCCTTCAGTTGTTTCGCTCCCATCATGGTCAATTTGATAAAGGCAAAGAATGGGCCAACTCGGCAAATAATTTATAACTATCTATAATATCAATGAAATTAACACATACCCGCTTCGGTTCGAAATATGCTCAATGCGAAAAAGGTGAAGATTTGTTTGATAATCGCACAAACAAATTATCGAAAAGACTAACTCATTGATTTTCATAATCATTTTATTGTTCGATAAACAAACAGAACAATCAGGAGTAGAAGCGCTTAATGGATAACTCATTGATTTTCATAATTAATTAATTGTGCGAAAATCACACAACCTCGATAAAAGCCAAGGAGATTTCCGACTGGAAATCCCCGTCCCAGGTAAAGGTTAAGGAGGTCATTCTGAGGGAGACGCAGCGATTGCAGAACCTCACCAACCGAGATTTTCCGCGGCGCTCAGGTCTAATCAAAAAAACTTTTGGGAGGAGGATTCTTTGGTTCAGGGGGGCACTGACGGACGGGGAACGGGGATAATTTCACCAGTCTATGACGGCGTTGAAGTAATCGTTCAGAAGAACCTGGCAATATTCACAGAACCCCAGATTTATCTGGTCTAATTTTTCCAGGTTGGCGGCAAAACGCATCAGACAGTCGGGCTGCCGGCAGTGTGGGAGGCTAAAGGTATGGCCCAACTCATGCAAGCTTAGCTTGAGGAGACGGCTTAAAACGAGAGAGCTTGGCGGCTTGACTTCGCCAGCGCCTCCTCCGGGGCGGAATGTCGAAATGATCGCGGCCCGGCCATCTAGTTGGGCTTCTCCAAAAACAAAGGTAAATATTGGGATATAGAGGTCCACCGCAGTTATCCCTAATATTCGAAAAGATTTTTCGACAAAGTCCTCTTTGAGGAGGTATTCCAAGAGTTGGGTGGAATGATACTGATTACGCACCACGTGGAGGGTATGGGGGGGGCAAGGGTAGAGGGGTAATATCCGTACCGACAAGGAAAAAAAATCGGCAATGGCCGGGCGTAAATGGTGCAGGATCTTTAGATCCACCGGGGCCAGGGGAACTAGGCCCAGAAATGGACGGAGTGGCATATAGTGCGACCATACTCCAGCCTGGAAAACGCGGGGCTGAGCATCTTCAGGGCATTAGGCCGTATTTCTTCATTTTTTCGTAGAGAGTGCCGCGATTTATCCGGAGGACCTTGGCGGCGTTGGAGATGTGACCACCTTGGGCCGCCAGCACCAGGGCGATGTGGCGGTGCTCCACCTCCTCCAAAGGGAGACTCGCCACTTCCTCCGCCCCGTCCGAGGGCAGCATAAAGGGCAGGTCGCCGGGTTTGATCTGCCGACCTTTTCCCACCACGACCGCCCGCTCGATGGCGTTTTCCAGCTCTCGAATGTTGCCCGGCCAGGCATAGCGCCGCATTGCCGCCAAGGCCTCCGGATGGACGGAGTCAATCTTTTTGCCGGTCTCGGTGGCATAGCGTCGCAGGAAGTGCTGAGCCAGCAGCGGGATATCTTCCGGTCGCTCCCTTAAGGGGGGAACTTCCAGGTGAATGACGTTGAGACGGTAGAAGAGATCTTGGCGGAAGGTCCGATTGCGGATGCTTTCCTGAAGGTCCTGATGAGTGGCGGCGATGACTCGAAAGTCGCTGCTTATCGTCGTGGTCCCTCCAACCCGGGTGAATTCGTGGGTTTCCAGGACGCGCAGGAGATCGATCTGCATCTTCGTGGAGATGTCTCCCACTTCATCGAGAAAGAGGGTCCCGGCGTTGGCCATTTCCAGCCGGCCTTTCTTGGTGAATTTGGCGTCGGTGAAAGCTCCTCTCTCATGGCCGAAGAGTTCACTCTCCAGGAGATGTTCCGTGAAGGCGCCACAGTTGATGGCAATAAAAGGACTATAGCCGCGCGGGCTTTGGGCGTGAATAGTCCTGGCCACCAACTCCTTGCCGGTGCCGGTTTCCCCGGTAATTAACACGGTGGCATCACTTTGCGCCACATTGACGATGGTCTCGAAGAGCTGGAGCATGGGGGGGGATTGGCCTATCAGGTTTTCAAAGCGGGTAATGGACGCTACCCGGTCTTTGAGAATCAGGTTCTCCATGGCCAGAGTCTGCATTTGGACCAGTTTCTCGATAGTGAGGCTGAGCTCATCCAACTCGAACGGCTTCAGTAGATAATCGTTCGCACCCAGCTTCATCGCTTCCACGGCGTCCTGAATGGCGCCGTGGGCCGTCATCATCACCACGGCCGTATCGGGATCGTTCTCCTTCAGTTGCTTGAGCATGGTGATCCCGTCCATGCGAGGCATTTTGACGTCCACCAGCATGATATCGCAATGGCGTTCTTTGATCTTGTCCAAGGCCGCCAGTCCGTCAGCCGCAGTGTCCACCTCATAGCCATCCTGCTTCAGCCAGTCAGCAAAAGCTTCGCGGATACTCAACTCATCATCCACTACCATAATGTTGATCTTTTTATGAGGCAACATGGTCTTTCCCCCCTTTATAGGCAGGCAGACGGATGGCAAAGCAGGTCCCACGGCCCACTACACTGTGAACTTTAATGACCCCCTGATGGTCCCCGATGATGCTATGGAC
>JBIOJX010000015.1:0-20766 GCA_044451265.1 Desulfobaccales bacterium
CCCAGGGGGAGGTCAGCCAGCGCCAGGGCTCCCGGCCCTCCGGTTCGATGGAGGGGGGCGTCAAAACCAGGCCGCCTTCGCTGTAAATCAGGACCTCCCGGGCCAGAAAATGGGAGGGGGGCATCTGGGTGTCCGGAGCCAGATAGTAATAGTGTTGCTCCCGACAATTCCCCAGTTCGGCGACGCACTGGGCCCGCCAGTCGCCCAGCAGATCCAGGGACAGGGTGCCGCCGCCTTTGTTGACCTCCAGGACCAGCAGGCGAGAGTTGCGGCCAGTGCGCACGGCCAGGTTCACCTGGACCCCTCCCAACCCCAAATCCGTCAGCTGTTTCCACCAAACCTCCTGGGGCTGTTGCAGATCCAGGCCCAGGTCGGCCCCCTGGGACGTGATGAGCGCCATATCCCAGCCCAGGGCCTGGTAGCGGGACATGTATTCCCACAACTGGCCGTGGTGATCCAGATTCTCCTTGCGATCCAGGATGTGGCCGATTTCGTCCTGGCCAATCCTTACGGTAAAATCCTTGGAACCCACTGAAGACCCTCTTCCCTGAGGAGGTTGACTGGCAGACGGTAACCTTCGCCAGAGAGATTCCTACAAGGGAATCCCATGGTGATATTGTTAAGGACAAACGAACTTCGGGCAATCAGGGCAACCCTGATTCTGGGGTTCGTTTTTCCTCATTTTTTCTCAAACCTGAGGACAGGTCTGGGGGGGGAGCGGAGGTTTGGAAAGGATCGATCAAGAGGCGGAGCCGCCGGGCTTGGCGTCCAGGTGGTGTAAAACCGCCAGCATGACTACGGTTCCCAGCAGCATCCAGATGGGCCCGAAGAGCCACAACATCAGGAGCACCCCGATATAGTAACCCCGCATGCCCGCGGTGTAATGAAAGGTGGCGTGGGTCAGGATGCCGCTCACGTATTCCGGAGTGATCTTATGGGCCAGGGTGGAGGGGATGTTGATCATGAAATTGACGTGGTTGAAGTAGCGGATGGCCAGGGTGAAGTTGAAGAAGATGATGAAGTAGTTGATGATGTTAACCATGATCTTGAACAGCCACAGGACCCGGTGTTCCCGCACCAGTTCCGTGAGAAAAGGGGTGATTTCCGCCATCTTCTCCGAACCGGACGCCAGGCTGATCAACCCCAGGCAGATGAGGATGGCCGTGGAGGCCAGAAAACTGGAGGCCATCACCCAGTTGCGCAGGGTCTGCACCGCCAGGATGTCCCGTTTGTCCTCCATGATGGAGGTCACCCAATGGCCCCGCAGGTGATTGGTGATGCCGATGCCGGTGGTCAAGGGGTGGCGGCGCACCTGGTAGAACAGGTGCGCATGGTAGATAAGTAACAACAGGAAGGAGGCGGAGGTGAAACAGAGTTCCAGATATGGCTTCGACTCGATCATGATCAATCCCCCTCAATGATGACCGATGATTAGCGGGCAATTCTTTGGCAGCCACCCTAACACGCTTCCGAATCCGATGCAATTAAGCAATTTTGGCTCCCGGAACCCTGGCGACCTGGCGGTTATCTGACCCTTGAGAAGGGGTCCGGGAATGCTTATTTGAATTAAACGGCTAACGTCACCAGAACTGAAAGGAAAGGCTGCGGGCACACCGGAGCTTGATTTCGCCGAGATCGGTTGATTTCCACAGGGAGAGGCATCATGGGTAGTCCTTTTGATCTGGCCCAGTTGGACAAAATAGGGTTACAGGCCCGGGAATATTTCTTTCAGCACCTGCTCTCCTGGGCCATGGCGGCCCAGATCGTGTTCATCGGCGGCGCTCTCCTGTTAGCCTACCAAGCGAGCCGGACCTTTCGCGCTTGGTTGACCCGTCAGCAGGCGGAATACGCAAATAATCCGGAAGCTTCTGCCGACCTGGCCATACTGTTAAATTTCGTCAAGGTTATTAATACCTTTATCGCCTTTATCCTGGTGGTGATTGCCCTAAGGATTGCGGACCATTTCAACTGGCCCCGAAATGAACTGTACGATGTCGGCATTATTTTGCTTGCCCTGACCGTGACGCGCTTATTCACCTACGAGATGAAAAACCGCTTCTGGGCCAAAATTCTAAGAATTGCTCTTTGGGTTTTGGCCTCCCTCTATATTTTCCATCTCATCAACCCCTGGCAGCGTTTTTTGCAAAATATTGATTTTCAGCTCGGGCAAGTACGTGTTTCTCTCCTGCATGTGCAGCGGGGTTTTATCCTGTTGTTGGCTCTTTACTGGCTGTCTAAAAACCTGCGCATACTTTTCCATTTCTGGCTGACCATAAAATCAGGTTTGAGCTCCGCGGCCCAAATCCTGTTGTATCGGCTCGGCAGCATTTTTCTCTTTTCCGCCTGTGTCGTCGTCGTCTTGCATTACCTGGAGATCGATCTCACCGTCTTCGCCCTGTTTAGCGGCGCCCTGGGGTTGGGGCTCGGTTTCGGGCTGCAAAAGGTCTTTGCCAACCTGGTGAGCGGGTTCATCATCCTGGCGGATAAATCCATCAAGCCCGGCGATGTGATTCAGCTGGGAGAGAAGTATGGCTGGATCAATTTCTTGGGAAGCCGCTATGTCTCCGTCATTACCCGGAACGGCACCGAGCATCTCATCCCCAATGAAAATCTGATAACCGGCGAGGTGATCAACTGGTCTTACAGTCAGAACCTCGTGCGCCTAAAAGTGCCCGTCGGTATCGACTACGCCTCGGATTTGGAGAAAGCCCGAGACCTGATGCTGGAGACCGCGGCGGATACCAAACGGGTCCTAACGGATCCCGAACCCTCTTGCCGTTTGTTGAGCTTCGGCGATAACGCCGTCAACCTGGAACTACGGGTCTGGATCAACGACCCCCAAAACGGCATCGGTTCAGTAAAGAGCAACCTCCTCTGGGGCATCTGGAAGCGGTTCCGGGACCATGGCATTGAGATGCCCTATCCCCAACGGGACGTGCACCTCAAATCCCTTCCCGAAATAACCCTCCGGAGCGGGCCGGAGGGTGGACCAAAGGCAGGATCTAAAATTTCTGGTTAACCTGAGCTCGATCTGATGCCGGTCCGGTCAAATCTTGGCCATTCCGCCTTAACCCTTGTGAAAATCTCCGGCAACTTTTAATATGGGATAACGAAGGAGAATGACCGGAGACGGAAGGCGGAAGGCCGGAGAGGTTGATTGCTCCGGTCCCCGGTCCCCCGTCCCCGGTCCATCAGCATGTCGAGGCAGGCCAAAATCATCATCGGCGACAGCCGGCGCATGCCGGAGGTGGCGGACGGGGCCGTCGATCTGGTGGTCACCTCGCCGCCGTACTGGCAGATCAAGGATTACGGCGCGGCCGGGCAGAGCGGCTTCGGCCAAAGCCTCCATGAATACCTGAAGGACCTGTATCTCACCTGGCGGGAGTGTTTCCGCCTGCTGCGGCCCGGTTCCCGGCTGTGCCTCAATATCGGCGATCAATTCGCCCGCACCAAAGTCTACGGCAGATACAAGATTATTCCTTTGCATGCTGAATGCATCTTCCAGTGTGAGGAAATCGGCTTCGATTTCCTGGGCGCCATCATCTGGCGGAAAAAGACCACCATGAACCCCACCGGCGGCGCCGTGATCATGGGTTCTTATCCTTACCCGCCCAACGGCCTCCTGGAGATCGATTATGAGTTCATCCAGATCTTCAAGAAGCCGGGGCCGGGCCGGCGGGTGACCCCGGAGGTCAAGGCCGCGGCCAGGCTGACCAAAGAGGAATGGAAGGAGTATTTTGCCGGCCACTGGCAGTTCGGCGGCGTCCGGCAGTTGGGGCACGAGGCCCGGTTCCCGGAGGAACTGCCCCGGCGGCTGATCCGCATGTTCACCTTCCCGGGCGACACGGTGCTGGACCCGTTCCTGGGGAGCGGCACCACGGTCAAGGCGGCCCTGAATCTGGGGCGCCGGGCCGTGGGCTACGAGATCAACGCGGCCTATCTGGGTTTGATCAAGGAGAGTATCGGCTGCCAACCGGATTTATGGGGCGGTCGAGCCGATATCCAGATCATGGCCAGACGGTCCCCAAGACTTGAGCTTCCCGACCCGCTTTACTTGCCACGGATTCAGGAGGCCAGGCCGCAGCTGGCCCCCGAAGCGTTTGCCGCCCAGCGGGATCGGTTATATAAAGTAGTGGAGATCACCGCGGCCGGCCGGATCAGGGTGGATTCCGGCCAGACGGTGGGGTTCCTGGGGGTTAAAGCGGTTCAGGAAGCAGAAGTTAGGCGATATTTAACCGAGCGCCTGTTGGGGAAATTGGTCATATTGAAGTTTGAGGGCGAAGAACCTCTTGATAAAGAGAGCCTTGAGGCCTACATCTATCTGAAAAATAGGATTTTCATCAACGCCCATCTGATTAAAGCCGGCTTGGCCGAGGCGGATGCCACCGTAAAGCATAGATTAAAAGCCAAATTTATCCGATTGATGGGGCCGAACCAAAGCTTGGAACTAAAAACTAAAAACTAAAAACTTGAAACTCGAAACTCGAAACTTCTCTGAGAGGTGGAAATGAAGAAAATCGTCTTGTTGCGTCACGGCGAAAGCATCTGGAATAAAGAAAACCGCTTCACCGGCTGGATCGATGTGGGCCTCTCCGAACGGGGGGTGGGGGAGGCGGTGCAGGCCGGCCGCACCCTGGCCCAGGAGGGCTACGTCTTTGACGTGGCCTTTACCTCCATGTTGAAGCGGGCCATCAAGACCCTGTGGCTGGCCCTGGAGGAGATGGACCTGATGTGGCTGCCGGTTATGCATAGCTGGCGGCTCAATGAGCGCCATTACGGGGCCCTGCAGGGCCTGAACAAGGCCGAGACCGTGGAAAAGCACGGCATGGAGCAGGTGAAGATCTGGCGGCGCAGCTATGACGTGCCGCCACCGGCGTTAACCAGGGACGATCCCTATTACCCAGGCCGCGATCCCCGTTACGCCGACCTGCGGCCGGAGGAGATCCCCCTCACCGAATGCCTGAAAGACGTGGTGGCCCGCTTTCTGCCCCATTGGCACAAAGTTATTGCGCCGGCGGTGCAGGCGGGGCAGCGGGTGCTCATCGCGGCCCACGGCAACAGTCTCAGAGCCCTGGTGAAATACCTGGATAACGTCCCCGATGCCGAGATCGTCGGTCTCAATATCCCCACCGGCATCCCCCTGGTCTATGAGCTCAACGACGATCTGACCCCCATCCGGCACTACTACCTGGGGGACCAGGAGGCCGTGGCCCAGGCCATTCAATCGGTGGCCGATCAGTTGAAGAAAAAGGGCTGAACCGGGACGGCCGCGGGTCGGCACAGATCGGGGGCGCATGTCCGGCAAGACGAAATTAATCCTCCTAGCGGTTTTCTTCCTGGTGCTGCTGGGGACCGGCCTGTCCTGGCGGGCCGCGGCCGGGGGCGCCGCGTCCCCGGAAGCCATCACTGCCGCCCCCGCTGCCGCCCTGGCCCCGGCGACCACGCCGGCTAAGACCGCAGCCGCGGCCAGCGGCAGCGGTGACTACTCCGCCATGGTGTTTGAGGCCTTCGCCATCATCCTGTTGGCCGCGGCGGTGGGCCGCTTCGGGGCCCGGAAGCTGAAGCAGCCCCAGGTGCTGGGCGAGCTGGTCGTCGGCATCATCCTCGGGACGCTGCTCTACCAGTTGGGCAGTCCCGTGGTCACCATCATCCGTCATAATGAACTGGTGGGCGGGCTGGAGCAGGAGGTCCTGGGCCAGGGCCTGTGCTGGCACGACGTGGTGCAGCAGAGGCTGAATGCCGCCGCCTTGCCGGCGGGGACTACCCGCCAGATCGCCGGTGTCCTGCTGAGCCCCAACATTGCCCAATACCTCGATCTCGCCAGGGTCTTCCGCCTCTTTTCCAGCCTGGGCATCATCCTGCTCCTCTTTATGGTGGGGCTCAAGATCCACTTCAAGGAACTGCGGGAAACCGGCGGCCGAGCCGCGGGGGTGGCTTTTTTGGGGGTGGCCGTGTCTCTGTTGCTGGGCTTTGGCGCCGGGTGGCTGATTTTGCCCCCGGGAACGGGCGCCAATGTCCTGCTGTTTCTGGCCACCGCCATCTGCGCCACCAGTATCGGGGTCACGGCCAGGGTCTTCAAGGACATGAACCGGCTGCGCCTCAAGGCGGTCAAAACCGTGTTGGGGGCCGCGGTCATCGATGATGTCCTGGGGCTCGTGGTCCTGGCAGTGCTGGTGGGGGTCGTCAGCCGGGGTTCGGTGCAGGCGCTGACTCTGCTGCAGATCGTCTTGAAGACCAGTCTCTTTTTCGGCCTGGTGGCCCTGTTCGCCACCAAGTTCCTGCAGCCGAACATTGCCCTGTTCGTCAAAGTGGAACAGGAACGGCTGAAGCTCCTCTATCCCTTCGGGCTCTTGATGCTACTGGCCTGGCTGGCCGACGTCATCGGCCTGGCCCCGATCATCGGGGCCTTTGTCGCGGGGGTCGTGATCAAAGAGGAATATTTTCCCATCGACGAGGGCGTCAGGGGACATAGGGCAACGGTGGAATCCATCATGGCCCCCCTGGAAGGCCTGTTCGCCCCGGTCTTTTTTGTGATGATGGGGGTTCAGGTGGACCTGGGCAGCCTGCTCCACCTCAAGGTGCTGCTCCTGGCTTTGGCGCTGACGGGCGCGGCGGTGCTGGGTAAATTGGCCGCCTCCCTGGCGGTGCGGGGGCTGGACCGGCTGCTGGTGGGGATCGGCATGATCCCCCGGGTGGAAGTGACCCTGATCGTCGGCAACATCGGCCTGGCCATGGGGGTGCTGAACCGGGACCTGTTTTCAGCCATCATTCTGGTGGTGCTCTTCACCGTACTGCTGACGCCGCCGCTGCTCAAATGGGCCATCGAGAGAAGGGGGGGAGTGAAAGACTGACGGACCGGAGGATCTTACCCCTCCTGGGGGGCATCGAGCACCTGGCGGATCTTGACCGTCAGCTCATGCTGTCGGAAGGGTTTTTGCAGGAAGGTCAGGCTCGCATCGAGGACGCCCTGGCGGAACAGGACATCCTCGGCGTAGCCCGACATGTACAGCACCTTGGTCTCCGGTCGCAACTGCGCCACGCTTTGGGCCAATTCCCGGCCACTAATCTGGGGCATCACCACATCCGTTAGCATCAGGTGGATCGGTTCCGCATACTGCTCACAAAGGGTGATGGCTTCCTGGCTGTCGTGAGCCTCCAAGACCTTATAGCCGTTGATCTCCAGGGCATTCTTGAGCAATTTTCGAAGGATCTCTTCATCTTCGACCAGGAGGACGGTTTCCGAGCCGCGCAGGGGCTCCTCCTCCGCGGTTTTGTCCTCAAAAAATTCCACGAAATCCCCCACCGCCGGCAGGTAAACTTTGAAGGTGCTTCCCTTGCCGGGCCGACTGGAGACCTCGATAAAGCCGCCGCTCTGTTGGACGATGCCATAGACCGTGGAGAGCCCCAACCCGGTGCCGCTGCCCACATCCTTGGTGGTAAAGAAAGGTTCAAAAATGTGATCCAGAGTCTTGGGGTCCATGCCCAGGCCGTCATCGGTAACCCCCACGAGGATATAGGGGCCGGGGACGAAGTCCGCCGGTTTTCGGGCATAGGTCTCATCAAGATTGACATTGGCGGTGGAGATGATAAGTTTGCCGCCCTGGGGCATGGCGTCCCGGGCGTTGATTGCCAGGTTCAAGATGACCTGTTCCATCTGGCCGGCGTCAGCCTTGACGATCGCCAGCACCGGTTCGAGATTGAAAAAGAGTTCGACGTCTTCACCGATGAGGCGGCGTAACATCTTTTCCAAATCACCGATGACTCGGTTGAGATTGAGCTTCTGGGGCTGCAGCATCTGCTTGCGACTGAAGGCCAGCAGCTGTCGGGTTAACATGGCGGCCCGGTCCGCGGCCTTCCGGACCTCTTCACCATAATGATAGTAAGGCTCGTCGGGGTCGAGGTGGTTCATCAACATTTCGGTATAGCCGATGATGGCTCCCAACATATTGTTGAAGTCATGGGCCACCCCGCCGGCCAGGCGGCCCACCGCTTCCATTTTTTGGGCCTGCAGGAGTTGCTTCTCCAACTCCTTATGGCCGGTGATGTCCATGGAGAACCCCAGGATGGCATCATTACCCTGAAAAGTGGTGGGGGTAACCGTCTCCATGATCCACTTGACTTTCCCCTCCCGGGTAATGATCCGGTATTCATAGGCGGCGGCACTCTTGCCCTCCAGCATGCTGGCCGCCTTCTGCTCAACCTCATGCCGGTCATCCGGGTGGACCAGATTCACCGGATCCAGTAAGGACAATTCATCTTTGTCGAAACCGGTGATCTCCTGAAACCAATGATTAATAATCTGAAACTTGCCCGCTTGATTAATATAGATGCCGATGGGCGAGGCGGCAATCAGATTACGGGATAGTTCTTCGGCCTCTTTCCGCTCAGTGATATCCTGCACAAAGCCTTCAAAGTAAAGGATCTTGTCCTTTTCGTCCCGTACGGCCCTGGCACTTTGGGTGACCCAAATTTTGGCCCCATCCTTTTTGATAACCTGACATACGAAGTCCTTGACAAAACCTTCGAATTCCAGCAGCTTTTTAAGTTCTTCCCGGCGTTTGGGGTCGACATAGAGTTGGTGGCCGATGTCGGAGATTTCCACCATCACTGCGGACGTCGATTCGTAGCCGTGGATGGCGGCCATGGCGGGATTGACGCTGAGGAAGCGGCCATCGGGGGTGCTCTGAAAGATGCCTTCCACGGCGTTTTCAAAGATGGTGCGATACTTTTCTTCCGCTTCGCGGAGCGCCTGCTCCGCCCGCTTCCGTTCGGCGATTTCCTCTTCCAGCTGCACATTCTTCTCACCGATTTCCTGTTCCCGGATGGCGGCTCCTTCCAGTCGGGTTCTGAGGATGACGTTGCGGGTGTTCGTCCACCAGGCTACGCCTCCTCCGACCAGAGAAAAGATCGATAAGGAACCCAGGACCGCCAGCAGATGCCAGGGGGAAAGATAGCCGAATAATTCATGGGCCGGTATGGCCCCCACCAAGAGCAGGGGCGTATCTTGAATCGGCATCCAGGTGGAGATCATCTCCACCGTTCCGCCCGCAGGATTTGCCAACTTAAAGCGATAGTATTCCAGGTCTGCCAGTTCGGTGACCATGGGGAGACCTGCGGAGACATCGGCGCCGTTCATTTCCGTGGGCAGATAGAAGTTGCCCTGGCTCGAAAAAACCCGGATGATCTTTTTGTGAAACTGGTTGTCGGCCCCAATCAGGTGTTTGTGCACGGTTTCGGTGGAAATCCAGGCAATAATCTGTCCCGAGTAGGTCCCTTTAAAGAAATAAGGGCAAGACACGATCAACTGCGCTTGGCCGTTCACCCGTTTGACCAGAACCACCGGGGCGGGGTTTAGCGGCGTCAGATATTCCTGGCAGGTTTTCCCCTGGAATTCCGGGTTCGGATTCTTCTGACTGTCGATGAGACAGGCTCCGGAACTGTCCGCGAAGATGAAGCGGGTATAGATCCGGTCGGAATCCAACAGGCGCTCTTGCAGAACCTGGTTAAAACTTTCTTGAATAGCGATGAGACTGGCTCTGAGGCCGTACTCCATGGACATCCCCAGGGCTTTATTCTCAAAGTAGATGGAAATCTCTCGCTTGGTGGGCAAATTTTTCAGATCATTTTTACGCTCGGAATAGAAATAACTCAAAGCCGCGGCATGCTTGGCCAGATCCTGCTTAAAATTATTCAAGATGGATTCGCGTATTTCGATCTGGGCTCGGTAGGTTTTTACCAGAAGGGTGCCCAGGCACACCAGCAGAACTACGGCTGCAAAGGCAGTCGTCAGGGCGCCTCCGAAGAGAGTGCGACGCAAGGGCTTCGGTTCCATTGCTCCTCAGCGACGTCCCGGGTCAACCGGGGGACGCATAACCCGGCTGGAGGTCTGCCTCCATTTTCCAGGAAGCCAGACTAATCCTTTTCGAAAAAGTCGCGGTAATAGTTAAAGACCTTGGGATAGTAGCGCTTGACTAAAGCCAGATAGGTTCCATCCGCTTTGGCCTGTTCCAGAAAGACGTTGAAGGCGTCCCGCAATTCCGGGGCATCCTTGGCAAAGGCGCAACCC
Source organism: Desulfobaccales bacterium (assembly GCA_044451265.1). GTDB lineage: Bacteria > Desulfobacterota > Desulfobaccia > Desulfobaccales > 0-14-0-80-60-11 > JAPLJC01. Next base: position 10,067 of record JBIOJX010000015.1, read on the forward strand.
ATGTATTGCTTTTCGGTAATGGGGCCGATGATCTTGATCTTGCCGGGAAATTTTTCCAGGGCTACCAGGGCGTCGGGAACATCCAAGAGGGTCAGTTCACACTCGCCTTGGATGACGGCCGGCGCCAGATCATTGAGGCTTCCCTGGAACAGTTTTATCCGGGCGCCCGTTACCTTCAGGTTATACAAGGAAGGATCGAGGCAGGTGCTGGTCTTGCCCAGGAGGGAACGTCCTTTGAGCAGGGCCCTGACCACCACAATGTCTTTTTCCACGTCCTCATGGGGGACGATGGGCTTGATGGGTGAATCCGCTTTGGCCACCAGCCAGATCTGGTTGGGAAAGGTGGGCGTGGAAAAGTCCACAATCTTTTTCCGCCAAGGCAATATGGTAAAACCATTGGCAATGATATCGCCTTTGATCGGGGCTTGCCCCAGGACCTCGATGTCGTCACCCTTGGCTTTCACCTTTTTCCCGGTCAGGTCGGCGATGACGCTTTCCCAGGAAGCCTCGACAAATTGATATTTGACCCCCAGATGTTGGGCGAAGAGTTTGACCAGTTCCACATCCAGGCCGTCGCCGCTGCCGGTGACGAAGTTGGCATAGGGGATGCCCAGGTGACGTATGACGCCCCTCTCCTTGATGTCCTTAAGATCGGCGGCCCCGACCGAGTGGACGGCGGCAAGGAGCAGCAAGACCGGGATGGTCCAGATTGCCGCCCGGAGGAAACGAGTCTGCTTCTGGTTCATCGGTGCATCTCTCTTTAGTTAAGCTTCATTGAAATTGAAGAAGTGCTTGGTGGACGATGGCGCCAGGCTAAAATTACTTCGACAAAGGGCTAGACCGGGAAATTGCATCCTGCGTTGGGGGAATTCCAAGGCGGGGCATGACTTAGGCATCGTTAACTTCTACCGGCTAAAGGGTGCTCCCAACCCCCATCTTCTCTGCCAGGGGCGCCTGCCGGTCTCGGCCGGTGCCATTCCTGAGTATCACTTGACTGTTTCGAAACCCTGGTAATTAATCCGGATCACCTGGCCATAATAACACAAATTCGGGGGAAAAACAATTTCCCCCGAATCCGCGCAATCACTCACGGCCGCAGCCGCGGCCGTGAGTCCAGGTCTAGTTGTGGCGGCCGCCGCCCTAATGCAACTGGGGGAGACCGCTGGCGTTCACCGCCTTCACCAGGCGGTCGAACATGTGGTCGATCTGCTGGTAATTGTTGTACACCCCGTGGGTGCTGACCCGGAAGCCGCAGCGGTTATCGGCGGTGTCGGTATGGAGATTATGCCATTGGGTGCTCCGGATATAAATCTTGGGGTCCTCTCCGGCCAGGGTACTCAAGATGCTGGTCATGGCGTTATTCATGGCGCCATATTGGGCCGGATCGTTTTTGCCGAAGAAGGGATTGAAGGAAGTCACGGCCGTGGCGAAACTGGGGTCGCCCGGCTGTACCCAAAGGGCCTTGTTGCCCCACTGGGCCGTGATCTTGTGCTTCAGATAGTGGCCCAGGGCCACCCCGCGGTGGTAGATGTCCTGGACGCCCAGGTAGTTGAAGTACGCCGCCGAATCGCTCATGGCGTAAAGGGCCGGATAATTCAGTTCGCCGCGCAGTTGTACATAGGTGGAAGGGCCACCCAGCGCCCAGCTCCGGGTGTCAAAATTAGCGCTTTGGTGGCTGGGGAGATCCCCGTTGGCGTAAAGGAAAAAGTTCCCCATGGCGAACGGCGGTAGCTTCCACGGAGAAGAGATTGGCTTTGGACCCATGTAAGAGTTCCGGACATAGAAGATGCCGGTGCCGGGACCGCCGCAGAGCCACTTGTGGCCGGCCCCGGCAATGAAGTCGGCCCCGTAGTCATGGCAATCGATGGCGAGCTGGCCCCAACCGTGGGCGGAATCGACGATACTGAAGGCTCCAAATTCATCCCTGGCCATATTACAGATTTGCTTGACCGGCATCCTTAGCCCGTTTTTATAAAAAATCTCACTAAAGGCCACATATTGCTTGGCTCCCGTCGACAAGCCGCCCAACCCGAGTTTCGCCCTGAAAAGATCCACGACATCGTCCACGCTGATGCTGGAGGTGAAGTTGGAGGGGATATCCACGAATTGGACATCCACCGTATGGTAGTCCCTGGCCCAGTTAATGGGACCCTCCAGAGCCGGGTGCTCCATTTGGGTAGTGATGATCCGGTCACCTTGATTCCAGGGGGTGCCGGCAAAGATCAGGTTACAGGCGTCGGTGGTGTTGTAGGAGAGCACGATCTCGTCGGCGTTGGCGCCATACTGCGCCGCCACCGCCGCTTGTCTGTTGGGGAGGGACAGCGTCCCCAAAATGGTGGCGGTGACCGGATATAACCCCGGGTAGTCAGCATTCAGGTTCAATTCCCAGTCCCTCGGGTCCATGGATTTGTAAAGATTGTAGACCCCGAGATTAACCAGGGAGAACAGCGGCTGAGAGCCGGTGGTGCCGGTGTTCATGTGGAAATAGTCATCCGGAAGAACGAAGGTTTGCTTTACCTGATCCCAAAATTGCTCGGTCCCCCGCCGGGCTTTGATTACGGGATAAGGCTGTAGGTTCTGGGGTAAGATGTTGTGGGCCTGGCCGCACTGCTTACCGTCCATAAAGGCCTTGGCCTCACTGGGCCCGATGAATCCCGCCGTCAATGCCGCCGCGGCGATCCCCTTTAAAAAATCACGTCTGGCAAGTCCCACCTGCTCCACGGTAAGCCTCCATAATAATTTGGGTTATTCTTAATTTGATAATTGCCACGTTAAACTATTGTTTATATTCTAATCCCTTAACGCCATTCTTATTACCCTGATTTTATAGTATTTTCTGATTTTATCATTATTGTCAATGATTTTTATAAGATATTTATCAACCCTCAAATTATTTTTATGATAGAAAAGTTTTTTACTATAAATTATACAAATAACTTTATAATATAAATTTGCAACTTGTTGAATTACCTGGATATAGATGTGGTAAAAGTTTCCTCCAGCCAGGCCGGGCCGCCGCCTAAAAAAATTCTGCAAAGTCGCCGCGGCATTCTTAAGGTCCCCCGGTTCCTTCTGGAAAAAGGCAAGAGTATACGCGTACTTATGCTCCTGGGGGTTCAGCTCCACTGCTTTCTTGCACCAGGACAGGGCTTCCTTGGGGCGGTCCTTGGCCTTGAGGATGCAGAGGTTATGGCTGCCGGCGCCATCTTGGGGTCGAGCCGGAAGGCATCCCTGAGCTCCCGCTCCGCCTCCTTGCCCCGATTCTGCTCGCCCCGAAGCAGCTTTGCGGAGGGGCAGGTCAAGCCGGCAGACCCTGGACTCCTCCCGGAACTCTCACTTTTCCTCAGATGGGGCAAATTGCAGATATGAGTTTGCGTATCCGGCGCGGGCCTCTGGCCTGATTCCAACTCCAGATGTCGGTGCTAGGAGAAGTCAAGAGCGTCCAGGGAACGTCAGAAATTTATCGCTCCTGAGCGTGGAGATATTTTCTTGGTAAAATTTCTCGGGGCCTGATAATTTGGTAAGCATAACAAATATCAGCCCACCACGGTCTAATTGGTAAATGACCACTACCCGGCGAGAATTAGAAAATGCGTAACGATCTCTTTCGATTAGCCCTAAGTTTGATAATGGTTTTTTCCTGCCTGGCCTGTGCGGCTAAACGCCCAATTTTGGCGCCCAATGCGCATCTCCAAGAGATGGCGCCGGATGCCGTACACCGTGATATCGATGAATGCCTCCGGATGGCGGCCGAGGCTGGACCAGGAGCGGCGCGGGCCAAGCAGATCGCCGGCCAAACCGCCGGGGGTGCAGCTCTAGGTGCCGCGGCCGGTGCAGTCGCGGGGGCAATCTCCGGGGGTCCTGGACTTGGCGCGGCTGCCGGGGCTGCCGGCGGAGCCACGGCAGGTGTGCTGCGGGGATTCTTCGGATCGCGTGATTTAGATGCCGGACAAAAACGTTATGCCGAGGAATGTCTCCGTCAGAAGGGTTATCAACCCATTGGCTGGCAATAGCCGGAGCCATCTGGGAAGCGCTGATCAACCTGCCCGGGGTGGGGGCTGAGGGTGCTCAGTTCCGACAATGAGCCACCTCGAACCTAAGCTTTCCCTGCCGATCGCCCCCAAGGGCTCCTGAAATACCTCACGCCAAATCACTGGTGCCCCCGGGCAGACTCGAACTGCCGACACATGGATTAGGAATCCATATCAATTAAGTAGACAGTAATTCCCTAAAGATTCCTCAAGTAGAAAAATCCCTTGACAACCGATAGTTAGCCGACCTATTATGTAGACCATAGCAGACACGATTACCTGAATAGAGGTTATCCCTGGGTTAACCCTGATCTTGGAGGGGCTATGGCAAAGAAAATCTCCGTCAAAAAATATGCTGGGGTCTATTACACGGAATCGACCGTGCACAAGTGGCGGGAGCGGCCAGACCGTTGCTATTGGGTAGCCTTCAAAGACGCCGGTAAATTGATCTGGGAGCGTTGCGGCTGGGCTTCTGAGGGCTGGACCCCGGAAGCGGCCCAAAGGCGGCGGCATGAACTTTTGGAACAGGACCGGGCCGGGGAATATAAGTCGAAAAAAGAGAGAAAGGCTGACCAATTAACCTTTGGTGAGCTTATGGAAGTGCATTATCTGCCCTGGGCTGAGCAGAATAAGAAACATGCCTTGGGTGATTTCTCCCGCTATGCTCATTGGTTAAAAGCCCGTTTTGCCTCCAAGGCCTTGAAGGATATCGCCCCCCTGAACCTGGAACGCTTAAAACGGGAAATGCGAGAGGCAGGGAAAAGCGAAGCCACTGTGCGGCATGTGCTCTGCATAGTCCGCCAGGCCTTCAACAAGGCCCTGGTCTGGCGCCTGTGGGCCGGCGAGAACCCTTGCAAGGGTATATCGTTCCCCACTCCGAATAATGCCCGGCAACGGTTCTTGAGCCAGGAAGAAGCAGCCCAGGTGCTTGAATCTTTGCGGCTCCACAGTGACCAGGTGGCCCAGATCGCTACCATGTCCCTTTATGGCGGGCTGCGCTTGGGTGAAGTTCTGGGGCTCACCTGGGGCAACGTGGATTCCACAAACGGGATTGTCTTTGTGCAAGACACTAAAAATAAGGAATCCCGACCCATTTTCATCACCGAACCCATAAAGCAGGTTTTGGCAGAGTTAATCCCTGGGGCTCCGACTGATCCCCTGTTCAAGACCAAGGCCGGGAATCCTGTTCAACAGTTGAGCAAGTCTTTTGCTATCACGGTGAAAGAACTCAAATTAAACGAGGGCGTTTCGGACCCCCGGGAGCGGGTGACTTTCCATACCCTGCGCCATACCTATGCAAGCTGGGCTGTCATGGCCGGGGTGCCTCTGTATGTAGTGGGAAAGGCCCTGGGGCATCGGACTCTAACCATGGCGGCGAGATACAGCCACTTAGCCCCTGACAGCCACCGGGCGGCCTTTGAAGCCGTAGCCCAAACTGGCAAGATGACCGGCCACCGGGGCATGGTGAACTTGGAGAGTAAATGACCGATTTCCAGGGGATAGGGAGCGGCCGATCACCGATCCCGACAAGGTGATTTTCCTGGATCACCTTCCCCCGGAACCATACCAGGGCCGCAATACAGGAGGCGGCAAGATGATAGATTACACTCCCGATTTTCCCCCATTCACAAAAAGAAAATCAGACCTGATCGAAGAACTCAAGGCAGAAATTGAAAAACGAGATGCTCATTCAGCCTTGGACCCTGAAATGCCCAATATCAACAAGAGAATTGATGACCTTTCCATTAAAGTGGGGCGATTCGCGCTAAAAAACATTCCTAAAGAAATCAGACACCCTGGAAAAATCTTCATGGTTGTACCTACTTACGGCAATCGTCTGCTCCCCGGTGAACATATTTTAGAGATGAAACCAGGGTTCGCCATTTTTCACCCGGACCTTCCCCCATGGGCTAAGGACCATCTAATCAAATGGATTCGGGAGCATAGGGCCGGAATATGGAGGTACGATGGCCGTGAGGTTTTGCGGGAAACCGGCATAGTAGGCATCGAAACTGGCATGCCGGGGCCACCTATAGATATTGAGGATATTAGACGCTGGGAACTCATTAAGCAGAGGGTACTGGAACTTCGAGGCGTTAAACAAGAAGAAAGCCAAGATGATGATCTTGATGAAAACGAAAGTGATGATCTTCACCGCACCAAAGAGGAAAGAAAAAGAACCAGGAAACCTTCCGCCACTTGGGAAATGGTCATTGATAAGTTGGTGGAGGAAAAATTGCTGCCAAGAAAAATTAGCCCTCAAGCATTTAAAAAGTCGTTGAAAAAACATTTCCCTGATTACCCCTGGAAGAAGGTATGATCTGAGTTTTCATAAGTAACCTATTTTGCTAAAATCAATGAAATCAAATTATTAGCCACAAAACAACCAATAATAACCTATTCCCCCGCAGTTAATACCCTCCCACAAAATGCCTTCAACCTATTTATTTTATTAATTATCCCTCATTTCACTCCCTATAAGTAACCTCCTCTGCTATTACGATTGAAACAGCATGGTAATGTCCATTAAAATGACACCAATGCCGCGACGGTGCCTTTGAAAGCCATTACTTGTCGGAGGTTACATTATGCTTACCCGTTTCGATTAGGCTAAACGCTGGAAGTGTTCCACCCGAAAAGTTGACCGGATGCGAAAGCAAGGGTTGCTTGGTTGGTTTGATCTTTCCCAGGGGCGGGGGGCGCGGCCATGTGTGAGATTCCGGTTGACCGACATCGAATCCCTGGAATCCTGCATGCTCAAAGGGCCGGTCATGGCGGCCCGGCTGGAGGTTGAGTAATAAAGCGCCTATGTCCAGTAAATGAGGAGAGTTCCTGGTCATGCTGCTCCAGGACTTAGACGTAAAAGAAAAAGTTACCACGGGGGGAGCGGTTAATAAGCCTACTTCAGATTATTCAAGCATTCCCCAAGAGCTAAAAGAATTGCGGCAATGGGTAGTCTGGAAATACGGAGTTGACGATAAAGGAAGGCCCACAAAGCACCCCTACCAGCCCCATAAACCGCAAAAGAAAGCTAAGTCTAATGACCCTAAAACTTGGAACACCTTTGAATTGACGGTTAAGGAGGCTGCAAAGGGGTTTGACGGTGTGGGGTTCGTGTTTAGTAAGACTGACCCCTACACCGGAGTTGACCTGGATAAATGCAGAAACGCGGAGACTGGCGAAATTGAGCCATGGGCACTGGAGATCATCGCCCGGCTAAATTCCTACACCGAAGTTTCCCCAAGTGGCCGGGGGGTGCACATTTTGGTTAAGGGAAAGTTACCCCCAGGTCCCCGGCGCAAAGCACAAGTGGAAATGTATTCTGAAGGCCGGTATTTCACTATGACAGGAATTTTGCCATGACCGGCTACTACTTATCAGGGACCCCCACCGTGATTCAAGACCGGCAAGCCGAACTTGAGGCCCTACACCGGGAGATATTCGGAGAAACACAGGAGAAGCCCCAGGAACCCTCCAGGCCCACCATACCTCTTGACCTTTCAGACCAAGAACTGATTGACAAGGCGCACCGGGGGCAATTTGGAGATGAATTTGCGGCACTATGGCGCGGAGATATTAGCCGTTTTGATAACGATGATAGCAAGGCCGATTATCATCTGTGCAAAAGTTTGGCCTGGTGGACCGGAAAAGACCCGGACAGGATGGACCGCGTATTTAGACAATCGGGGCTTAGACGGCCCAAATGGGACCGGCGCACGGGAGGGACTACCTACGGAGCCAGGACCATTGAAAAAGCCATTGTAAACACAAAGGGGTGTTGCGAGGGACCCCGGAGAGATAGAGATAATGGAGGTAAGCGACCCATGTCGGCGGCAAAGGAAGGAACCTCCATCAAAGGGAACGGCGGCGCAGATCCTCAAGCCCAGGAACAGGAGACACAAGGTAAAACTGGTGAACCTGAATTTACTGAGGCCGAACTACTTAACTTCGCCAGGGATGGTGAGGTGGGGGATGCACGGCTATTTATAAGGATTTTTGAGAAAAAATGTTGCTATGACCATGCGGCGGGGAAATGGTATAGGTTTATCGGCCATTATTGGCAACGGGATGAATTAAACCATGTGCTTAAAGATTTAGACACCCTCATTGATGTCTATTCAAAACAGGCTTCCCGACAGGGAGGGGAAAAAGTCAAGGCAACCCGAGACGGCGACGAAACCGCAATGAAACAAGCGGCGGAAATAGAAAAAATTTTCCTCAAGAAAATTTCTTTGCTTCAAAAAAGGGCTTACCGCAAAGACGTTATCGAATTTTCCGCGGCAGGTGGTGGTACTTTGGGGATCACCGGCAGGGAATGGGATAGTAATCCCTACCTGATTGCTTGCCCTAACGGAGTTATGGACTTGAGCACGGCTGGTTTTAGGGATGGAAGGCCAGAGGATTATATCAAAACAGCCTGCCCTACTCCTTGGAAGAGCCTTAATGAACCGGCCCCGGAATGGGAGAAATTTTTAACAGCAACCTTTGATGGTGATACGGAGCTTATTAACTACGTTAACCGGCTTATGGGGTATTCATCCTCTGGCCTAAATGAAGAAAGAGTGACCCCTATTTTTTTCGGCATAGGCTGGAATGGCAAGGGAACCCAACTTGAAGTTTTGGGGCATACTCTTGGCGACCTGGCCGGACCTGTACCTGCCGAACTGCTGGTAAAAGAGGGCAAGAATAATACGAAATCTGCGGGCGCACCTTCACCGGAAATTATGATGCTGCGGGGCAAGCGGCTGGTATGGGCCAGTGAAACTAATCGGGGTGGACATATAGACAGCGGCAAACTGAAATGGTTAAGCGGCGGCGATACCATGGTGGGACGGCCCCCCTACGGAAAGAGAATGGTACATTTCACGCCAACCCATACCCTCTTTTTAATGACTAACTATAAGCCTAAAGCCAATTCAGACGATTTTGCTTTATGGGGTCGTATCCATCTAATTCCTTTTGAACTTTCCTTTGTGGATAATCCCGCTCCCGGCACTAATCAGCGGCAGCGTGATAAGCATCTTTTGGAAAAATTGAAAAAAGAAGCATCGGGGATTCTGGCCTGGATCGTCCGCGGTTACTTGGCTTGGAAAAAAGAAGGTCTTAACCCTCCCCCAAAGGTCTTATTGGCGACAGAGGAATACCGCAAGGAACAGGACAGCGTGAGGGGATTTATTACCGCAAACTTTATCATTGGCCCTGATAAACAGGTAAAAGCTGGTGACTTCCAAAAGGCATATAAAGCCTGGTGTGAAGAAAACGGGATCAAGCCCGAATGGGGGAATATCGTAGGGCAACGAATGGCCGAAAGATTTGAGAAAACCGGGGAACGGCCAGTGTTTTATAAAGGATTGGGGTTGATTAGTGATTGATGCACCCCATTTGCCCCCCATTTTTTTACGAAATGGGTTAACCATGAGGGTTTTAGAAAAAGGCTGCACCCCTTGCACCCCATATCCCCGAAACCTCTCTATAGTAAAACCCCTTTTTTCAGAAACGAGAGTTTATAGGAAATGGGGCGAGAGGGGTGCATAGAAAAATAACTTTTGTGTCAACCACGCTGGTTTGAGGGACGCACCCCTTAGAAATGGGGTGCATAAAAAAACAGCCTTTGGATTTCCAATAGATATTATGAAAGTTATTAAACTGCTCCTTATCTAACATCGGGGAAGCATAAAAATCCTCATAGATACCAGAGAACAGCAGCCTTATGACTTCGCCAGGTATGGGACGGCGGTTGAGGCGGCTACCCTGCCAGCCGGGGATTATTCCCTGCCAGGGTTCAAGGACCGAGTGGCAATCGAGCGCAAATCCCTTAATGACCTGGTAGGCTGTCTCAAGGGGAGCAACCGGGAGAGGTTCGAGAAGGAATTAGCCAGGGGCCGGGCCTATGACCTCTTTTGCATAGTGATTGAGGCCCCCTTATCCGATATGTATCCCAAGGCAAATATCACAGCGATATGAGGCCCCAGGCGGCCTTACAGAGCATCATAGCCTTCATGGTGCGTTACCGGGTGCCTTTTGTATGGGCTGTGAGCCGGGAAGGGGCGGAGTATGTCACCTATTCCCTACTTTCCAAGTATCTCCGAGAAATCGCTGAACGCTATAAGCGGGCTACCAAGGCCCAAGAGGTCAGAGCATAGAGAGAGAGGCAATGGAAGACCAGCCGATATGCGAGATAGGAGGTTAACCATGGGCCGGGGGCTAAGCACTATTCAAAAGCGGATTCTGTCCTTTGCTTGGAAAGAAAAGTTTGTTACCTGCCAAGACCTCTTATCCTTGTGGGGAGTGTGGCCTGGGGACGTTGTGGATATGGGCAAATACAGCGCGGCTCATAGTGCCTTATCCAGAAGTTTATCCCGCCTATGGTGGCGCGGTCTTATTGAATACTGGCAGAATAAATTTAACCGTTGCCAGACGGCGATCAGCCTGACCAGTACGGGCATAAGTGAAGCCGAAACAATCATCTTAGAGGAAGAACAAGGCGGTTAGGTGGAGCCGAATCCCTAAAAATAGAAAAAATTGCATTAGTGATTTCAGTGATTTTGCAAAATTAAATGGTTATTTTAATTATTTTAATGAATACCAAAATTAAATGATTAATTGAATTTAGTATTTAATTAAATATATTACGATTTGTTTAATTAAATTAAATTTATTATATAATCG
>JBIOJX010000016.1:0-19742 GCA_044451265.1 Desulfobaccales bacterium
GGTGGCGCCCTTGCGAATGTTTTTTAAGACCTGGGGGTCGCCGGTCTCGAAACCCACCACCAGCAGCCGCAGCCCCCCTTCCTTCATGGCCTTTAGGGTCTCGTAGGAAGTGGTGACCCGGGCGGTGGTGGACCAGAGGAATTTTAGGGCGCGGAATTCCCGGCCCAACTGACGGGCCCGCTCGCCGTCGGCGGTGAAGGTGTCGTCGTCGAAGAAGATTTCGGCGGCCTGGGGGAAGAGCTCCAGGCTGCGGCGCACTTCGGCCACCACGTTGGCCACGCTGCGGACCCGGTAACGCCGACCGGTGAAGGTCTGGGGCCAGAGGCAGTAAACGCAATGGCCCGGGCAGCCCCGGCCGGTATAAAAGGAGACGTAGGGGTAGCGCAGATAAGGGATCTCGTAGTTTTCGATCTTCAGGTCCCGATGGTAAATCTCGGTGACCATGGGCAGGGCGTCCAGATCCTCGAGATAGGGCCGGTCAGGGTTGTGATGGATACGCTCGCCTTCCCGGTAGCTGATGCCCATAATCTCTTTCCAGGGGCGGCCCTGGGCGATTTCGGTGACGGCATAGTCGAATTCCCGGCGGGCCACGAAATCCACCTGGGGGCCGGCAGCCAGGGATTCCTGGGCGAGAATGGACACCTGCGGGCCCACCAGGCCCACCAGCAGTCGGGAATTCTTTGCTTTGAGACGGCTGACCGTTTCCAGGTCGTGCTGGAAGGAGGGGCTGGAGGTGAAGAGCACCGCCAATTCGAAATCGCCGGCCAGGTCCGCCACCTGGGCCACGGTCAGGTTCTCCGGCGGGGCGTCCACCACCCGGCTTTCCGGGATGAGTCCGGCCGGGTAGCACAGCCAGGTGGGATACCAAAAAGAGGTGACCTCGCGGGTGGCCTGATAGCGCGAGCCGGCGCCGCCGTCAAAATCCTGAAACGACGGCGGGTTGAGTAACAAAGTCCGTTTCATTGTTGCCTCTTGAGTGAGCCCCGGGCCTCCAGCTTTGGACCTGGCGCAGGGCCGCAAGGAGAGCACCGCCCGCCGGGCGGAGCATTTTTTTAGCCGGATTTTATCTGAGATACGCCACATTGTCCAGGAAATAGCGAGGCAGCGGGGCAGGATAGGTGGGGATAGGGTGTAGTCAGTGGTCAGTAAAAACCACCCAGGAGAAACGTGGGGCGAGTTCCACACACCATCAAGAGGCTTGCATTATTTACGGGTGGGGCGAAGGCCCATGAATGGCTGCATGGCGGGGGGAAGCGCAGCTACTTAATACTTTAGCGGCACCACCATGGTCAACAGCGCGCCCTGATTCGGCGCCGATTCCACTTCAAGACGCCCTCCCAGGTATTTCAAGCGCTGCCGGATACTGAAGAGTCCGAGTTCGTCGGGAGACGGCGAAGACGATTCGGCAGCCAGGTCCAATTCGGCGCCGTCATTTTCGATCTTGATCCACATATCTTTGCAGTTCCGGTTGATGAGGACCGCGACATTGTTGGGCTTGCTGCGTTTGACGACATTGACCAATAATTCCCGCACCAGTTGAAAGAGGAGGACGCGAATCTCATCGTCCAGGGGTTTGGGATTCCGATCCGCCGCCACCTTGAGGCGAAGACCGTATTGCTCCTGAAGCAGTTCCCCCAGCCACTCCACCGCGGCTTCAAAACCCAGGTCATAAAGGATGGGCGGGCTGAGTTCGAGCGTCAAGGAACGGGTGTAATCGATGGTCTGTGTAATGAGACGCAGGACCTCATCCACGGGTGCAGCCAGGCTGGTGGAGGCCGCTCCCCGCGCGGCTTCCAACTTGATTTGCGCCAGGGCCAAAATCTGCCCCACATGGTCGTGCAGATCGGTGGCCAGGCGCCGCCGCTCCCGCTCTTCGGTGACGGAGAGCTCCAGGGCCACGGAACGCAGCTTCTCCTGGTAGTCGTGAATCCTGGTTTCCGCCAGCTTCAGGTCAGTGATATCCTCCAGCATGCCAATGGCAAACTGGCCCCCATTGCCGACGCCCCGAAAAGGGGAGACCGTCAGGCGACCCCAGGACAAACGCCCATCCTTACGCTTATATTGCTTTTCCAGGTGGAAAGACTTGCGGCTCCCCTCCAGCAAGGCAGTAAACAGCTCTTCGCACCCGACGTCCCCGTCCAGCAGACCAAGGTGGCTAAACTTCAGCTCATTCAATTCATCCTGGCTATAACCGAGCAATTCTTGGAGGGCAGAGTTACATTCCACTATCCGGCATTCTCGGTCCAGCAGGGCGATGCCCGCGGCGCTGCCTTCAAAAACCGTCCGAAAGCGGCCTTCGCTATCCCGCAAAATTTCGATGTAGTCCTGGATGACGAGGTTGGAAAGACCCTGGCTGATGTAGGTTTTATGGCCCTGGACCGCCCGGATGGCCGCAGCCAGCTCCCCAAAGGCATAATCTTTGAGGACATAGCCGTAGGCGCCGGCCATGAGGACCTCCACCACGAATCTCCGGTCCCCGTACATGGAGAGACCGATCACCTTGGTCGAGGGGGCGGCGGCCACTATCTGATACACCGGATGCAGCCCCTTCAACCCGGGCATGCCCAGGTCCAGGATAACCACATCCGGCTTGGCCTCTCTGGCCAGTCGCACCACCTCTTCCCCGCTGTCCGCTTCCTCCACTACTTCAAAGTCCGCTTCCTTGTCCAATAGAGAGCGTAGTCCCCGCCGGACCACCGGGTGCTCATCGGCAAGTAGAATTCTGGTCGGCATGCTGCTTTCCATCAGGAAATGCTCCTAAATCCAGACGCCTGGCAGGGGTTTCGGTTCGCCTTCTAAAACTTGGGGCCTCCGCCCATGGATGCGAAAAAGCTGCTGTGCAACAGATTAATCGCCGCCGGTCCCAGGACCACGACAAAGATCGCCGGGAAAATAAAGGCCATCATCGGGAACATAATTTTTACCGGCAATTTGGCGGCTATCGCCTCAGCCTTTTGGGACCGCTGCACCCGGAGAAAACTGGAATGAACCCGCAATGCCTGGGACATGCTGGTCCCCATCTTTTCCGATTGAATCATCATACCCACCAGGGAGTTAACGCTTTGCACCCCGGTGCGCTCCCCCATATTCTTTAAGGCCGTCTCCCGGCTAATCCCGGTGCGCAGTTCGGCATTGGTGAGGTGCAGTTCATGATAGAGTTCCATGGAAATGGGGCGCACCTCGTCTGACACCCGGTTGAGCGTCGACTGCAAGGAGAGCCCGGCCTCCAGCAGTACGATCAGCAGATCCAGGACGTCCGGCAGGGCCTTGTCAATCCCATCCTGACGCCGCCGGGTCTTAAACTTCAGGATATATCGCGGTAGATAAAATCCCGCCCCCGCCAGCAGGAGGGTAATCCCCAAGCTGCCGGAGGTCATCGTGCCGTTCATGGCGTTGAACAGCAAATAGGGCACGGGCAGGATAAATGCCCCCAGGGCCTGAAGACCATAAAAGATGGCGGTGCCTTTGGGATGCCGAAAACCGGCTTGCAGCAGGGCAGACCTGAGTTTCGAGGCCCCTTCTTTATTCGACATGGCAAATTTGCCGAAGGAGGAGACCCAATCCAGGAGACTCTTCATCACGGTGTCATTGCCGCCCTGAAAAAGGGGCATCGCATTTTCGGTGGCTCTTTTGAATCGGGTTTTTACCAGCCGCCGGCTGCTGACATAGTGCATGAGCCCGTAAACCAGACAAGTTCCGGATAGAAAAGTGCCGATCCAGATGAGCCAGTCGAGGCCTTCCATGAGTTCCTCCTCAAACCTTGATATTGACCATTTTTTTCATTACCAGGGCCCCTAAGATGATTAAGACGATCCCGGTGGTCAAGATCTTGTTGCCCAAGGGGTCGGTCATCAACACCATGACATATTCCCGGTTAATCAGGTAAAGGAACAGGAAGGTCACTATGGGCAAGCCAATCAGGACCAGGGCCGAAAAACGACCTTCAGCCGTCAGGGCCGTGACTTTGCCTTTCAGTTTCAGCCGCTCCCGGATGAGGGTGCCGATATTATCCAAAATTTCGGCAAGATTGCCGCCCGTCTCCGCCTGGATCAAGACCGCAGTGACGAAGTAGCGCAGATCCTGGCTGGACACCCGGTCCGACATGCGCCGCAAGGCCTGGGAGACGCTCAGCCCCAGGCGCTGTTCTTCATAGGTGACGCGCATCTCCTTCCCCAGCGGGGCCGGAATTTCCTGGGACACCAACTCGAGGGTGGACTGTAAGGTGTGTCCGGCCCGAAGCGACCGGGCCAGGAGTTCCATGGCCTCCGGCATCTGTTTCTCGAACTTACTGGTCTTGCGCTTCTTCTTCCAGCGCAGGATAAAGATGGGCAGGAACCCCAGGAATGCCCCCAGACCCCAGGGCCACAAGCCGCCTCTCTGCATCCCGCCAATAAAACCCAGGCAACCCATGATGCCTATGATGCAGATGAAAACGCCGGGAGCCAGATAGATATCGGCCTGGAGGAGCAGGCGCTGCAGGTTATCCACCTTGCCCCAGCCGGTCAGTTTCTGCAAAATGTTGATGACCGGGCTACTGCGGGAGTCCTGATAGGCCTTGAAAATTTGGGCTCGGAACTCCTGTTCCCGCTTATTGCTCCGGAGCCGCTTCTGGATTAGCCGTCGATTGCGGTAGGGTTCGATTACCGATAAGTTGAGGTAGGTGACTAAGAGGCAAACCCCCACAAAAGCCCCTACGAGTCCCAGGACCAAAGTGAAATCCAGGCCGCCCAGATTAAGCAGGCTTGTGTCCGCCATTGACCTTCTCCTCAGGCTGGTCGTTGGGCCTTAGCCGCCAACGGCTTTGGGTGGGGGGTTGAAGATCCCGTCCATGAGGGGCGCCCCGAAGAGCCGGCAGCGGTCTGCGAACCTGGGCCGAACCCCGGTGGCCACAAAGCGTCCCATAATCATGCCCTGTTCATTCATGCCGTGACGTTCGAAGACGAAGATATCCTGCATGCTGATCACGCCGCTCTCCATTCCGGTTATTTCCGAAAGAGAGATCATGCGACGGCCACCGTCGCTGTGGCGGACCAACTGAATGACCACGTTGACGGAGGAGGAGACCATCTGGCGCATGGCCTTTTCCTGGATGGTGATGCCCGAGAGGGAAATCATGGTCTCCAACCGCAGCATGGCGTCCCGGGCGGTATTGGCATGGATGGTGGTCATGGAGCCCTCATGGCCGGTATTCATGGCCTGGAGCATGTCGATGACTTCGGCGCCCCGCACCTCGCCGACGACCACCCGGTCCGGCCGCATCCGCAAACAGTTCTTCACCAGGTCCCGGGCGGTAATTTCCCCTTTCCCCTCCACGTTGGCCGGCCGAGTCTCCAGGCGGCAGACGTGTTCCTGTTGCAGTTGGAGTTCGGCGGAGTCCTCAATGGTGATGATACGTTCCCGGTAGGGAATAAAACCGGAGAGGATGTTGAGCATGGTGGTCTTGCCGGACCCGGTGCCGCCGGAGATGATGACATTCAACTTCGACACCGCAATGGCCTTCAGAACCTCGCCGATCTGGGCCGTGAGGCTGCCTTTCTCGATCAGATCATCCAGCGAAGGGCGGGAGACGGAAAAGCGGCGAATACAGAGCATCGGCCCGTCGAGGGCCAGGGGTGGGATGATGGCGTTGACCCGGGAGCCGTCGGGGAGCCGGGCGTCCACCATCGGCACGGATTCATCGACGCGGCGGCCGACGTTACTGACGATCTTGTTGATGATTTTCAGGAGATGGTCATTATCCTGAAACCTGATATCCGTCGCTTCCAGCATGCCCCGCCGTTCAACATAGACCTGATCGTAGCGGTTGACCAGGATATCAGAAATGGTGGGGTCATCCAGGAGCGGCTCCAGGGGACCCAGGCCCAGGATTTCGAATTCCAATTCCCGGGCCAGGCGGTTCTTTTCCCCCATGTTGAGGGGCTCTTCCTCTTCCGAGAGCAGCATCCCCAGGGCTGTCCGGATCTCCCGGGCGCGCACCTGCTCATCCAAATCCTCGAGGGCACTCAGGTCCAAGCGTTCCAGCAACACATGGTGGACCCGTTTTTTGACTTCGTAAAGTTTGGCTTCCCGAGCTGCGTCCTTCCTGGGAACCGGCACCAGCTTCGGTTCAGTCGGTTCTAGAACCGTCGGCGCTTTAACCGCAGACATTCCTGTGCCTTGCGGTTTAACCAGATTTACCCCTTTCTTATCTTTTTTATAACCCATCCAACTCACTGAGGCTCACTCCCCTAAAAAGGCCAGAATTTCCGCTTCGATGAGACTTCCTGGCCCAGTTCTTCGAGCTCTCCCCCCGGCAGTTCCCGAATAACCTGATCAGCCAGGGTCTTGATGCCCTTCCACAGTTTGCAGCGCGGCGCCGTGAGGCCCAGAGGCGTCCCCCGGTTCAGCGTTTCCATCATGGCGTGATAATCGCTGGCCAGGGTAGCAAAGACATTCTGTTGCAGCAGTTGCTCCAGATCCTTCAGCTGCAAGCCGTTGGCGCGATCGAACCGGTTCACCACCAGTTTGATTTTGCGCCGCTCGGGGTACCATTCCAACAACGATGGCCACAGCCTCTTCAGGTTGCGCAGATCCGGGACGGTGAGGCCGGTGAGCATCAGCACCAGGTCTGCTTCCATGACCACCTGGAGGAAAAACTCGTCCAGCCAGTGGCTCAGATCAACGATGACATAGCGGTACAGGCTGCGCAGTAGTTTGAAGATCTTGCTCAAGGCCTCCAATTCGATGCTCTCTTGTTCGCGAAAATCCTGAATCCCATGCAAAACAAAGAGGTTAGTCCCATGGGGTTGCATGATCCGCTGCAGGAAAGACTGATCCAGGTCGGCCAGGTTTTGGGCTAAATCGAGGATGGTATAGTTGGGGTCCGCGTCCAGAAAATTTCCCACATCCGGGAAGGGCCGGCCCAAATCCACCAGAGCCAGGTTGGCCGTATTCTGCTCCGCCAAGGCTATGGCCAGGCTGACCGCCACCGTGGTGCCCCCCGAGCCCCCCTTGTGTCCGGTGACCACGATCACTTGCCCATCGGTCTTTTCGGCAACCTGGTGCCGCCGGCGGGACAGCCATACCCGGTTTACCGCGGCTTCCAAATCGACGAGAGTCATGGGGAGCGGCAGGAATTCTCTGATTCCCACCTGCATGGCCTTGATCAGAAACTCCGGTTCCCGGTTGTGGGAACAGAGCAGCACCGGGGTCTTCGGCAGGTCTTGCGGCAGCTTCTCCAACCAGGCGGGAATGGTATTTTCCCCATCCATCTCGACCAGGACCACGTCCGGCCAGCTCCCCTGGTGCCGGCTGGAGTAATTCTTGGGATCGCAAGTCTGCTCCAACAATTTCAGTTGGGGGAGGCTTTCCAGAACCTGTTGGATCTCCGGCCGTTGGACGCCAGTCCCGAATAGTACTGAAATGGTTAAATTTTCAGACTGCACCATTCACTCCCTCTTGCGGACCCTACCGGGCTTAACAGGCGCCCGGCAGCTCCGGAGTTTTGTTTGCCTCGGTGCCCCAGGTGGCTAACTAACCACGGAAGTCAGGGCCGAAATAATGGCAGAACGCCAGTGGTGTTTTCCTGCTTGCGAGCCTGCGGCGAACTCAGGGCCTCTAAATTAATTGCCTTGGGCACCGAGAGACTAGGGAAAAGTCATTAGCTCTATATACGCCGCTAAGGAGGTCGCAAAATGAGTCCGGAGCGCGGTTCCCCGCCAGGCGCTCCTTGAACTAAATAGTGCTTTTGGAGCGCTCCATGCCTTTAATCACCTCGACGCTGCGCTCTTCTTGTTTCGCCTCTTTCACAGGCACAGACTCCTTGGCCGCTTCCTCTTTTTTGGCAAGGCCAAAGAGGGCCGAGGTGGCCACGCCATCAGTCTGCACGATGGTCTCATTGCGGCGGCCTCTGAGCACCAGGCGAATCTTGCCTTCATTGCTGGCCAGATTCATGACCTCCGACTGCTGAGGGGTTAATTCCACGGTGACGGTATTCACCAGCATGGGTTTGCCATCCCCTCCCTTTTGCTCCCAGACCTGGCCGGTGCTCAAGACCTTGACGTTTTGCAGGATGGTCTTGGAGAAGTTGTCATCTTGGCCCACTTTCATATCCGCCAGGACGTCCACCTTGTCCCCGGGATGAATAAAGCCGCCCACTCCCGATACATCATCGACCCGGACCGTAAAGGCCCTCATGTTCTCTTCCATCAAGCTGCTCAAGCCGGCGGCGGTGCCCACCGGGGCCAGCTTGCCGAACATAACAGGCTCCCCGTTGGAAATGGGACTCAAGGCCACCCGCCCATCCACCTGGTTTAAAGCGGAAGCGGCCTGAGGCGGGATCAGCTCTTTGGGCCAGGTGGCGATCTTGAGGGAGGCGCCATTCAGAGCGTTGCCCGGAGAGACTTCGGCGGTAGCCACGACCACCTGGCCGGTGGCTAGGGGGGCAATATAGGTCTTACGGGCGATATAGCTGCGGATACCAACGGTAGCCACAAGACCTGCCACCACCGCGATGAAAATATAAGAGACTCCTTTGGGTAAATTCAGCATGGCGCTCACTCTAAATTCATGGTGGTTTGGACCGAAATGGTCATGTTATTCAAGCTGGGTATCAAAGCGCCCAGGGTGGACCAGTTCTTGGTGGTGGTCAGCGTCAGATTCCCCCGGTCATCGTCAGGGCCAGCATGCCCAGAGCCATGGCCACCCCATAAGGAATACCCGGCGTCTTCTGGGCTGGTAACAGAGCTGACACTTTATCCCGACAGAGGACCACATTCAGGAGGTTTTGCCAAAGCAGCCCTTTCCAGAGCAAGAATCCCAGGGACATGAGCCCTCCGGCGATGGCCATATAACAAAACAGGCATAAGGTGCCAAATGGTCCCAGCCAGGCTCCCAAGGCCGCCAAGGCCTTGACGTCGCCGGCGCCCACCCCGCCCAAGATATAAGGCAGGATCAAAAACCCGAAACCCATCAACAAACCAAGAATACCCGAGGTTAAACCACTCAGCCCGTAAACGGCCAGATTGTAAAGCAAGCCGGCCAGGGCCGCGCCCAAAGTGAGGTAATTGGGAATCTTCCTGGTCCTCAGGTCGCTCCATGAGATCCAGGCTGCAATCAGCAGAGGAATAATCAGGCTCTCATGAGCCGCGATCCAGGTATGGGCCTCGGGCCAATAAAATTGCACCGGTGGTCTCCTTACAAGAAGCGGGGTGGGGCGAAGAACTTGCCAACAACCTTCGTCCCCATCCCCGGTAAAGTCAGCATCTCAGGGACTTTCTCCCTGAGTTCAAATAAGTTTCTTAATGTAGGTGGAGGCCAGGCCGATTAAGACCGTAACCGCCAGTAACTGCAACAGTATTGAGGTTTCCATGGCGATCGCACTCCATTGGTAACTGTCAGTACCAGGGTCAGGAACCACTGGTATCGGTGTTTGCAACTGTAGTGGCAAAACTGCTGTACAGGTTTGAGAGTGAATGACCAAGGGCCATTATCCCCACCATTGCGATTATGGCAATAAGGCCCAATAGCACGCTGTACTCCACGACAGTGGCCCCTGATTCATCCTTGAATAATTTTCCTATCATGGGAAAACCGCTCCCTATAGAGATGGGGCATTAGTAGCTTCGTCGGTTCATGGGCCCTTGCGTAATCGCCTAATTTCCCAGGCGTCACCGGTTCCAGGGGGAGGCCCAACCGGCGTTAACCTGGGCCCTGCCCCCTTGAACGATAATTTACGAAGCAGTCGGAACGCCACTTACCGTGGTAGCAACACCCGCAAACATGCCGCTGATTGACTGCCCCAGCACGGTGACCGCACCGATAATGACCACGGCAATCAAAGCCACCAACAGGCCGTACTCCACGGCGCTGGCCCCGGACTCGTCCTTGAAGAAATTTCTGATCATGCCCAACATTATGACCTCCTATTTCCCGGGGGAAGAAAGTCCTAGCCCCCTTCCTCTGTTCTCTGCATGCTCGGTTAAATTACCAGGCGTCACTGGTTCCAGGGGGAGGCCCAACAGGCGTTAAACTGGGCCCCGCCCCTGAAGCTTAGCCTACGAAGCAGTCGGAACGCCGCTAATCGTGGTAGCAACACCCGCGAACATGCCGCTGATGCTATGCCCCAGCACGGTGACCGCGCCGATGATGACCACGGCAATCAAAGCCACTAACAGGCCATACTCCACGGCGCTGGCGCCGGATTCATCTTTCACGAAATTTCTGAGATTGTTCATTATTCTCTCCAAGTATTTTTTTATGCGAACCCTGGATTAATTAAATCTTCAGGCTCTTTTTAACGGTGATTAACCTTACTTCGGCCCTTACCATGGCTCTTCGTTGTTTAAAGTTTGAGCTTATCCTCCTTGTCGGATTTTTTGGTTCCGTGCTGCTAAACTTTGTTTGTGAGGCTAATATGGTTTATCTAAAGGGGAAGGTAAATCAGGGTTGTCCTGATTTTTACCTTCGAGAACCCTGAATTTATTTGTAGGCATTGGCCCCAACCGCGGAAAAACCCCGATCTAAGAAACGGACCAGGGTCGGGTCGGTTCCAGACAGGACCATTGTTGGTCAGGCTGAAAACCTGATTTAGTTCGTTCCACGGGGGCCGGATTCCGGCCACCCCTTATTTTCCGAGACTTCAATCCGCGCCCACCCAACGGAGGCGGCCGGCCGAGTAGACTCATGGGCTGATTCTTACCAGCGATAAACCGGCCCGATATTGTCCGGGCCTGCCGGCGCTCGCAGAAATCCCGATTCGGTTAAATTAAGGGGTGGAAGATTTGGGGATATCAAGGTAAAAAGGGTAATCTACTTGGACGGAGGGGGCAGAGAGATCAATGCGGGTGAACAAATTTCCTGATAGCGTCTTGAAGGCCGGGCGCCACTGCCAATCAGCCGGCTCGATAACCTTGGAGAAGCATGCATGTCTGACCTGAGACCCGTGATCATCGGCGGGGGACCGGCAGGAATCTCTGCGGCTCGTACCTTGGTGGAGCGCCAGCTTCCCTGCCTGCTGTTAGAAAAAGACCGGCAGATGGGCGGGCTCTGTAAGACGGTGGAATACAAGGGGTTCCGCTGTGATATCGGCGGCCATCGGTTCTTTACGAAGAATAAGGAAATTCAGGCCTTGTGGGAAAATACCCTGGGCAAGGAGTTTTTGGTGCGCCAGCGGTTGTCTCGCATCTATTATCGGGGCAAATTTTTCTATTACCCACTGCGCGTCGGCAACGCCTTAAGCGGACTGGGCCCGGCGGAATCCAGCAAAATCATCCTGAGCTATCTAAAAGCCCAGGCCTTTCCGGTCAGTCCGGAAGTGAGCTTTGCTGACTGGGTCTCCAACCGGTTCGGCAAGGTGCTGTTCAACATATTTTTTAAGACTTATACGGAGAAGGTCTGGGGTATTCCCTGCACCACGCTCAGTGCCGATTGGGCCGCCCAACGGATCCGCAATCTCTCCCTGGGTCGGGCCCTGATCAATGCGCTGGGATTGAAAAACAGCGGCAAGGTGGCCAGCCTCATAGATAACTTTCATTATCCCCGTCTGGGGCCCGGCCAGATGTACGAAGACATGTGCCGGCGCCTGAGCCGCGCCGGCGGAGAAATCCGCCCGGGCCAGGAGGTGGTGGAAGTCCAGCATCTGCAGGATAGGGTAACGGGCGTGCTGACCCGCAATGGCGGCAGCGACCAACTGACGCCGTGCTCGCACTGTTTTTCCAGTATGCCCATCAGCGAATTGGTCCTCCGGATGTCACCGCAGCCTCCGGAATCAGTGCTGGAGGCGGCCCGGTCCCTGAGATATCGTTCCATCATCACGGTTAATCTGCTGTTTAAGACGAAGACCACCCTGCCGGATAATTGGATCTATCTCCACAGCCCCGAAGTCACGGCCGGCCGTTTGCAGCTTTATGAGAATTGGAGTCCGGCCATGGTGCCTGCTGCCGGGACCAGTTCCGCGGGCTTCGAATATTTCTGTTTTGAAGGGGACGACTTGTGGAACTTATCGGACTCGGGCCTCATCGACCTCGCCCGTCGAGACCTGTCCCACCTGAAGTTCTATAACCAGGAAGACTGGCTCGATGGCTTTGTGGTGCGCTATGCCAAGGCTTACCCCATGTATGAAGACGGCTACGAAAAACATCTGGGCCTGGTCAAAGGGTGGCTGGCCCAATTCGGCAATCTTTATTGCATCGGCAGGTATGGGCAATTTCGCTACAATAACATGGACCATTCCATGCTGACCGGCATGCTGGCGGCGCGGGCCATGCTGGGGGAGAAGGTCGACCCCTGGTCGGTGAATGCCGAAGGTGAGTATATTGAAGAAAGACGCGGGGAGAGCTGAAGGCGGAGATTAAGCGGCTCTCCGGTCGAGGGCGGTTTTTGCCTTGGCCAGGGCGAGAAAGAACAGCGCCAATAGAATTAACGGGGCGATTTGCAATTTTCCCCCCGGAAAAAAATGGAACTGATTAAAAAACCGGGCCTCAAAAGGCAGGAGCCATCCCAACAGCAAGAGGATCAGTTCCCCCGGCAGCCTGCCATGGAGCCGGCCCTCCTCCCAGAGCCATAAGAGAGGCAGAGCCAGGATGGCAAGTTCGTAGACAAAGGAATAGGGGGTAAATACGAGGGTTCCCAAAACCAGTACCGCCCCCCTGATAGTAATGGCGAGCTTTTTTTGCCACACCCAGCCCACCCCGGCCAGCACCACCGCCATCACCGCGGCCTGGACCGGATAAGCGACCCTGGCTCCGAACCCGGCATTACGGATAGCCGCAAAAAAGGTCGGCGCCAGGCCAAACGGAGCTGAGGCACCCTCCATCTGCTTCATCGGCACGAGCATGGCTTTAAAGTATTCCAGCCATACTTCAAGGCCGAATACTGCCACGCTTACTAATGTCAAAATTATAATGGTGGTAAAGGCGCTGATTAAGGTCTTCCAGTAGCGTCCAAAACCTAGTGCTATAAAAGTCAGTATAACCAGCGGAGGTTTATAACCCAAAAGGCCAAACAAACAGCCGGATAGAATAGGATAGCGGTCAAGGAGCAGTAGTCCTCCTCCCAATAATATGCCGGAAATGAAACCGTTTTGTCCGAAAATGAAATTCTCATAAGTCCCTGGAAAAAATAGGCATAGCAATAATATAATTGGCTGATGGTTGATACGAGATAATACGAACAAGTATATGACAAGGGCCGCGATTATAGAGATGAAAAAGGATTGGAGGTACGGTAGCATCCCCAGCGGCACCACTGCGAATAAGAAAAAAGGAGGATAGTACCAGCTGCTGCCACATAAAAGGTGCGGTCCGAAGAATTGCTTATGAATCGTATTCGTGGCATCATGGTTATAAATAAGTGCCGCATGGCCGGAAAGGACGAGCTTCGCAGCTAACCAATGGTTGGCAAAATCTGAGGCTATCGGCCGATTCTCCCCGGTGGCACAGGTGGAAAAATCCCAGACCATATTGACAACACGCACATAAAAAAATAGACAAAATGCCGCCAGGGCGAGGCCCCCGGCGATGGTGGCCAGTTTTCCGTGATACCAAGGCATACCGCACTCTTTCCTGTAAGGCGTTGATCCCGGACCAGACAATGCCAATTTTTCCCCCACATTTTTGCACCTGTCAATATGAAAATTGATTTATCTTAAATAACCTTTATTAAATTATTTACTGCCACCGGGAGTGCAATCCTAATCTTTTTGTAAAGATAATCGGGCTGATTACGGCCGGGATTACCCCGGCTGCCTGCTTGTTGCTCTGCCCCTCCGGGTCAAGGTCAATTGAGAGGCCTGCCCCTTGTATCTGCAATCCCGATTCCTATTTTATATTGGTTGTCGCCAGATAATAATTCATTTGGGGAGACCGGCATGGGAATAAAAGTGAAAAAGAGATTCGGCCGACAGGAACTGGCTGACTTTCTCGCTGACTTGAGCCAGCAGGTGCAAGGCGGCCAGCTAAAGGGCGAGACCCGCGTCTGGACGGTGCCGGAGCAGGTGGAGGGCACTATGCACCTCAAGGAAGAAGAGGGCGAGGTGGTCGCCAAAATCAAGCTGCGGTGGCCTACGGGTGCAGGCCGCCATCCGGTTTCGAAGCCGGCCAGCCCCCAGGAGTCCCTTGCCCTGAAAGCCGTCAAAACCAGGCTAAGCCAGCCCTTTAAAGAACTGCAACGCCTGATCAGGGAAGGAATCGTGCCGGACCAAAAGACGGTGCAGGACTTTGTGGAGAATTCCCTCCTCTTCGCTAAATTAGTCAAACCGGAATGGCAAGAGCTGATGGCCGAATATCTGGCGCACGTGGACAAGTTACAGCAAGCCGTGGCCGGCGGCCAGATGGAGGCGATGCACCAGGAACTGCAGGCGCTGGTGGATCGCATGATGGTCTGCCACCAGGAATTTAAGAAGTAAGCTCGCCGGCTTTTAGTCGGACTCAAAAATTCAAGGGCGGTCGGGAAAGATTCCCGGCCGCCCTTGCGGTTTTGCAGATCTCGGGGGTGAAGGGCACAGCACGCGGTGCCCCTACGCCCCTCATTCCAGCCATCTTTGACCGCAAACGGTTGGAAAGGGTAGTTAAAGGAACACCGGCCGGAGGCCGGCGCCACTAAAAAATGAGGGGTGGGGTTTCATTCCCCACCCCGTTGCCTGGGGTTATTAAGGAGGCTGAGTTAGAACTTCCTAGTTTGTCTGGTTAATCAGGTTGCCCTTAGCGTCGAAGATCTCGATGTCAACGATGCGACCGCCATCCAGGCGGTGAGTGGCGCAGCGCAGTCACGGGTCGTAGGCGCGCACCGCCATCTCCACCTTGTTGAGTTTTCAAAGGGGGGTTTTTAAAGTCCCCCTTTACTAAAGGGGGATTTAGGGGGATTTGAAGTTTTCACAGTAAAACCATGTCTAAAAATTGCCTGTGGGAGTGGAAAAGAGATTGCTTCCCCCTCACCCTAACCCTCTCCCCCATTGGGGGAGAGGGGATAAAGAGGAGCCCCATTTGTGCACCCATTAATAATTCAAAGTTATTTCGATCCAGGCCATTGCTCGTCATATTTGCAGCTTTTCTTATCTCCCCTTAACTTCACTGACGCATCGGAGCAAATGAGTGCACCTCGACAGGTTAAGCCGGCGCTTACCCGTCTGCTATTCGCCCAAAGATAATTTGGCCGCCGGGCCCGCCGGAGAAAAATTCTCTTGAAAGAAGCCGCCCGGCGGTATAATAATTCATAATTATGTATGCATAATCCAATCGGAGCTGCCATGAACAGCCGCATCACCCCGGTCGTGCTCTATCAGGAGGTCGCCGAACGCATCCGGCAGCGGATCTACAGTTACGATCTGAAGCCCGGGGAATGGATCGACGAGCAGGCCCTGGCCGAATCTTTCGGCATCAGCCGCACCCCGCTCAGGGAAGCCCTCAAGGTGCTGAACAGCGAGGGTCTGGTGGTCCTGAAACCCCGCCGCGGCTGCTTCGTGGCCGAACTGACCGAACAGGACCTGGATGAGATCTTTCCGGTCATGGCCCTGCTGGAAGGGCGCTGTGCCTACGACGCGGTGCGCAAGGCCAGGCCCGCCGACGTGAAGCGCCTGGACGAGATCCACGCCAAACTGGAAAAGTTCGCCGCGGCCGGGGATATCGACCGCTATTACGAGCAAAACTATATCTTTCACCAGGCCGTGCAGCAGCTGGCCGGCAACCTCTGGCTGCAGAAGACGGTGGGGGATTTGCGCAAATTCCTTAAGCTCCTGCGGGGGCGGCAGCTGATGCTGCCCGGCCGCCTGGAGGCTTCCCTGAAAGAGCACCGACTGATCATGGCCGCGTTTCACCATCAGAATCCCGCCGCGGCCGAGAAGATCATGCACGACCATTTAATGGCGCAACGGGCCGCCCTGGCCCGTTACGATGCCGGGGAAGCCGGGAGGCAGCCCGACAGGGCAGGGAAAGTTTAAAACATAGCCAATAAATAAAATGCCCCTTTGGTGCTGAGAACACCGCCGGGGCCGGGTACAACGCGTGATTGACTTTACATCCTCTGACAATTCTTGTCAAGGTTCACAGGTTACCCCTGGGCGCGGCGCCTTCGATATGGCGTCAGGCCCGGGGATTTTTTTTGGGGTTTCCTCCATTGAATGGTCGACTTGGTAGCTAAATAATCACGGTCAGGAGGTGAGTGGAAAAGATAGAGCCGATTATGGAGTCAGTGATTCGGGGTGCAAGAGCCAGACATTGAATTCAACCTGCCAGCATTTCTTCATTTTAAAAAGGGGAACGAGATGGATATGGAAGCCTTTTGGGCGCAAAGATGGAAGGCTTTGTGGTTCGTGACGGCACTGGGGTTTGTTTTTTCAGCCAATTATACCAACCATGGGCCGCTGGTACCCACCCTGGTCAAGGATCTAAACATTACCCTGGCACTGGCGGGGTTTCTGACCACGGCCATCTTTCTCTCCCACGGCGCCCTGCAGATACCCGGAGGGGCGCTGGCCGATAAGCTCGGGGCCAAAAAGGTGGCCTTCTGGGCCCTGGTTATCATTACCGTAGGCAACGTCGTTATCGGTTTTTCCAATTCCTATACGGCGATTCTGGTCTTGAAATTCATCATCGGGATCGGCACGGGCATGGCCTTCATCGCCGGGGCCCGGTATGTGCCCACCTTTTTTGCCGGCAAAGAGATCCAAAGAGCCCAGGGGGTCTATGGCGGCTCCATTCTGCTGGGGTCCGGCTTTGTGATCTACGGCATCCCGCAGCTGCTGGCCGCGGTGGGTTGGCACAACGTCTTCATGGTCACCGGCGCCATGGCGGGTCTGTTGGCGGTGCTGTGGTTCTGGTTCGCGCCCGACACCTCCAGCCACACCACCAGTCCCAAGATCAACTGGTCCAACGTCCTCACCAATCCCAATATCTGGCTGCTCTCCATGGCGCAGATGGGGAGTTTCGGCGCCATCATCGCGGCCGGGGTCTGGGTCAATACCCTGTTGATCAAGAGCATCCATCTCGCCCCGAAGACCGCCGGCATGATCGGCTCCACCGTGTTGTTGCTGGGGATCATCTCCCGGCCCCTGGGCGGTCTCATCCTGGGAAAAAAGATGATGGGCACCAAACCGCTCCTGGTGCTGTCCTGTGGGGGTCTGGCCCTGGGCTTTGTCTGGATCGGCCTCTCCACCACGCTGACCATGGCATTTATGGGCATTATCTTTACCGGCATCATGGCGGGCCTGCCGTTTGCCGGCATTTTTAACGGGGCGCGGGACAACTGTCCGGCCACCCCCGGGGTGGCCATGGGCTTTGTCAACACCTGGGGCGCCGCCGGGGTCATGATCATGCCGCCGATTATCGGCCGATTGGTTGACTTAAGCGGCACCTTTGTGAGCGGCTTTTATGTCCTGGCCGCCTCGGCCCTGCTGGGTTGCCTGTGCTGCCTGGCCCTGAGGCCGCCCAAGCCGGTCTGCTGACCGCGGCCACGTTGGGAGAGATTATGGACGCACCGCAAATAAAATACCGGGAAAAGCTGGCCGCACACCTGATCAAGAAACTCACCAAGCGCAGAATGGCGGCGAGCTTCGCCCCCACGGCCGCCCAGGCCAGGGAAGAGGTCGTTGCCATGATTCCCTCGGGGGCGTTGGTGAGCCGCTGCGGCTCCATGTCCCTGGTGGAGATGGGGTTGTGGGAGGCTCTGGCCCGGAAAGCCGGCGTGGAAATCATCAATCCCTTTGCCCCCGGGGTTGGTCCGGAGGAGGCTTACGCCTTGATGCGCCGGGGACTAACGGCTGATTATCTGATTACCAGCTCCAATGCCCTGACCATGGACGGCAGGCTGGTGAACCTGGATGCCACCGGGAACCGGGTGGCCGCCATGTGTTTTGGACCGGAGAAGGTCATCCTGGTGGTCGGCCTGAACAAGGTGACTCCGGATCTGGAGAGCGCCATGGCCCGGGTGAAACAACTGGCGGCGCCCATCAATGCCATCCGGCTCAACCGCGAGACCCCCTGTGCGGAAACCGGCCAGTGCGCCGACTGCCGCAGTCCCGGCCGGCTCTGCAACCTGTGGTCGATTATCGAGGGACATCGCTATGAAAACCGCATCCACGTCAAACTGGTGGGCGAGGATTTGGGCTATTGAAATCGGCTAGTCAGAAGGCTTGAACCCAAAAAATTAAATCCCCCTAAATCCCCCTTTGTCAAAGGGGGACTTAAATTCCCTATGAAAAAGGGAGGCAGGGCGAATTTTGTTGAACGGTATCCACAAACCATTTATCTGAGATAGATTGCAATAGTGGAGGCATTATGTCGATTCTACTCGTGCCGCGGGCCGAACAATATGGCGAACGCCCGGCGATCGTGGCCACGGAAGGCAGTTTTACCTACCGGCAACTCCTGGAGGCCTCCGGCCGGGTGGCGGCCTTTCTCCTGAACGGCAGCCAGGACTTGAACGAGAGGCCGGTGGCCTTCCTGGCGCCGCAGGGGTTCCATTATGTCGCCTTGCAGTGGGGCATCTGGCGGGCCGGCGGCATTGCCGTGCCGCTGTCCCTGTTCCATCCCCGGCCGGAGCTGGAGTACGTCATTGATGACACCAAGCCCGCCGTGGTCGTGGCCCATCCGGATTTTGCCGACCTGGTCGGGCCCATCGCGGCCGAGCGCGGGCTCAGATTTGGGACGAGCCCCGAGGCCCTGGCCCACGCCCCTGGTCCGCTGCCGGCGGTGACGCCGGCGCGGCGGGCCATGATTCTCTATACCAGCGGCACCACGGGCAAGCCCAAGGGGGTGGTCTCGACCCATGAGAACATCGCCGCCCAGATCACCAGCCTGGTGGGGGCCTGGGGCTGGACCGAGAATGATCGCATCCTGGAATTTTTGCCGTTGCACCATATACACGGGATTGTCAACGTCATCGCCTGCGCCCTCTGGGTCGGGGCGGTGTGTGAGATTATTCCCCGCTTCGAGGCCCAAATGGTCTGGGAACGCATCGCCCAGGGCGGTCTGACCCTGTTCATGGCCGTGCCCACCGTCTACGTGAAGCTGATCGACGCCTGGGAGAAGGCCGCCCCGGCCGAGCGGCAGCGGATGTCGGCAGGCTGCCGCGGGGTGCGGCTCATGATTTCGGGCTCCGCGGCCTTGCCGGTCCCCATTCTGGAGAAGTGGCAGGAGATCTCCGGGCATGTCCTCCTGGAGCGCTACGGCATGACCGAGATCGGTATGGGCCTGTCCAATTCCCTGCTCGGGAAGCGCTATCCCGGCTGCGTCGGCACGCCGTTGCCGGGGGTGGAGGCCAAGGTGGTGGATGAAGCGGGTCAGCCGGTGGAACCCTTGGCCCCGGGAGAGATCGTGGTGCGGGGTAAGACGGTTTTTCTGGAGTACTGGGGCCGGCCCAAAGAGACCCAAAAAGCCTTCCGGGACGGCTGGTTCCTGACCGGCGACGTGGCCGTGGTGGAAAGCGGCATCTTTCGCATTCTCGGCCGCAGCAGTGTGGACATCATCAAGACCGGCGGCTACAAGGTCTCGGCCCTGGAGATCGAGGAGGTCCTGCTGACACACCCGGATATCAAGGAAGTTGCGGTGGTGGGGGTCCCGGACCAGGTCTGGGGGGAGCGGATCGTCGCCGCCCTGGTGCTAAGGGAAGGCGCCACCCTGACCACCGAGTCGCTGCGGGCCTGGGGGAAGGAGCGCTTGGCCACCTACAAGGTTCCCAAGGAAGCGGTGATCATCGAGGAATTGCCCAGAAACGCCATGGGCAAGGTCTCCAAGCCCGATTTAAAGAAGACTATCGGGGCGAGGCCGTAA
>JBIOJX010000017.1:0-19707 GCA_044451265.1 Desulfobaccales bacterium
ATCTTACACTCCTTTCTCAATTTATGATTTAGAAAAATAATCAATAATCGCTTCGGCTAAAGCTGGAATTGTATAAGAGCCCGGCTCAATCTGCGTTGATACCCCGTACTCCTTCAGCGTGATCGAGGTTATAGGCCCGATAGAAGCCACCACCGCCCCGGCGGCCAGGGTCTGGAAGCGCTCCCGGCCCAGGAGCTGGACGAAATTATGGACCGTGGCGGAACTGGTGAAGGTGAGGATATCCACCCCGCCCTCTTGCAAGGCGGCTTCGGCCTCCGGGGGCATCTCGTGGGGAAGCCGCGATTTATATACCGGCGCCACATCCACTGTGGCACCCAGGCGCATCAAGCCCTGCGGCAGCACCTCCCGGGCGATCTGGGCCCGGGCCAGGAGCATTTTGCTGCCGGGAGTGACCTGGGAACCAAGGGCTTCAAGGAGGACTTCGGCCTTGAAGGCGGGCGGCACCACGTCGGCCTTGAGGCCGTAAGCCCGCAGGGACTCCGCCGTGGCCGGGCCGATGGCGGCGATTTTCAGTCCACCCAGGGCCCGGACGTCCCGGCCCCGGCCGAACAGGCGGTCCATAAAGGCGGCCACGCCGTTGGCGCTGGTGAAGACGAGCCAATTATAGTGAGCAAGATTATTTAAGGCTTGATCAAATGGGGCAAAATCGTCCGGCGGGCCGATCTCGAGGGTGGGAATTTCCAGGCAGCGGGCCCCGGCCGCGGCCAGCAGTGCCACCAGCTTGCTGGCCTGCTGCCGGGAGCGGGTCACCACCACGGTCTTGCCCCACAGGGGCCGGGCCTCCCACCACTTCAGGGTTTTTCGGAGTTCCACCACGCCGCCCACCACCAGGATGGCCGGCGGCTTGATCGAGGCCTCCCGGGCCACCTGGGCGATGTCCGTCAACGTCCCGGTAACCGTGCGTTGGGACAGC
Organism: Desulfobaccales bacterium; assembly: GCA_044451265.1. Lineage (GTDB taxonomy): Bacteria > Desulfobacterota > Desulfobaccia > Desulfobaccales > 0-14-0-80-60-11 > JAPLJC01. The sequence continues at coordinate 935 of JBIOJX010000017.1, forward strand.
GTCGCGCCCCTTTCAATGACCGCCGCCGGGGTCTGCGGGTCGCGGCCCTTGGCGATCAGTTGGCGGCAAATCTCCGGCAGGTTCTTCACCCCCATGAGAAAGACCAGGGTGCCGGGGTTTTTGCCCAACGCCTCCCAAGGGATGGTGCTGGCCTCTTTGGTGGGGTCTTCGTGGCCGGTGATGAAGGTCACCAGGGTGGTGTAGCGCCGGTGGGTCACCGGGATGCCGGCATAGGCCGGCACCGCCACCGCCGCGGTGACGCCGGGGACCACCTCAAAGGGAATGCCCGCCTGGGCCAGTTCCTCGGCTTCTTCGCCGCCCCGGCCGAAGACGAAGGGGTCGCCGCCCTTAAGGCGCACCACCGTCAGGCCGGCCCGGGCCCGGGCCACCAATAAATCGTTGATGCCCCCCTGGGGCACGGCGTGGGCCCCCGCCTTCTTGCCCACATAGATGATCTCCGCGTCCGCCGGGGCCTCCTTGAGCAGCTCTGGACTGGCCAACTGGTCGTAAACCACCACCTGGGCCCGGCGCAACACCGCCAGCCCCTTGGCCGTAATCAATCCCGGATCACCGGGCCCCGCGCCGACTAAGTAAACCATCAATAAATATTACCATATTTTCAGCACCTAGACACGAGATCGGGGATAAAAGGGAAAGGGATAAGACTGAATAGAGGCATCGCGTTAACCCTTTCCCCTTTTAACCTTTTACCCCTATGCTTTTTCCCTCTGTGTCTCGGTGGTAAGTCGTTTATCTTCGACAGGCCCCGCGCTGCTCGATGCCTTCGACGATGCCGCGGTATTTTTCATGGATCAATTTTCGGTCGAACTCCGCCATCTTCTCCAGCAACTCCGCCTTTTCATCCTCGCTGAAATACTTCATGCAAGGGATGAAGAAATGCTGGTCTTCCTTGACGATGTGCCTGGGATAGAAGACCACCAGTTCCTCCAGGTGCAGCAGCAGGTCGTCCAGGGCCCCGGCCCTATCCAGGAGAAAGTCATTCTTGGCCTCGACCAGACTGGCGGTGGTCCGCCGGCCCCAGGCGTGATCGCTGATGAGTTCCTCCATCAGCAGCCGGTGTTCCGGGGCCAGGTCTTTTTTGGCCAGCTCGGCAAACAGCAGATCTTCTTCCTTACCGTGGTGGCCGCGGTCGGCGTAGGTCTTCATGAAATCCACCGCGGTGTCGATGAAGACCGGGTCCACAAAGGCGAACTCCCGGTCCACCGCGATATTGTCCTTTATGCGGGTCAACTCCCGCTGCATCAGGACCATGAGGCGCTCAATGAGGCGGTGTTCGATCATTAAAGGACCGATGGGTTGCATATGGATACTTCCTCTTTGATGGTGGGCTGTGTCTATTTTAGGGGTCAGGGATTAGGGGTCAGTAAAAAATCTTTTCCTAATCCCTAGCCCCTGAACCCTAATCCCTAAAGGATCAGACCTTCACCAGTTCATACTCTCGCGCCCCCAGACGAAGTTTCTCGGCATATTCTAACTGGATATGCCAGTCCACCTGGGGGTAGATGTCCTTGAATTTGTCGCTGCCGGCGCCCAGTTCCTTCAGGGCCGAGCCCAGGCGGCCGGGGCTTTCGATGACCAGGTCGGCGCAGGCCTGGTCGATGGCCACCGGGTCCCGGGAGGCCAGGATGCCGATATCCCCCACGATGGGTAGGTCGTTGTGGCCGTAGCAGTCGCAGGCCGGCGACACCTGGGTGAGGAAATTGACGAACACCGCCCGCTCCTGCCGGTCCCGCATCACGCCGTAGGCGTATTCCATCATCTTTTTCAGAAATACCGGGATGGATTCGTTCCACTGGATCTGGATGTTGCCGTAGGGGCAGACCAGCAGGCATTCGGCGCAGCCCACGCACTTGGTGGGGTCGATGACCGCCTTTTCGGTCTCCGGATTGATGGCGATGGCCTCCTGGGCGCAGTGGACCACGCAGTCGCCGCAGCCGGTGCACTTCTTTTCGGTCACCTTGGGGGAGATGTTGGAGTGCATGGAGAGCTTGCCTTTGCGGGAGGCGCAGCCCATACCCAGGTTCTTCAGGGCGCCGCCGAAGCCGGAAAGCTCGTGGAGCTTGAAGTGGGAGAGGACCACCAGCCCCTCGGCTTCCAGGATGGCCTCGGCCAGATAGACGGTCTTAAACTGCTCCCGGTTGATTTCCACCGCCACTTCCGCCTTGCCGGTGAGGCCGTCGGCGATGACCAGCGGGGCTTTGACCACGGCGTAGGCGAAGCCGTTTTCGATGGCGGTGGTGAGGTGGCTCACGGCCTCGGCCCGGGTGCCCACGTAGACCGTGTTGGCGTCGGTGAGGAAGGGCGCCCCGCCGTGATCATAAATATGGTCCACCACCTGGCGCACGTAAATGGGCCGGATGAAGGAGGTGTTGCCCTTCTCGCCGAAATGGAGCTTCACCCCGATCAAGGGCCGTTTCTTTTTGCGCTTGATGATGTTTTTAAGATCCAGGGCCTCCAGGAGTCGCTGAAATTTCTTGAAATTGGGCTCCTTGACGGAGGCCCGCAGGTCCATGAAAAAGACTTGGCTTGGCATATCAACCTCTTGGTTTCGAGTTTCGAGTTTCAATAGAAGGCCTTAACCTCATTTTTCTATAAGTCTATTGCCGACCAAGTTATAAGTGGCAATCTTTTTCACCGTGGGACAGCAGGCCGGATCGTTGGGGCCATGAATTACCAGATCAACGACAATCTTCCCGGATTGAATGCTCAGTGAATTTATCTTCACCCTGTCTTCCAAATCTGCGAAGGCAATGAATTTTGGTTTACCCTGGTCATTAATTGCTGCACCCAGCATCACAAAAAAGCCTGAGCCGCCGGTATTATAGCCATAAATGACGGCAGCATCTTTGGTTTGACTATTAGCTAGATGACCGAGGGCTATCTTCACTACGCTGACGAATAAGGGATTATCCGGGTTTCTTCGGGCAAATTCGCCATTCTTGAGCTGCACCCAATCCCCTTGGTCAGGATTTTCCCAAGATGGAATAAAGTATTGGCAGTTTTTGAGTTGATCAACGGTCAAGTCGGCGGCGTTGGCCGGAGAAATTAGGCCAAGCATAAGGGTTGTTAATACTAATACCCTGAGCATGATTAACTTACCCAAAGTCTAAGGATTTAGGAAAACATTGTCTCAACTACACGCAGGCTAAAGCTGCGCCTACAGTTTTAATCGCCGGCGAAAACTGTCACTGAACCCTATTTTGCTCCCTGCACCCTAGCTTATCTTACCCCCTCTCCCCCAATGGGGGAGAGGGTTGGGGTGAGGGGGAATTCTCCTTGCCCTCAGTCAAGATTGCGAAAATCGCCTCCAGAACCCCCTCAGTCTCCTGCAATACTTGATTATTCCAAAATCGGCAGACCCGATAACCCATGTTATTCAAATAGGCTGAACGCTGCAGGTCCGATGCCTCGTTCTCGGCGTGTTGGCTGCCATCCAGTTCAATGACCAGGTTATTCTCTACGCAGATAAAATCGACAATAAAGGGACCTACCGGATACTGCCGCCGGAATTTCCAGCCGCCCAGCTCTCGATTTCGGAGATGATGCCAAAGCCGCCTTTCGGCATCGGTCAGGCGTTTTCGCAAGGCCCTGGCGCACTGATTGGACATTGCCACCCCTCACCCCAGCCCTCTCCCCTCGCAGGGGAGAGGGTGAAAAGACATGAGATTTTCAAGCACTATGGACCTTCCTGCCAGACCACCTTTCCTCCCACTATGGTCATAGCAGCCTTGCCTTGGAGCTTCCAGCCGTTAAAGGGGCAGTTGCGGGATTTGGAGGCGAAGGTGCTGGCGTCGACCTGCCATTCCCGGTTCAAGTCGATTAGCGAAATATCCGCCGGGGCGCCGACGCTCAGAGTGCCTCCGGTGACCCCCAGGATACGGGCCGGGTTGAGGCTCATGCGGGTGACTAATTGCGCGAGGGTCAGGACCCCGTCGTGCACCAGCTTCAGGCTGAGGCCCAGGCTGGTTTCCAGGCCGATGAGGCCGAAGGCCGCGGCCTGGAACTCCAGGTCCTTTTCCAGGGAGGTATGTGGGGCGTGGTCGCTGGCGATGGCGTCCAGAGTGCCATCTTTGAGACCCGCTTTGACCGCGGCCTGATCAAGGGCAGTGCGCAGGGGCGGGTTGACCTTAGCGTTGGTGTCGTAGCCGTAAACTGCGGCGTCGGTCAGGCTGAAATAGTGGGGCGCGGTTTCGGCGGTCACGGGGAGGCCCGCGGCCTTGGCCCGGCGGATGAGCTCAACGCTTCCCGCGGTTGACACATGGGCGATATGCAGGCGGCAGCCGGTGAGGCCGGCCAGGGTAACATCCCGGAAGATCATGACCTCTTCCACGGCGGCGGGGATGCCTTTGAGTCCAAGTTCCAGGGAGACCCGGCCTTCGTGCATGACGCCTTCGCCCCGAAGTTCCAGGTCCTCAGCGTGGGAGATGACCGGCAGGCCGAAGGTGCGGGCGTATTCCAGGGCCCGGCGCATGAGCATGGAACTCAGCACCGGCCGGCCGTCGTCGGACACCGCCACGGCCCCGGCCTCCTTTTGGTCGCCGTATTCGCTCAACTGCTCGCCCCGGGAGCCCATGGAGATGGCCGCCACCGGATAGACCCGGGCCAACCCCGCGGCCGCGGCCTGCTCCAGGATGAAGCGGGTCACGGAAGTGGTGTCGTTCACCGGCCTGGTGTTGGGCATGCAGGCCACCGCGGTGAAGCCGCCCCGCACCGCGGCCCGGGCGCCGGTCTCGATGGTCTCTTTATATTCCTCTCCCGGCTCCCGCAGGTGGACGTGCATGTCGATGAGGCCGGGAGTCAGTACCAGCCCCTGGGCCTCGAGCACCCGGCGGCCGGCGCCGGGGATGGTTCCGGGAGTCTCGACCGCGGCAACCTGGCCGCCCTCAATCAACAAGTCCATGGGGGCTTCCAGGCCCTGCGCCGGGTCCACTAACAGAGCGCCCTTAATCAGCATACCTCTCCCCTCCGATCAAGAGGTACAACATGGCCATGCGCACCGCCACGCCGTTGGTCACCTGCTCCAGGATGACGGAATAGGGGCCGTCGGCCACCTCGGGGGAGATCTCCACCCCCCGATTGAGCGGCCCGGGGTGCATGATAATCACGTTGTCTTTGGCTTTTTCCAGGTGCCGGGGGGCCAGGCCGAAATGGCGGCTGTATTCCCGCAGGGTGGAGATGAAGCCCTGCCCCATGCGCTCCAGTTGCAGCCGCAGCATCATAATGACGTCGGCCCCCGCGACGGCCTCATCCAGGGAATAGGTCACCCGCACCCCCAGGTCGGCAAGAAAGGGCGGCAGCATGGTGGCGGGGCCGGCCACCGTCACCTCGGAGCCCATCTTGCCAAGGGCCAGGATATCGGAGCGGGCCACCCGGGAATGGGCGATGTCGCCGATGATGGCCACCTTCAGGCCGGAAAGGGTGCCCTTGGCCTCCTGCACCGTCAACAGGTCCAGCAGGGCCTGGGTGGGGTGCTCGTGCAGGCCGTCGCCGGCGTTGATCACCGCGCATCCGAGCTTCCCGGCCAGGTAGTGGGGGGCGCCGCTGGCATAGTGACGGATGACCAGGACATCGGGCTGCATGGCCTCGAGGTTGTGGGCCGTGTCCGCCAGGGTCTCGCCTTTAACGGCGCTGGAGGCCGCCACCGTCAGATTGAGGGTGTCGGCGCTGAGGCGTTTGGCGGCGATCTCGAAGGACATGCGGGTTCGGGTGCTGGGCTCGTAGAACATGGTCACCACCGTCTTGCCCCGCAAGGTGGGGACCTTCTTGATGGGGCGCCGGGAAATCTCCTTGAGGGAGGCGGCGGTGTCCAGGATGAGCCGGATCTCTGCGGCGGTAAGAGAGGCGATGCCCAAGAGATCCTTGTGCCGAAATTCCATAGGCCGGGTCCTTTCTAGCCTGCGAATGGCAGCCTAAAGGTTAAGATAACGCCGGTTTTAGCCGTAGCCATCATCTTGCCGTGAATTTGCAAAAAAAAACCTCCTTTAACAAAAGGAGGTTGGGCTCGATAATTTTTTCAGCTACTCGGGTCATGGGGTCAGCCTCAATGGCATCTTGGAATAATTACCATTGTCCGCGGCGAAATTCAAGCATAATCTATGGCGATTTTCCCGGCCGCCGGTTGACAGTCTTCCGGCCAGGCCCTATCTATTGCACAGGAAACCATAACAAAAATGGAGGACTAAATATGCCCAGAGAACTGGTAAAATGGGAGCCTTTTCGGGAAGTCTCCCGGCTGCGCCGGGAAATGGACCGCCTGTGGGAGGACTTTTTCGGACCCGGCCCGAGAGGCCTGCGGCCCTGGACCGAGGAGTGGACTCCGGCGGTGGACGTAGCCGAGACCCCCGAGAAGGTGACGGTGAAGGCGGAGCTCCCGGGCCTCGACCCCAAGGAGATCGACATCTCTCTGGTGGGCGACCTCCTGACCATTAAGGGTGAGAAAAAATCCGAACGCGAGGAGACCAAGGAGAACTACCACCTGGTGGAACGCAGCTCCGGCTCCTTTTCCCGGGTCCTGCGGCTGCCCGCGGCGGTGGACATCGACCAGATCGACGCCAAATATGACCAAGGGGTCCTGACCATTACCTGCCCCAAGAAGACCCCGGTCAAGCCCAAGGCCATAACCATTAAAACCGATAAGTGAACCGCTTAACCATCATTATGATAAGCCTAAACAGGTAGGGGGTTCGCGAGCCGCCCCTACCGGGCCATTTTAGTTCAGCGCCCGATAAGGAAAATCCCATGAGCACCGAAATGGAAGCCGTCATCAAAAGCGCCATCACCCAGGAAGAGCTGTCCCACGAGTTTTATACTCGCATGGCCGAGGTGGTGGCGCCGGCCGATACCAAAGAGACCTTCCAATATTTGGCCAAGGAAGAGTTGGAGCACAAGCATTTCCTCCAGGGCTGCCTCACCCCGCAAGGCTGCACGCTGGTGGGCCGGCCCCAAGACGTCCACCTGGCGGAACTGCTGGAGGCCCCGGCCTTCCACCAGGACCTGTCACCCAAGGAGGCCCTGGTCATCGCCATGAAGCGGGAAGAAGGCTCGCACCGGTTCTACCAGGCCCTGGCCGCCTTGCAGCCGCCGGGAGAGATCCGGAATTTTCTGGAGAGGATGGCCCAGGTGGAATTGAGCCATAAAGAGAAGATGGAATACCTCTACGATAACACCGCCTTCCCGGAAGTCTGGTACGAGAGCTAAGCCATGGCCAAAGGCTTTCTCATCGCTCTGGAAGGCATCGACGGTTCGGGGAAAAGCACCCAGGCCGAAATGCTGGCCGCGTCCCTGAAAAAGGACGGCCACCAGGTGGTCCTGACCCGGGAGCCCACCCACGGCCCGGCGGGGCAAAGGCTCCAGAGCTACCTCCTGGGGCCCAGCCGCCATCTCTCCCCGGCCGCGGAGTTGGACCTCTTCATGGCCGACCGGCGGGAACATGTGGCCCAGATCATCAAACCGGCCCTGGAGCGGGGCAAAGTGGTCCTCACCGACCGCTACTACTACTCCTCGGTGGCCTACCAGGGGGCCTTGGGACTCGACCCCAACGACATTCTGGCCGCCAACGAGGCCTTCGCCCCGGTGCCCGATCTGGTCTTCATCCTGGAGCTGCCCGTCACCGAGGCCCTGGCCCGACTGGCCAAAAAGGGCAAAGCGGCCCGACAGGTGAGCGAGTCCTTCCCTTACCTGAAGCGGGTGGAGGCCGTCTATGCCAGCCTCAAAGGGCCTCAGTTTCGGCGGCTGGACGCGGCTCGGCCGCCCATGGAGGTGCACGCCGCCCTCCTGGAGGAAGTCCGCAAGTCTTTGCAAGAACTGGTATAACCGCGCCGCCGGGGCCGCCGGGGCGACCATTCCCCGGCTGGCCGGCGCTGATTTCCTTGACAAGTCTAGCCCGTCGGGTTAATAATATTCCGTTAATCCTTCGGGCCGTTAACTCAGTTGGTAGAGTATCTGCCTTTTAAGCAGAGAGTCGTTGGTTCGAGTCCAACACGGCCCACAAAAATGCGTCCCCATCGTCTAGCCTGGTCCAGGACACCGGCCTTTCACGCCGGCGACACCGGTTCAAATCCGGTTGGGGACGCCAAGTGAAATCAATGGGTTAGGCCAATATGGCCTAACCCCTTTTTATATTTCCCAGCATTATTCCCAGCGCAAAGGACAAATAAAGAGGGAGAGCCGCCGACATGGTGGTGGTCATCCTGGGCTCCGCCGCCAGCGTGGTCAAGGACGTGGTCGACTATTTGTGGTGTTCGAGCCACTATTCCTTCTGCCGGAAAAATGAGACCGATAAATTTCATGGCCGGAAGTTACCTGTGGAGGACGCCGGGCGGTCTCTTAGGACGGTCTGGGGACACAGAAATGCCCCTTTCGAAATCAGGAAAGGCCGATTAATAGCTTGTTTAATGGTAGTCCCAAAGGGACTATTTCAGGTAAAAACTGGCATCTATATGCCTAATAATTTAAAGGGCTTGTACAGAAGACCCCGTGGCGAGTTGACATAAAATGGCGAAAATTTCGCCATCTATTTTGGCCGGTTTGACCTCAGATTTGAGAGTGTGAATCAAGTAAAAGTTCATCTGGAGCCCTGGAAATTTCATCCCAGGGCTTTTTCATTTTTAAAAGGTTTCCATATTGGAATCATATGCAGAGATCTCAGGAGAGAGGATATTGGCAAGATCTTCGCTATTCTTGGTAGGCTCCCGCAACACCTGGCAGCCCCGCCCTACTCCAGAGCAAGAACATCAATCTGGGCAACACCCCTTCATGAAAGGCCCCGGAGAAGTAATTGACAGATCCCGAAACAGCCCACCGCACACGGCTAAGGGGAGATAATAAGGCTTTATCCTGCCCCATTCAGGGACGGACTACTGGCCAGATCCCTTACAATCTTATTTCCAGGTCACCGATCTCGGAGAGGGGTTTCCCGATATGCTGGCTAATGGTGCGATAGAGGGATCTAAGGTGCCGGGAGTTTCCAAGTGTTGATACACCGCGGAGTATATGGCCTCCGTCGTCGGCTTCGATATAAATATAATCCAGGAGCCTGTCCGTGCGGATCTTGACTTTCATCAAGACCCCCACTTCACCGGCCCCCTCGTCTGTCACCCCCCATTGAGGTGGCCAGACGGGAAGTTGCATCCATTTCAATTCTCTTAGGCGCATTGCCATACCCCTCATTCCGGTTGGTTGATTAAGTTGTGGCAAAATATCCCTGGGGTGGAAAAACCAGGGGTTTAAGTCTAAGGTACCTCGTAATGAATCAATTTTTGGTTGAAGAGCGCCTAGAGAAATTAACGATCAAGGCTACGGCCCATTTGAGAAACGTACCTCCTATTTCTCTGCCACGTGTTTTCCAGGTATTAAAACTTTACCATTATCTAACCCGGCACATTGCACTTGCTCCGGCAAGGACTGTCTACCCTCGGTCTCACAAGGCCCGCGGTTGTATAGCCGACAGGCTTTCCCCCCGAGCCACCAGCGGCATACCTCATCGCATTCTTGCAGGGGCAAGCCTACATTTAACAAAGGGTCGGGGTCCCAATCGTTGCATTTCATCTTTAATACCCCGCTAAATTCGTTTACTTTGTGAGCTACGTTTCCGAACCGATAAGTGCCGCTCCTGGCAAGTTAGCAACATGCTTCAGGGTTCCTGAAGGGAATAGCCCTTCTGAATGGCGTATTTCACCAGGCCGACGGTCTTCTTAATGTTGAGCTTCCTCATAATATTGGCGCGGTGAGTATGCACAGTTCGACTGCTGATGAAAAGCAGGTCGGCACTTTCCTTGCTGGTTTTGCCCTCTGCGATGAGCTTGATGATCTGCCGTTCTCGGATAGTAAGAAGTTCTCTGGGGCTGTCCGATAATTTCATGGCATGCCGAAACTTTTGCACGAACCGATCCGCCAGTTTGGTTGAGATTAGCGGTGAGATGTAGGTTCTACCTTTCCTCAGGGTGTCGATGGCCAAGAGAAGCTCGCTGTCGGCATCCTCCTTGAGCAGATAGCCTTCCGCCCCGGCGGAAAAGGCGTAATCGACATATTCATTGTCTTTGTGCATGGTCAGGATCAGCACCTTGACAGCGGGATTGATGTTCTTGATCTCCCAGGTCGCCTCCAGACCTCGGAGATTAGGCATGGAGATGTCGAGGATGACCAGCTGAGGGGAGGTCTTTTTCAAGAGTTCCAGCAGTTGGAAGCCGTCGCTGGCTTCCCCCACTACTTCCACATCGCCGATACTCTGGATGATCCTTCTGACCCCCCGGCGAAACATCACATGATCATCCGCCAGTAGAATGCTGTAAGGGCCTGCCAATTCTTTATCCATCAAGGGAAATGTCCTAATTAAAAAGGTATGTGCCTTTATTCCGAATAATGAAATAGCAAATTAAGTGCCATTCACATAACTAATTGATATATTAACGCTAACTGTTAATTAATCAAGGAAAGGTTCGCATAATTAAACAACAATTCATTATATTGTACAATATATTGAACATTCAGAATCAAAAAGCAGGGCTTCGATAAGTGATCTGCCCCTCGAAAACTGATCGACATGTTAAATTAGAGTGGTGGATCAAAGGGAGGCAGGGAGATGAGCACGAAGGGGTTTGCGCCAGAGTAGATCATCGGGAAGGTGCATTTCTCGGAGGAAATTCAGGCGAGTGGCAAGCAATATAACAGGACTGCGGATTTCTGCTATGACCAGAAACATATCAGATGGTAAAAATTCAGCCTATCCAGATCATATCTTCACTTTCCAGCCCTAAGAATCCTTTCGTTCACGCCGAATTTCTCGTTTCCTTCCTCTGGCAGGCATCTGATATTTTTTTCCTACAAATGCCCTTAGGGGCTATGGAGATCATATCTGCAGTTTTTGATAGCTCGGCGATAAGGGCAGGGTTTGGCAAGTAATCTGCCACTCTCGCATAAATTTTTTAACCGAATAAGCCAGTGCAATGCCCAGGGGTGTATGTGAATGTAGCTCAGCCTTTCCATTAACCCATCACTACCAAGCGGTATCGGCCCGGGTCCTTAAGCTGCACACCATCGAAGCATCCTGTCGTTGAAGTTCAGGCTCACTTAAGTCCGGGGAAAGAATAATTTGCTTGGGCGAAATTTGTGCTACGATGGCGCCGATGATAAAATTCGGTTTCGAGGCAGAGGATTATTGGGGGGATTTGCCTCAAGCAAGAAGAGGTCTCTAAAATCATTTTTGGAAATACGCGGCAAAAGCTGCCGCATAATCTCGGTTGGTAAGTGGAACATGGAAAAGTTGCCTAAAATTAGCATAATAACCCCAACCCTACATGCAGAAAAAACCATAGGGGCCTGTATATTAAGCGTCGCAAACCAAACTTATTCAAATAAAGAACATCTTATTATCGACGGCCAATCAACCGATGGCACTCTTAACATATTAAAGAAGCATGCGGCAAAGTATCCACAGATAAAATGGGTATCAGAAAAAGATATGGGGATATACGATGCTATGAATAAAGGGATTGACTTATGTTCTGGTGATTGGCTTTATTTTTTTGGAAGCGATGACATTTTCTGCTCTAGTACGGTTTTGAATGACATTTTTAATAGGACGAAAGTGTCGAAATTTGACGTAATTTATGGCAATGTAAAGTGGGGTAACACTGAACAACTATACGACGGACCATTTTCAAGATTAAAATTACTTCAAAAAAATATTTGCCACCAGGCTATTTTTACAAGAAAAAGAGTTTTTGATAGACTTGGCAAATTTGATATTAAATATAAGGCATGGGCTGATTGGGTATTCAATCTACAATGGTATAATAGAAATGATATTCGCCATTGCTATATAGACATAGCGATAGCCAGGTATAATTTGGATGGGTATTCACAGTATAATCATGATATGCTCTTTATAAAAAATAAAGGTGAGCTTATTGAAGCCTATTTCCCGGAAGAATATAGTCTTTTAAATAAGGAAATTTCCTTATTGAGGGCCCAATTGGAAGAAAAAGACCAAGTCTTAGCATCCTTGTGCGCGTCACCTTCCTGGAAAATTACCAGACCCCTAAGGCAAGCAATGGATATTTTTCGCAAGTTGCGCAGTTATTGCTATTTAAAGTCGTAAATATTAAAAGAGTCTCTTTTGTCTTGACCTGCCCCCGTTATACCAAGTTTTAAGTGAGGATGGGGGTCAAATCAAGCCAGAGATCCGGGCGGAGCATAGCGTAGCCAGGTCTCTGGGAATCACCCCAATGGTCTCGGGTACAGGTGGCCGATAACCCAAGGCGCTGTGGGGCCTTACCGCATTATGTTCCTGCCGCCAGCGCTCTATCAGGATCTGGGCTTCTTTCAGGCAAATAGAGGTACTCAACAACTATATGGCATTGATCCTACCAATGAAAAGGTAATGTCAGATTGAAGATCACTGCTATATTTCCGCACTTGACCACCGGACGTTTAGCGCGCTGCTATGCTGTTCATATATTGAAGAGCTTCCAGATCTGCCTGAGCATTCCAAGATTCCTCAACCTAATAGAAACACATCATAATTTTTTTACCATTTCCTCCATCACAATGGGGATAATCCATACCTTAATTCAGTTTGTCCCGGTTTCTTTGAAGCCCTCAAAGCACCCAATTCTTTCATGAATAGCGCATAAAACGTAGGCTATAAGCTAAAATCACCAGGAGGAATCTGGATATTATGGGTATAGGGGAGGCGAGGAATGGGTTCGTTTGGCGATAACGTCTCGACATTGACCAGGGACCCACACCAGAATAGTTTCATTTTTTGCCAGGTGCGGAAGAACCTTTCAACACGTAAGCGACTCCGGTCAGGGTTTTGAAGTCTTCCTTACTCGGTGCGAAGTCGACCGGGACATCCTGCGTCCACCTATGCCAGTCAGCGGAGCGTGAAGATGATAAATGGTAGGCTTAAAATATATGATCGTCCGGTGCTGAAATTAAAGTGTATTTCTGAGAGCTGATGGATTGCAGGATTCTCGACCCATGTCCACATTCCTGGACAGGTAGCGGGTTCTTCCAAGAAGCTAATTATCTTACCGCATTCTACCTGTCTTTCCTGAAGAGAGGTTGGGGATAGTGTTGGGGATAAAAAAATAAGGGGTCAGGCTTTTTGCCTAACCCCTTGAAATCTTTGGCGGGCGATGGGCGACTCGAACGCCCGGCCTTTGGTTCCGGAGACCTAAGGGTAGTTTGTACCCACCTGTACCTGTCTGTTATAAATCCCCTTAATATCACGACTAAATTAGTATACACATTTTTCTTGACATACCTCTCAATACCCTTATATTAGTCTCAGATGTGGGGAATAGTGTGGGGAATAAAACCACGTTGGGAGGCAGAGATCATGCCGATTTTAGAAAGAAAGAAGACTGTCTATCCAGGCGTCTTTTACATTGACGGAACTTGCCCGGCCACAGGCAAAAAAGAGAAGATTTTCTACATCCGGTATCGCAAGGCCGGGAAGATGATTGAGGAAAAGGCTGGGCGGCAATCCAAGGATATGACCGCGGCCAGAGCCAGCGTACTCAGGGCTGAGAAGATAAAAGGCAAGAAACCCTCCCGGCAGGAAGTTAGGGAGCAAAAGGAAACGGCTAAAAAGGCAGAGGCCGCACGCTGGACAATTAACCGGTTATGGCAAGAATACACGGCCCAAAGGCAGCTTAAGGGAATCGCCCAAGACCGGAGCCGGTTCGAGAAGTATATCAAGACCTCGTGGGGTGAAAAGGAGCCTCACGAAATTCAGCCTCTAGAAGTTGACCGGCTAAGACTGCGAATATTAAAAGACAAGGCCCCGCAAACTGCCAAACTCACACTATCCTTGCTGCGCCGAATCGTCAATTTTGGGGTAAAGCGCCACCTTTGCAAGCCTTTCTCGTTTCATCTGGAAATGCCCAAGGTAAACAACCTCAAAACTGAAGACCTATCCCCAGAGCAATTTATCGCCCTGCTGAAAGCCATTGAGCAAGACCCCAACCTACAGGCCGCCAATTTCATGAAAATGGCCTTATTCACCGGAATGAGGCGGGGGGAGCTATTCCGGCTGCAATGGCAGGACGTAGATTTTGAAAGGGGCTTTATCCACATCTGCAACCCCAAAGGCGGGATTGACCAAAAAATACCCCTGAATGCCACGGCCCGAGAACTGTTGATTAATCACCCCCGCACCGGTAGCCTCTTTGTCTTCCCTGGACGTGGGGGAAACCAGCGCGTAGATATTAACAAGCAAGTGACCCGAATTAAAGCGGCCGCGGGCTTGCCCAAAGACTTCAGGGCGCTGCATGGCCTCAGACACACCTACGCGTCGATGCTGGCCTCATCGGGGCAGGTTGACCTTTACACCCTGCAAAAGCTCTTGACCCACAAGAGCGCCGCCATGACGCAGAGATACGCCCACTTGAGAGACGAGGCCCTACACCGGGCCTCTGACGTGGCGGGGGACCTGCTTAACCTGGCGATGAATCGGGATAATGCTAAGGTTGCCAATTTAAGGGGAGAGGAATAGAAGGTTGAGGCAGGAGCGCCAAGAGGCGAAAAGGTCAGGCGCTGGAAGCTACTGGAATAAAGGAATGACACAAAGTTTCCGGGGATAGGGGGCGGCTGATCCCCGATCCCGACAAGGCGGTAATCCTGGCCGCCTTCCCCGGAACCCCACCAGGACCGCGGCAGGAGGCGGGGCATGTCTTTTTTAGAAAGCTTAGAGAAACGCAACTCTCCACCATTTGACCAATTTTCCATAGACCAGCTACCTCCTGCCATTAAGGAAAAGGCCTGTTTGATTGCGAGACATATTGACGTGGCCCTTTTATTTATGACAGGCGAAGAATCATCCCTTGAAAACATTAAGAAAGAAATTATGGACCCATTAGAGGATATAGCTGATCTTTTTAGACCATCGGCAGGTGATAGAGTTTCTAATTTTGATTTCGAATTACTAAAATTTAAGTTTCTTATTGATGCACAAGATGAAGCTCTGGCGGATATATACAAAAAAGATAAGGAATTATTTTTCAGCATCTTAGAGAAGAACCGATCAATAAAAAGGAAAGCTGACAACGATAACGACTTAGCTTTCTTTGAATATATAAAACCAATGGTGAAACCGGATTATGAGCCGGATAAGGACCTTTGGAATATTATCACGATGTTGCAAACTCTTCTTTGTTATTGGGTTGAGTGGCCCCATTCGCGTTTATTAATTGCAGGGGCGGACCTGATATTAAATAACCAACTAATAAAAGACAATTTTTTACAAAGAATTGCCGAAGCTCTGCGAGAAATAGAAACAAAAGAGGCATTTCTCGACTTGAGCCTAACCAAGATAGCTTACAGGTTGGGATTAGAGGTAAATGATATTCATGAGTGGGGGCGGCGAGATAAGATAAGAACCAGAGGAAGCACAGAAACAAAAGTGAAGAAAATGGATAATGATACCAAAATTATTTTGGAAGCTATAAAATTACTTAATATTCCTAAGGAAGCTAAACGGCATAGCGTCGCGGTGAAGGTTCATGAACATCTTAAAGAGACGTTAAAAGAACCTCCAAGCATCCGAACGATTGAGAGAAGGTTAAAAGAAAAAGCTATTTTATAGGACAAGTGTAACATCTGTCTAGAAGTTTGGACAAATGTAACATTTGCAAATTTACAGACTTACCCAGATGTAAGAAAAGGGATGTGAGCCTTTTGGCTTGTATCCCTTTTTCATTTCGGAGGCATGATCATGGAGGCGCAAGACCGTTTCGTCAATGATGTTGAGGCCGCCAAAATCCTGGCAGTTTCCGCACAAACCTTGAGGAATTATCGACACCTGGGGCGGGGACCGGCCTATTCCAAGCGGGGGCGCATGGTGCGTTACCGGGTTGCAGACCTGCTTGACTATATGAAATCTGGGAGGATTGACCCGGAGGCCAGGCAGAAAGCGGTATGACAGGCGGACTGAGAAGCTACCTTATAGGGTGATTCTGTGGCACAAATCAAGCCTAACCCGTCTCTGGCCCGTCAATTCCTGAAAGCCCTATATGGCCAGTTCTTCTCCCAGACCCAGGCCGCGGCCTTTATAGAGGTCCGGGGCAAGCGAGAAGGTGAAAATTTGTCCTTCCGCCGGTTCTACCGAACCCCTGAGGCCCTGGTGAAAGAGATGGCCGATTGGCCGCCAGCGCAACATTACTGGATTGGCGTGGCGCTCAGGAAGGATAATAAGGGCGGGGCCAAGGTGGATTTATTGGCCCTGACCACGGCCTTTGCAGATGTGGACGTGGGGGCGGCAGGGCACAAGAACGCCCCCAAGTACCAGAGTAAAGACGAGGCACGGGCTGCTGTTGACCAATTCCCTCTTAGGCCCTCCATGCTGATTGATTCCGGGGGCGGCTTTCAACCTTATTGGCTCTTTCGTGAGCCAGTGAAGTTGTCTCCGGAGATGATCACACGGCTTGAGACGATCAACCGGGGGCTTTCCCTGGCCCTCAAGGGTGATCTACCCGCCACGGACGCGGCCCGGATTCTGCGATTGCCGGGGACCTTCAACATGAAGATAGCGGGGCAACCCCGGCCCGTGGAGATCATTTGGGCTGAACCGGAGAGGCTTTATGACCTGGCCGACTTTGCGCCATATGAGGACCAGGCCCAGGCGCACGCCCAGGAGCGGCGGCAGGGCAATCAAGGCCCACCAGGGGCACCGCCTGGCGGCGATCATGCGGCCTATGCTCAAAAGGCCCTGGCCGATGAACTGGCGAAGCTGGCCCGGACCCCGGAAGGCAGGCGCAACACCCAGCTAAACGAGAGCGCCTTTTCATTGGGCCAGTTGATCGGGGCCGGGGCTTTGGGCCGGGGTGAAGTGGAAGCGGGGCTTTCCGGCAGGGCCGCGGCGATCGGCCTGGGAGAGACAGAAGCCAGGGCCACCATTCGCAGCGGGATTGAGGCGGGTCTGAAAGAACCCCGTGAACTGCCGGAGAAGGCCGCAAAGAGGGGGAACAGCCCCAGGCAAGGCAAATCCCCGGCTTCCCCGGAGCAGGGCAAAGAGGCGGGCCAGGATGAGGCAGAGGTAGAAAGAATCGGGGTTGCCGGGCATATCTACTGCGTCAAGGATGGCCGGTTATGCCGGGCGGTTTATTCCGGGAAAGAGGGGGCCTATGATGAAACCAAATGGGAGTATCACACTTTGGCGAACTTCCAGGCCCGGATTGAGGAAGAGATTACCAGGGATGACGGCAGCCCGGAAACGAAAAAACAATTTCACCTTACCGGCAGCCTGGACACCGGGCGGCCCTTACCGCCCGCTTTGGTATCGGTAGATAAGTATGAGGGCATGACTTGGGTAAAGCAGTTTTGGGGAGCGTGGGCGGCGATTTCGCCGGGAACGTCCATAAAATCTCATGTCGGGAATGGGATTCAGGCCCATTCACACGGCAAGACGCCGAAGACCCCGGCTTTCAAGCAGCGCACCGTCTATGCTCATTCCGGCTGGCGCAAGATCGGCGGCACGTGGCGATACTTCCACGGCGGGGGAGCAATCGGAGCGGGCGAGCCGGTTGAAGTGGATTTAGGGCAAAACCTGGGAAACTATGCCCTGCCGGAGCCGGGCGGCCAGGAGGCAGCGCAAGCGTCTTTGAGGTTCATCGACGTGGCCCCGTGGGAAGTGACCGCGCCTTTACTGGCCTGCTGCTATCTCGCCCCTTTTTCCGATCTTCTCAAGATAGATTTTTCGCTCTGGCTATACGGGCCGACAGGTTCCTTCAAATCAACATTAGCGGCCCTGGTGCTGAGTCATTTTGGGGAGTTCACTTGGCTGAATTTGCCGGGGTCCTGGCTTTCCACAGTCAACAGTTTGGAAAGGCTCTGTTTTACCCTAAAAGATTCCCTCATCGTCATAGATGATTTTATGCCCGCCTCAAGTCAAAAGGAAAGTCATGTAATGGCAGAGCGGGCTGCCCGGCTGATCTACCAGGCGGGCAATCGCTCCGGGAGGGGGCGGCTGGCCCCGGACCTGAGCGCCAGGCTGAATTATTACCCGCGGGGCCTGATCCTGGCAACTGGAGAAATGCTCCTACCAGGACAGCGCCAGAGTGCTACAGCCCGGTATCTTGGCGTGGAGCTTGACCCTAAGAAAACTCAAGTTGATAAAGAGAAATTGAGCGTGGCGCAAGCTGAGGCGCACCTATACGCCGGGGCGATGGCGGCTTATCTGGCGGACCTGGCCCCATGCTTGGAGGAGACCCAGGAGCAACTACGGGCGCTCTTTGAGGCATACAGAGGGGTTTTTCAGGGCGGCGGTCATGCCCGGATACCGGGCATCCAAAGCTGGCTCACCGTGGGCTTCGAGAGCGCCATGAATTTTTTTGTGCGCCAGGGGGCCATATCAGAGAGCCAGGCCCATGAGATGCTGAATCGAGCTTGGAAGGTCTTTGAAACCCTGGGGGAGAAGCACAGCCGGATTATTGAGGGGGAAAAGCCCACGTTGAAGTTTCTGAATATTCTCAGAGAGAGTTTCCTTACGTCCAGGGTGTACGCCGAATCAAAAACCTCAAAGGGAATGCCGCCACCTGAAAAGAAAGAATTTCTGGGATGGGAGGAATACAAGAAGGCGTCAGAAAATGCCTTCCTGGTGGGCTATGCGGATGAGAACATGGTTTATCTCTTGCCCGAGACGGCCTTGAGAGTGGTAAGCGATGCGATCCGGGCACAAGGCGATTTCCTTTCTTTGGGGCGAACTGAGCTATGGGCGGCCCTGGCCCGAGAGGGGATAATCGCACCGGGGC
>JBIOJX010000018.1:0-19532 GCA_044451265.1 Desulfobaccales bacterium
CCACCCACCCCGTTCGCCCGGCGGCTGGCCCGGGGCGAGTTTACCCTGCCGGATGAAGAGGCCCAGCGTGACTTTTTTCTGCTGACCCGGCAATTTCTGGAGGACCGGGGTTATATTCATTACGAAATTTCTAACTTCGCCCGGAGGGAGGAGTTTTTTAGCCGGCACAACCGCAAGTACTGGAATCATACGCCGTACCTGGGTCTGGGGCCGGCGGCCCACTCCTATAAGGCGGGCCGGCGCTGGTGGAATTTTTCGTCGGTGGCGCAATATGGCGCCGCGGTGAACTCAGGCACGGCGCCGGTGGCCGGGAGCGAGGACCTCACGCCGGAGCAGCTGCGGCTGGAGGCCCTCTATCTGGGCTTTCGGACCCGGGAAGGGGTCGCCCTGGAGGTCATCCAGGAACACCCCCGCTGGCGGATGGTTTTGTCGGAATTGGCACAGGCGGGGCTGGTGAGACAGGCAGACGGCCGGGTGACGGCCACCGCCCGGGGGCTGGTGGTGGCGGACCGGTTGCCGCTGCGGTTTGCGGATTAGCGCTGGGGAAAGATCAGGGCCTCACGCCAGACGCCAAGACGCTAAAGTAAGCTTTTTCCCCCAGGTTAACTATAACTTAATGATCTGACAAAAAAATCTATTTGCATTTTGCTATGGAGTGGGGTAGCCTGCTCAAAGCCTTTGGGTCTCCCTGCTTCACGCTGACGCTAAATCACGAACCGGCCAATCTCTTTCTCTGCGACAATTCCCCGCTCTCAGGGGGACCCCAAGGTCCTTCTGGGGGCAACAATACTGCCAGTCAGGGCAAATTTCCGGAAATTGTCACCTGGGTCCCCGCCAACCAGTCTAAACTTATCTAAATTTAAGGGCGGACACCTGGGTCCGCCCCTACAGGAATACCCTTGACGGCAACCTGGCGGCAGGTAGCCGCCGGCGAGACCTTCGCGCCATTAATGTTTGCAAAAATGTTAAAAATTGCCGCAGATAATTGACAGAGCGCCCTATCGGTATTATTTAAAACCGCAAACCAAACTTTCCAGGCCTCCATGAGTCCATCCAAAAAGAAAATCTGCCTGTATGCGCTGGGTGCGGCGGTGATCGTCGCCGCGGTGGGCCTCTTTACCGCCTTCGGCCCCCCGGGGCTCTACGCCAAGTCCGAAAGCCCGGAGTTCTGCGGCAGTTGCCACGTCCTGCAGCCGGAATACGAGAACTGGTTTCACTCCGGGGCGCACCAGAATATCAAATGCATCGACTGCCACCTGCCCAATGACAATCTGCCCCACCACTTATGGGCCAAGGGCCTGGAGGGCCTGGGCGATGTCGTGGCCTTCCATACGGGCCGCGTTCCCGAGCCCATCAAGCTCTCCGACGCCGGCGCGAAGGTGGTGGTGGCCAATTGCCGGCGCTGCCATAACGAACTCGTGGCCCGGATCAATGAAGACCGGCGGTGCTGGGAGTGCCACCGGCGCATGTCCCATCGCAGCACCGGCGCCATCGCGACCTTGACCCCATAATAGAAGGATGGATGAAGGCATGAAACGGATCAGACCAATTCTCATTATCCTGATGGCGGTGGCCCTGGGCGCGGCCTGGTTGATCGCCTGTTCGCCCCCCAAGTCCGAACCGGTGAAGACCGTGACCATCCCGGACGGCGAATACGATCCCGCGGTATGGGGCAAGGCCTATCCCCTGGAATACGACTCCTGGCTGAAGAGCAAAGGGCCCAACCCCGCCGGCTTGAGCAAATACCGCCGAGGCTGGACCGGGGACGCGAAATTCGACAAGCTGAGCGAATTTCCTTACCTGGCGCTGTTGTTCAACGGCTGGGGCTTCGGGGTGGAATATAACGAAATCCGGGGCCATTACTACATGCTCATCGACCAGTTGGAGATCGACCCTTCCCGCCTGAAGGCCGGCGGGGTCTGCCTCACCTGCAAGACGCCCTTCGCCCCGAAACTCAGGCAGGAGATGGGGGAGCACTATTTCAAAGACCCTTACCTGGAGGTGCACGCCAAGATTCCGGAGAAGTTTCAACGCACCGGGGTGATGTGCATCGACTGCCACGACAACAAGACCATGGACCTGAAATTCTCCCGCTGGACGCTCGAAAAGGCCTTGGGTGAGCTGGGTAAAGACCCGGCTACGGCCACTCGCCAGGAGAAGCGCACCCTGGTCTGCGCCCAGTGCCACGTGACCTATGTCATCAAAAAAGACCCGGAGATGAAGTCCCTGGACGTCTTCTTCCCCTGGCAGGGGAGCAAGATGGGCGACATCTCCGTGGAGAACATCATCAAGGTCATCAAGAGCGACCCGGCCTATCTGGAATGGAAGCAGAACGTCAGCGGCTTCAAGCTGGGTTTCTCCCGGCACCCGGAGTTTGAAGTCTACAGCCGAAACAGCGTCCATTGGAACGCCAACGTGTCCTGCGCCGACTGCCACATGCAGTATGAGCGGGTGGGGGTGAACAAGATTTCCAATCACAACGTGGGCAGCCCCATTTGGCAGGGCATGGTGGCCTGCCAGCAGTGCCACGCCGAATCCGCCGACTGGCTCAAGGCCCAGGTTTTTGCCATCCAGGACCGCACCACCTCGCTCTTGAACCGGGCGGGCTATGCCACCGCAGTGGCGGCCAAGCTCTTCGAGGCCGCCAACCAGGCCAAGACCGCGGGCAAAAATATCGACCCGAAGCTTTATGACCAGGCCAAGGACCTGTATTTCGAGGCCTTCTACCGGATCAATTATATCGGGGCCGAAAACTCCCAGGGCTTTCACAACCCCACTGAAGCGGCGCGCATCTGCGGGGATTGCGTGGCCTTTGCGGAGAAAGGCTCCGGGTTGCTGCGGCAGGCCCTGGCCGCGGCTGGGGTGGCGGAACCCGCTGACATCAACCTGGAACTGGCCAAGTTCCTGAACAATCGCGGCGTCAAGAAGCTGAATTTCCAGCCGCAGCAGGAATTCAAGGATCCCTTCGGCATCCAGCCGCTGCTGACCCCGGAGGCCTCGTTGGGGATTAAATGATTGGGCAAATCAAGCGGAGGCGATCCAGCCCGGGTCGCCCCCGCGTCTTTTCCGGAAGATTAATTATGGCCCGGCCAGCGCTCGGGCCTTAACTTTTCCATGATTGCGACCTTCTAAACCCATGACGGCAAAAAGGTGAGGGCAATGAAAGCCCGGTCATTGCTGCTGGTCTTACTGTTGAGCCTGGCCTTGGGCCTCCAGTCGGCCTGGGGGCAGGATGATCTCTTCCAGAAGGGCAAAGCGATCTATGAAGCTGAAGGAAGCTGCGTCGATTGCCATCGCCTCAACGGCCAGGGGCTGCCCGGCACCTTCCCGGCCCATGACGGGAACCCTTTTGTCACCGGCAAGCCAGAACCGGTAATTGCCACGGTACTGAACGGCCGCAAGGGCAATCTGGGGCAGATGCCTAGCTGGAAGGATAAGCTGGACGACGCCAAGATCGCCGCGGTGGTAACTTACATCCGGCAGGCCTGGTCCAATATGGCCCCGGGCGTCACCCCGGCCCAGGTGGCCGAGATCAGAAAAAAGGCTAAATAAGACTTGGCAGCTTTGATAATCCCCCCCTGCCTCCCCTCTAAAAAAGGGGGGGAATACCTCCTGGTCCTGGCCCTGGCCCTGTTCCTGGGGTTGGCGGCGCTGGTCAGCCTGGCAGGCTGTGGGGTGCAGCAGTTGCAGCAAATGGCCCGGGGAGAGATTCAGGCCCCCAAGGTCAGTTATCAGGGTCTCAAGGTCTATCAGCCCACCTCGCAGGGCTGGCCCCTGGGCGCCACACTGCTCCTGGAGAATCCCAATAACCAGGCCCTTAACCTGTTGGGTTACGATTACCAGTTATGGATTGAAGGCAAGAGCGTGGCCCAGGGCACCAGCCAGCAACCGGTGAACCTGCCGCCCAATGGGCAGACGGTGGCGGAACTTCCCATTATGGTGAAGTTGCCTGCCGTTATGGAGCTCTTGCCCCAGTTCTTGCCACAGTTCCTGGGTCAGCAGCCGCAACAAATGCCACAGCAGAAATTCCACTATCAAATCGCCGGCAGCTTCCGCCTGGCTTCGGTGCTGGGAGGAATTATTCCCCTGCCGTTCCGGTTCCAGGGGGAGGCCTCCCCGCGAGAAGGGATGGATTTCCTGAAGCCCTACCTGCACTGAGCTCTCCGGCTCGGCCGTAATCACTGAATCTCACCCAGACTGTAAGCTTCGCAGCCCTCGTAGGAAAATTTCCTACAAGAGAATCGGTAATTATCCGATTTCTTGAGGACAACTCTCCGATATAGTCAAAATTATTACCAAGATATCCCTTGATTCAGGTATTTTCTTATGGGATATTGAAATTTTATTGGCATACTTTCTTTAAATTTGTATGGTTAGACAATCGCTAAACGAAGGAGAAACTATGCGACGCTTGGGAATGGGCCTTACCTGTCTGGCAATCGCGGGCTTGCTTTTTGGCATGTCGATTCCGGCATGTCATGCCCCGGCTCCACCAAAGGATAAGCTAATAATCGGGTTTACCGCCTCGCAAACCGGCAAGCTCAATGTGGAGGCCATCCGCCAGATCAACGGCATCAACCTTTGGATCGAGCAGGTGAACAAAGAAGGCGGTATAAAATTGGCGGACGGCAAGAAGATCAAGATCGAAGCCAAATTTTACGACGATGAAAGCAACAAGGACCGGGTCCAGGAGCTTTATACCCGCCTGATCAATAACGACAAGGCCGACTTCCTCATCAGCCCCTACAGCAGCGGCCTGGCGGATGCGGCGGCGGTCATCGCCCAGCAGAATAAACGGATTATGATCACCGCCGGGGCGTCCTCGGACTCCACCCAGTTTAAAGGCTACTCCCTGGTCTACATGACCTATACCCCCGCGTCCAAGTACCTGGCGGGAGCCATTGACCTGCTGGGCAAGCTGGCGCCGCAGGGCAAGAAGATCGCCATCATTCATGAAAAGGACAAGTTCTCCACCGACTCGGTGAACGGTCTGAAGAAGTATGCCGAAGACAAGGGCTATCAGATCGCGATGTTTGAGGGCTATGACAGCGGCAACACCGATTTCGCCCCCTTCATCAATAAGATCCCCGCCGGGGTCGATGCGGTGATGGGCGGCGGCCATTTTGCCGATACCACCACCTTGACCCGGCAGCTCTTTGAGAAGAAGGTTAAGACCAAGATGGTCGCCCTGCTGGTGGCTCCGCCGGAGCCCAAGTTCGCCGAACTGGGCGAGGCCTGCATCGGCGTGATCGGCTCCAGCATGTGGGAACCTTTTGCCAAATACAGCCCGGAAGCGGCCAAGGCGGCAGGGCTGGAATGGTTCGGCCCCACCATCGATGAGTTTGTCAAGGAGTATAAGGCCAAATACAATAATGAAGATCCTTCCTACCACAGCGCCGGGGGCTATGCCGCGGGCCTGATCTTGCAGAAGGCCATGGAGAAGGCCGGCTCCTTCGAGACGGACAAGGTCAAGGCCGCGATAGACGCCGAAGACATGTTCACTTTTTACGGCCACATCAAGTTCGACACCACGCCCAAGGCCCATGGGTTGCAGATCGGCCACCAGATGATTATTATCCAGTGGCAGAAGGACCAGCAGGGGAAACCACAAAAGGTGGCGGTGTATCCGGAGGCCGCGGCCACCGGCCAGGCCATTGTCTATCCGGCTCACTGAGAGCGGAGGCGCCGAATTGATTGAAGGCGGGGGCACAGCTTGCTGTGCCCCTTGTTGACTTGGGTTAAGCTTAAGGGCCCGTTTAGGAAAATTTCCTACAATAGAATCAGCAATCGTCCGATTTTCAGGAGATTGTTCTCCGGATAAGGTTTTACCAGTTGAGGAGAGGCCGCTCCGGAAATGCGCCGAGCCGTTTATTTAATAAAAATTTTGGCAGACAGGCGAGAGACCTTAGACAGATGCATGTGCTACCTTCCATCATAGACGGTCTGCTCATCGGCTTCGTTTACGGCGTAGCCGCCATGGGCCTGACCCTGATCTGGGGCGTGATGCGGGTCATCAACCTGGGCCACGGCGCCACCATGGCCCTGGGGATGTTCTGCACCTACTTTCTATTCAGCGATTTGGCGGTGAACCCCTATCTGGGGCTGGTGGCGGTGGTAGTCCTGGCCCTGCTGTTCGGCTTCCTGATTTACGGGGTCGCCCTGCAAAGGGTGATCCAGGGTGGGTATCTCTCCACCCTGCTGGCCACCTTTGCGGTGAATATGATCATCATCGGCATCGGCACGGCGCTGTTCACCACTTCGCCCCGGAATATCGATTTCTCCGCGGGTTCCATTACCCTGGGCCCGGTTATCCTGCAGGGCACCCGCCTGCTGGCGGCCCTGGCCGCAGTGGTCATCACTGCGGCCCTGTATCTGTTTCTCTATTTCACCCGACCGGGGAAGGCCATCCGGGCGGTGTCCGACAACCGGGCGGCGGCGGAGCTGATGGGCATTCCATCCTCCCACGTTCTGGCCCTGGCCTTCGGCCTGGGCACCATGCTGGCCGCGGTGGCTGGCGCTCTCACCTCCACCTTCTTTCCCTTCACCATCCTGAGCGGCGCCACCTATCAGTTGAAATCCTTTGTCATCTGCGTTCTGGGCGGCCTCGGCAATCCCCTGGGGGCCTTGATCGGGGGCCTGTTTTTGGGGGCCCTGGAGGGGGTGATCCCCACCTTCATGCCAGTGAGTTGGGTGCCGGTGGTGGAATTCGGCCTGTTCGTCCTGGTCCTGGTGGTCAAGCCCACCGGGCTGTTGGGGTCCAAGTAAATGAATCTCCGGAAGCAATCCGGTTTCTGGCTCAGCTTTCTCCTGGTCTTCCTGGGCGGCCTGGTGATTCTGGTCCTGAGGCAAGACACCTTGCGGGAGGAGGCCTTTACGGTGCTGATGTTCGTCGGCCTGGCCTCCAGCCTGAACATCCTCATGGGCTACACCGGTTATGTCAACTTCGGACATATCGTCTTTTTCGGCCTGGGGGGTTACTTCGGCTTCTACCTGCTGAGCGCATGGAACTGGCCGGTATACCTGGCGGCCCTGGGCGGCGGGGTCCTGTCGGCGGTAATCGCCTATATCATCGGCGCCGCGGTCCTGCGCCTCAGGGGGGCTTATTTTGCCCTGGCCACCATCGGGGTCAACGAGGCGGCCCGGGCCTTTGTCAGCAATTTCGAACCCTTCGGCGGTTCCACCGGGTTGTACGTCAACTTTTCCGCCTATGACCGCTATGGCGGGGCCGGCCAGGCCCTCTGGTTCACCTTCATCCTGCTGTGGCTGGTGGCCCTGGCGGTCATCGTGGTGAGCTACCTGGTGAAACGCTCCCGCTTCGGCCTGGGGCTCAGCGCCATCCGGGAGGACGAAGACACCGCCATGGTCATGGGGGTGAAGGCCCCCCAGGACAAGACCAAGGCCTTCATAATCTCGGCCTTTTTCCCGGGGCTGATCGGCACCTTGTACTTCTTTAAGAACGGCAACGTGGAGCCGGACGACGCCTTCCGGTTCCAGATGTCCCTGGAGATCCTGGTAATGGTGATGCTGGGCGGCCGGGGCCTGCTGTTAGGGCCGATCTTCGGGGCCTTCGCTTATGAGCGGCTGCGGGGCTATCTGATTACCAGCTCCATCTTCAAGGACCTGCACCTGGCGTTATCCGGACTCATCCTCCTCCTCATCGTCCTCTTTGTGCCCGGGGGGATAGTGGGCTGGTTCCGGGAGCGCTTCCCGCAGTCGCGGAGGTGGCTGGAATGATTCTCCAGGTTCAGGAAGTCTCCAAGAAATTCGGCGGGCTTCAGGCCCTGTTGGACGTGAACTTCGAGATAACCGAGGGCCAGATCATGGGGCTCATCGGCCCCAACGGCGCCGGCAAGACCACCCTGTTCAATGTGATCAACGGCGTCTATGTCCCGACGCAGGGCCAGGTGATCTTTCGGGGCGAAAAGATCACCGGCCTGCCCTCCTATGAGGTGGCCCGGCGGGGTCTGGCCCGGGCCCACCAGGTGGTCCGGCCCCTGAACGATCTCACCGTCAGGGAAAACGTCATGGTGGGGGCCTGCTTCGGCCGGGAGCGCCACTCCCTGGGCAATGCCGCCGCCATTGCGGACGAGGCCCTTACCCAGGTGGGCCTGGCGGACCGGGCCGATCAGCTCGCCCTCAACCTCAACGTGGCCCAAAAGAAGCGCCTGGAGTTGGCCCGGGCCCTAGCCGCCCGGCCTTATCTGCTGTTACTGGACGAGGTTTTGGCGGGCCTGAATCCTTCGGAGATCGCCGGCATGATGGCGACCATCCGGACCATTCGGGACCAGGGCTTCACCATCCTGATGATCGAGCACGTCATGCAGGCGATCATGAGTATTTCCGACCGCATCATCGTGTTGGATTACGGGCAGCTCATCGCCGCGGGCACCCCCGAAGAGGTGGCCAGCAACCCCCAGGTGATCGAGGCCTACCTGGGCGATCCTGAAATGACGGCGCGGCTTTTGGCCGACTGATTGGTAAGGCGAAATGAACCTGTTAGAAGTGAGTGACATCACCTCCGGCTACGAAGGGGTCCAGATTCTCTGGGGGGTCAACCTGCGCCTGGAAAAGGGCAAACTCACCACCCTGGTGGGCTCCAACGGGGTGGGCAAGACCACCCTGCTCAAGACCGTCATGGGGCTGCTGCGGCCCTGGCAGGGCGCGGTGACTTTTGAAGGCCGGGACGTCACCGGTCTTTCGGCCCACGCCCGGGCCAAGGCCGGCATGGTCCTGGTGCCGGAAGGGCGCCAGCTCTTTACCGAGATGACGGTCCTGGAAAACCTGGAGATGGGCGCCTTCTCCGGCCGGGCCCGGGCGACCTTCAAGCAAAACCTGGAGAAGGTCTTCGAACTCTTTCCCCGGCTCAAGGAGCGGGCCAAGCAGAAGGCCGGCACCCTGAGCGGCGGCGAGCAGCAGATGGTGGCGGTATCCCGGGGCCTGATGGCCGAGCCGGAGATCCTGATGCTGGATGAACTCTCCCTCGGTCTGTCGCCCTTGCTGGCCCTGACCCTGTTCGAGGGCCTCACCCGCCTGAAGAAGACCGGCCTCACCATGCTCCTGGTGGAGCAGAACGTCACCATGGCCCTGGCGGTGAGCGACTACGCCTACGTCCTGGCGGAAGGCAGGGTGCACCTGGAAGGCGAGGCCCGGACCCTCGCCAAAAACGACGAGATCAGGCGCACCTACCTGGGGATTTAGTTTCGAGTTTCGAGTAGGGGCGACCCGCTGGGTCGCCCTTGCCTTTTTGGTTTTTAGTTGCTAGTTGCTAAAAAGCAGGACGCAGGCGTTTACTGCGAAAAATCGGCAGGTTCGTAGGGGCGGTTCTCGAACCGCCCTTTTTTTCATCCCCAAACCAATCGGGGCGAACCAAGGTTCGCCCCATCTCGAAACTCAAAACTCGAAACTCAATACTCAAAACCAGGAACGGTGGCTCCAGAGTTCGTCCTTTAAATTCTTCATATCCGACTGGCACATCAGGTAGAGGGAGGCGTTCTGGATGGCCAGGCCGCCCAGATAGGCCAGGGTGGTGACCAACATAATCTCATCCTTGGTGTAGGGCCGCTGCACCCCGCTGTAAAGGCGCAGCACCCCGATCACCTTTTCCTTGGTCTTGATGGGCACGGACAGGATGGAGACGATGCCCTCTTCCTTGACCTCTTTGCGGTACTGCACCCGTTTGTCCGTGGCGGCGTTGGCGATGAAGACCGGTTTGCCGCCGGAGAGGGTCTGGGCGATGCTCTTTTTGGCCGCTACCGGGCCTTTATGCAGGTACCGGTCGCTCAGGCAGCAGGAGGCCACCAGTTCCAGGTTCTCCTCACGCTCATCCAGCAGGCGGATGGAGGCGGCCTTCACTCCGAGGGCCATGGCCAGTTCGGTGGTCATGCCCGTGAGAATCTCTTTGACGTCCAGGCTGCTGCTCAGGTTGACCGCCAGGTCGAAGAAGAGCTTGGTTTCCTGGCGCAACTGGTCGATGAGGTGGGCATGCTCCATAATCCCGCCGCCCTGCTGAGCCAGGAGCATGAGGAATTCCCGCTCGTCTTCGCTGAACTCCCGGGGGCTATCGGTAAAGAGGCAAAAGACCCCGATGATCCGTCCCTTGACCAGCACCGGCACTGCCAGGATTGCGGCGATGCCTTCCGCCAGCTTGGCTTCGGGCTGGTCCACCTGGGGGTCGGCCGCGGCCACCTGGGTGTAGAAATAGCCTTCCTCCCGGAGGAGGGGCACAATCTTCGGAGCCAGCCTGGACTTCCGGGACCGGAAATAGGTTTCGGACAGGCCCTTTTGGGCCACCGGCACCAGTTCTTCTCTGCCGGTGACGATGAGGTAGAGACAGGCGGCCTTGCCTTTCAGGGTCTCCATGGCGCTCTGGAAGATGAGATCCAGGAGTTCGTAGCGGTCCCGGGCGGTTCCGAAGGCCCGACCGAGATTACACATGGTTTTGAAATAATTGGTTTTGGGGGCCATGTTAACGCCTTTGAGTTTCGAGTTTCGAGTTTCGAGAATCCTTAATCTGCTTTTGAAAGATGTTTAATAATGCCTTTGATCATTCGGGTAATTTCGTCAGTAAGACTGCAAACCTCTGCTAATTTCGACTGTGAGATATAAGATATTTCATGAGCAATGGTCAAAAGGGTCTCCAGTTCTGCCCATGATCCCAGGCTTATTCCGAGGAAATATTTAAATTACTTTGGAGAATTGCGTGCCTGCCCTTCAGCAATGTTCGCTGACACCGAAACTGCGCACCTTTGAATCTGACTGCTTAAACCATAATTCTCATTTGCTGGAAATTGCGAAGTAACCTCATAAATCTTTTTAGCCAAGCCCACGGCTTTTTTCCACACTCCAAATCTCTATATGAGTTTGATTTCATGATTTTATTTTTTTAACTCGAAACTAAAAACTCGAAACTCACTCATCCCTTTCTAATAACCAACTTGCGATCCGGGGCACCAACTCCTTCTGAAATTGGGACCCGACATAAATGCCGATGTGGCCGCTATCCAGGCAGATGTCTTCGGCGTCCCGGCTCCCCACCCGCTGGGTCAGGAGCTGGCAGGCCTCCGGCGGCACCAGGTGATCGTAGCGGGCGTAAATGTTCAATACCGGCATGGTGAGCCGCTGCAGGTCAAGGCGCACCCCTCCCAGTTCCATTTGGCTCTCAATGAGGAGATTCTGTTGATAAAGGTCTTTGATCAGCTGCCGGAGGGTTTCGCCGGGCACCGCCGGGGTGTCGAAGATCCACTTCTCCATGCGGATGAAGTTCTCCACGAATTCCTTGGAATCCATGTTTTCCAGGAAGCCGACGTACTTGTCGAAAAGCATCCGGGCCGGATTGAGGAGCAGATAACCGATGGTCAGGAGATTGCCGGGCACATTGCCGAAGGCGCCCACCAGGCGATCCACGTCGATCTCCTTGAGCCAGAGGTGCAGCAGGCCCTTATCGGTGTCGAAATTGGTGGGGGTCACCGTGGGGATCAGATTCTGGACCTTCTCGGGGAAAAGGGCGGCGTACATGACGCAGAAGGTCCCCCCGATACATACCCCCATCAGGTTTACCCGGGGCAGGCCGTGGCGATGGCGGATGAAATCGACCAGATTATTCAGGTAGCCGCCGATATGGTCATCCAGGGTGAGGTAGCGGTCCACCGGGCCGGGATCGCCCCATTCAACGAGGTAAACCTCCACCCCTTCTTTGAGGAAATTGCGCACCACGCTGCGGTCCGGCTGCAGGTCCAGGATGGTTTCCCGGTTGAACAGGGCCTGCACCAGGAGCAAGGGGGTCTTAAGCCGCGGGGCGGTGGTCGGCAGGTAGTGCTTCAGACGGATGCGGTCCTCGGCATAGACGACGTCGTATGGGGTGGCGCCGATCTCGGTATCCAGGGGGCCCAGCAGGATATCCTTGGCCTTCTCCAGGCGGTGCCTGGCCCGTTCCGCCTCGGCGGCCAGCTTCTCCCGGATCAGGTCGAGGGGAATCTTGGTCCGATCCATCAGGGCTCCCCGGGGCCGGCAGGCGGGAAAGCCGCCAGCTGTTTCGACAGGGCTTTGACCTGTTTTTTCAGCAGGTAGATTTCCCGGTAGAGGTCTTCCATATCGCGGTGGGAGGGGATGGGCAGGGTGGCCAGGGCCTCGGACAGCAGGGCCTGTTTGGCCACGTTGAAATCTTCCAGGGCGTTCAAGGTGTGGCTCATGGTGCGGGTGCACTCCGGCGACTTGAAGAGGGTCATGTAATGGCCCTCCAGGACCCGCAGCCACTTGCGGTAATATTCTTTAAAGTCCTCCAGCGGGCGGCCGCCCTCCTCCAATACCCCGCGCATATCCCGCAGGGACTTCTTCAGGGGCAGAAAGAGCAGGTAAATGAATTCAGCCATGGCGCTCTGGAACTGACCGAATTTATTCATGGCCCGGTTAAGCCCCTCTTGGGGCAAGCGGGTCATCTGGGGCATGTTCAGCAATTCCCGGAAGTCTTTTTCGTAGAATTCGGTGCAGATCTTGAAGATTTCCTGGTCCAGGTTCTCGAAACCGCAAGCCTCAGCCTGGGAAGTCTCCGGGTCGAGGCCTTCCAGCCATTGCTGGTGCAGATAAAAATAGCCGCTCCAGCCCGCCTGGGCGATCTTCAGGATGACCTCCGAGGGGGCCTTGATGCCGTTAAAGACGACGGCCACGGTCTCAGGTTCGCTGAGCAGGGAAAAAAAGGCCTGCCAGAGGGTCAAGGCGGCCAGGGAGCCCTCGGCCTGGGAGGCGGCGGTTTCGGCTCCGGTCCCGTTCGGGCCCGGGCCCATATGGGCCAGGTCTTCCCAAAAATCCATGGTCCACTTGATCCAGGCGGCTAATAGCGGCTCAGGGGCGGGTTTTCGAGGTCGTTCCAGATCCATGATTGTTTTCAACGATCCAGGCAATCGATTAAAAGGACAGCTTGGCCGAGCCCTTGGTGGTTCGATCATCTGTCCAATTTAAAAGGTTTATTATATATTTATTTTTGAGGAAAAGAACCTATGTCACCAATTAAATTGGGCATCAGCGCCTGCCTCGTGGGGGAAAAGGTGCGTTACGACGGCGGGCACCGCTGGGACCGGTTCGTCACTGACACCCTGGGGCGCTACCTGGAATTCGTGCCGGTGTGCCCGGAGACGGAGTGCGGCCTGGGAGTGCCCCGAGAACCCATGCGCCTGGTGGGAGACACTGAGGCGCCGCGGCTCCTCACCGTGCGTACCGGGCTGGAACTGACCGAACGCTTGCAGACCTGGACCGACAGAAAATTACCGGAACTGGCCTCCGAGGACCTGGCCGGCTTCATTTTTAAAAGCAAATCCCCGAGCTGCGGTCCGGCCCGGGTGAAGCTCTATAATGACCAGGGGAGGATCGCGGGACGGGGCGCGGGGCTCTTTGCCCGGGCCTGCATGCAACAATTTCCATTATTGCCGGTGGCCGACGAGAGCCAGCTTTATGACCCGGAAATCCGGGAAAGCTTCCTGGAACAGCTCTTTTTCTGGCGGCGCTGGCGGGAATTGCTGACCCAAAAGCCCGGCCGCGGCGATCTGGTGGCCTTCCATACGCGGCACAAGTACCAGCTCCTGGCCCATAGCGCCGGGCATTACCGGCAAATGGGCCAATGGGTGGCTCAAGGGCGAGAGTTGGCGATGCCGCAGCTGTTGGCCGGTTACCAGGCCCTGGCCCTGGCGGCCCTGCGCCTCAAGGCCACGGCTAGCAAAAACGCCAACGTCCTCTACCACTTGCTGGGCTATTTCAGGAAGCAGTTGCGCGGCACTGAAAAGCAGGAAGTGCTGAAGGCCATCGACTCTTACCGGCGGGGCGAGGCTCCCTTGATCGTGCCGCTAACCCTGATTAATCATTATGTGCGGAAGTATCAGGAGCCGTACCTGGAGGGGCAAGCCTATCTCAACCCGCATCCCCTGGAACTGAGGCTGCGGAATCATGCGTGATCGCCAACTTCTTGCCGGTGGTGGCGCAGGCTAAAGCCTGCGGCTACATGTTATTCATGAGAACATGACTATGTTGCCAAAACCCATCTTGGTCACCGGCGCCACCGGCTACGTGGGGGGCCGGTTGGCGCCCCGCCTGCTGGCAGCGGGCTACCGGGTCCGGGCCCTGGGTCGCTCTCTTGCCAAATTAAAAAGCCGCCCTTGGGGCGGGCATCCCCACCTGGAAGTGGCCCAGGGCGACGTTCTGGACCTGGAATCCCTGCAACGAGCGGCCCAGGGCTGCGCCGCTGCCTTCTACCTGGTGCACTCCATGGGTAACCGCGGGGATTTCGCCCAAACCGACCGCCAGGCGGCCCAAAACATGGTCCAGGCGGCGGCCGCTGCTCGCCTGGAGCAACTCATCTATCTGGGGGGACTCGGCGAACGGGAAGACCCTCGCCTGAGCGAGCACCTCCGCTCCCGTCTGGAGGTGGCCAATATTCTGCAATCCGGCCCGGTGCCGGCCACCGTCCTCCGGGCCGCCATGATCCTGGGCTCAGGCAGCGCCTCCTTCGAAATCATGCGCTACCTGGTGGACCGCCTGCCGGTGATGCTCACGCCGCGCTGGGTCCACAACCCGGTGCAGCCCATCGCCATCCGCAACGTCCTCGCCTACCTGATCGGCTGCCTGGAGGTCGAGGCGGTCAAGGGCCAAACCTTTGACATCGGCGGCCCCGAAGTGGTGACCTACCGCCGCCTGTTCGACCTCTACGCCGAAGAAGCCCATCTACCCCGGCGGCTCATCATTCCGGTGCCGGTGCTCACCCCGAAACTGAGCTCCTACTGGATCCATCTCGTCACCCCGGTGCCCGCCTCCCTGGCCCAGCCCCTGGCCGAAGGCCTGGCCAACCCGGTGGTCTGCCGGGACCACCGCATCCGGGCCATTATTCCCCAGGAACTTCTGGACTGCCGCAGTACCATCCGCCTGGCCCTGCAAAGGACAGAGCAGCAGCGGGTGGAAACCTGCTGGAGCGATGCCGGCCGGGCGACGCCGCCGGAGTGGGCCCAGTGCGGTGACGCCGACTTTGCCGGAGGCACCATACTCAGTCTGGGCTATCGGGTGCGGCTGCGCGCCGGGCCGCAAGAACTCTGGGAGCAGATCATCAGGATCGGTGGCCACACGGGCTGGTATTTCGGCAATTTTCTCTGGAAGCTCCGAGGTCTGCTGGATCGCCTGGTCGGCGGGGTGGGGTTGCAGCGGGGCCGGCGCCAGCCGCAAAAGCTCCAGGTGGGTGATGCCCTCGATTTCTTCCGGGTTCTGGAGATGGAACCCGACCGGCGCTTGCTGCTGCTGGCGGAGATGAAACTGCCCGGGGAGGCCACCCTGGAATTCCGCCTCGCCCCCCGGCCCGAGGGCGAGACGGAGCTGACCATGATGGCCCGCTTCCTGCCCCGGGGCCTGGGGGGCCTGGTCTATTGGTACGCCCTGGAGCCGTTTCACCGCCGGATTTACCAGGGAATGCTCCTGAACCTCGCCGCCGCGGCCGGCAAGACCATCATCGCCGGGCCGGAGCGGCTAGGTTAGAGTAGGGGCGAACCTTGTGTTCGCCCTTAGGCTGCCTCAAGCCACCAACCGGGCCAGCAGGTGCTCCACCAGGAAGAGCATGGCCTCCAGGTCCAGGTAATCAATGACGCTGGCGTCGAAGAGGAAGCGGCACTGGGCCTCGAAGTTTTCCTCCAGGTCGGCGTCCCAGAAAAGCAGCAGGACGGGGACCCGGGGCAACGGCCGGAAGACGGCCTGAACGTCGGCGTCTTCGCCGCCCACCGCGACCAGCTCGGCCCCCAATTGGCCGGTCCGGTCATTTAAGTCGGAGGCCCGGCCACTGAAATGGGCCGCCAGTTCCCGCTCCAGCCTCGCCAGGGTCTTGGTCTTGGAAACGGAGTTGGGCAGACTGTCATAGGCGATCCAATTTCCAGCCGGCACCCGGCTGCCCCCGGAGGCAATGTAATTGTACAGCAGGATGGCGTCCCAGGGGTCGGCCAGGGCCCCGGGGGGATAGCGTAATTCATCCTTGAATACTTGCACGCAGTAGCCGAAATAGGGCATGGCCAGATAGGGCCGGCGGGCCTCCTCGCCATAGTCGGCGCCCAACCCGGCGGCCAGGGCTTTGAGATCCAGCGGCGCCACTTTTTCCTGCAGGACCTCCAGGGAGATGGCCACGGACTCCCGACGCCGGCCGACACCGGCCTGCTGCTGGGACCGGATCAATTGGCTGAATTCGTCGCCGGCCGTCAGGTGCGGGCATTTCCCCAGGTCTTCCCCTTCCTTGATCACCCGGGTGGCGAAGGCCAGGCAGGTGGCCTGGCCGCAGTCGCCGCAATTGGTGCGGGGCAGCCGTTTCAGGACTTCCATTACCGTGACTGCCATCAGCTACCCTCGGGCCGCCAGTTTTTCTTCCAAAAGCCGTCCCAGCCGGGCCAGGTGGAGTTTCTCTTCGTCGGCGATGGCGAACAGGATGGTCTTGGCGGCAGCTTGGGCGCAACGGTCGGCCAGGCGCAGGTAGAGGTCGAGGGCCTGGGTCTCCAGCATCATGGCCAGGTCCAGGACCTGGGGCACGGTATCCAGGTGGGCTTCGTTGGCCGCCAGGAATTCCTTCAGGTTGAAGCCGCCTTCCAGGGTCTCGGAGGCCGCGCGGTCCGAACAGGCAGCCGCCTCCTGCCCGTTTGGCTCCAGCTGTTGATAAAGCTCCCGCAACCTTTGCCGGTGGTGTTCCTCCGCCTGGGCCAGCTGCAAGAACAGGCCCTTGAGTTCCAGATCCCGTGTCCGGCCCAGCATGGTTTCATAGAAGAGTTGCAGAGTCCGTTCCATGCCGCAGGCCAGGGAGGTGATTTCCGTCGGGGTTTCGTCACCCCGCACCAGGTCGAGGTTCAGTTCTTGGGGGCCGGCGGCCTTCTGGCCTTGATAGGCCTTGATGCCCCCGGCCAGGTTATAGACTTCTTTGAAGCCGAGGCCGGAGAGCATCTGGGCCGCCACCCGGCTGCGCCCGCCGATGGCGCAATGGACGATGGTGGGTTTTTCCGGGTCCAGGGTCTGGTACGAGTTGGGCAGCTCCGGCAGAGGCAGGAGTTTGCCCCCGGGGATATGGGCCTCTTCGTATTCCCCGGGTTGGCGGACGTCCAGGATGAGATAATCGCCTTCCTGATGTTTGGCGATGTAATCCCGGGCTTCGTCGGCTTCCATGGATTTTACCGGGGTAAAAAGCTTAATTATCTGAACCATTTTATTCCTTCAATAGGCTACTCGCAGGTAAAGCCTGCGGCTACCAAAAAGCCTGATGGCGGGCGAGACGCCCGCCCCACCAAATCTTTTTCTGCTTACCGCTCACGGCTCACTGTTCACTGATAAACACCCGGGCGTCCAGGACCAGGGTCCCCTGGCCCTCGGGGAGGACCAGGAGCGGGTTGATGTCCAGCTCCTTGATCTCCGGGAAGTCCAGGACCAGTTGCGACAGGCGCTCCAGGCATGCGGCCGCGGCCGCCAGGTCCGCCATAGGTTCGCCCCGATAGCCGGTGAAGATCTGAAAACCCTTGAGCTCCCGGATCATCTTGTCGGCCCAATGCTCGGAGATGGGGGCAATCCGGAAGATCACGTCCCTAAAAATCTCCACGTAGGTGCCGCCCAGGCCGAACATCACGAGCGGCCCGAACTGCGGGTCCCGGGTCATGCCCAGGATGGTCTCCCGGCCCCTGGCGGCCATCTTCTGGACCAGCGCCCCCTGGAGGTCGGCCTGCGGCTGGGCCGCGGCCACTGCCGCCAGGATGTCCTGGTAGGCCTGGCTCACCGCTTTGGCATCCGGCAGGTTCAGCCGCACCCCGCCCACGTCGAACTTGTGGATGACCTCCGGGGAGACGATCTTCACGGCCACCGGATAACCCAGATCCTCCGCGGCCCAGGCCGCTTCTTCCGCGCTGTGGGCCCAATGGCACGGGGCCACCTGGAAGCCGTAGTCCCGGAAAAGCTCATGGGCTTCAGGCTCCAGGAGGTGGCGGCGACCGGCGGCCCTTACCTTGGTCAGCAGGGTTTTCAGGGCCTCCCGGTCCAGGTCGGTAAAGCACTTGACTTCGTGGCTGGCGGGCTGGATACCGGCGGCGTAGCGAGCCATGGCGCCCATGGAGCGGGCCGCTTCCTCCGGGAAGTGGTAATGGGGCAGCCGGGCCTTCGTCCAGATAGCCAGGGTCTCCTCGATCTCCCCCAGGGCCATCTGGCAGACCAGCGTGGGCTTGCCGTACTGCGGCGTCACTGCCGCCACGGTGGCGGCGATGGCCGGCAGATCGGTCATCAGCTGCGGGGTGGAGATGACGATGGCCCCGTCCACCTGGTCGTCCTGGAGCACGCTGTCCAACGCCACCCGGTAGCGGTCCTCCTTGCCGTCCCCCAGGACGTCCACCGGGTTGTGGATATTGGCCGCGGGTGGCAAGCCCTGGCGCAGCTTCTCGGTGGTGGCCTCATTCAGGGTAGCGATCTCCAGGCCGTAGCGCACCGAGGCGTCCACCGCCATGATGCCCAGGCCGCCGGCGTTGGTGACGATGGCCACCCGGTTGCCCCGGGGCAGGGGCTGATTGGCGAAGGCCAGGGCATAGTCGAAGAGCTCCTCCAGGGATTCCACCCTGAGGACGCCGCACTGGGCGAAGAGGGCGTCGTAGGCCTCATCGGAGCCGGCCAGGGCGCCGGTGTGGCTGGAGGCGGCCCGGGCCCCGGCGGCGGTGCGGCCGGATTTGATGGCCAGAATGGGCTTGGGACGGGGGCCCTGGGAGGTGATCTCCTGGGCCAACTGAAAGAAGCGCCGGGGCTCAGCCAGGTCTTCCAGATAGAAAAGGATGACGTCCGTTTGGGGATCGTCCTTCAGATAAGCGAGAAAATCGTTTTCGTTGAGGTCGGCCTTGTTGCCCACGGAGACGAACTTGGAGAGGCCGATCTCTTCGCCCTGGGCGTATTCCAGGGCCGCCACGCCGACCGCGCCGCTTTGGGAGACCAGGGCGATGTTGCCGGGCCGGGGCATCAGCCGGGCGAAGGAGCCGTTCAGGGAGACCTCGGGAGCGGCATTGATGATGCCCAGGCAGTTAGGCCCCAGGAGGCGGATGCCCCGCTCCCGGGCGACTTGCAAGACTTGGTGCTCCAGGTCCACGCCGGCTCCGCCCAGTTCCTTGAACCCCGCAGTGATGACGATGGCCGCCTTGATGCCCTTGTCGCCGCACTCCGCCATGACTTGGGGGACCGCGTCCCGGGGGACGATGATGATGCCCAAGTCCACCTCATCGGGAATAGCCAGGACCGACGGGAAGGTCTTGACGCTCATGACGCTGGCGGCCCGGGGGTTGACCGGGTAGACCACGCCGGCGTAACTGTGCTGCAGGACGTTGCCGAAGACCGCCTGCCCGACGCTGCCGGGGCGGCCGCTGGCGCCGATGACCGCCACGGCCCGGGGGGCGAAGAGGGTGCTGAGGTTCAGGTCAGAGGTTGCCATGTCTCGGCCTTTCTAGTGGGATAGGGAGCGCTTCCCGAAAAATACGCCACAGCCGTCCGCGGCCGTGACGGCACGAGAACCACTATTA
>JBIOJX010000019.1:0-19229 GCA_044451265.1 Desulfobaccales bacterium
CCGAGTTCAAAGTTTCGAGTTCCGATAATGAGCCTTAATTGGGGGGGCGGCCGTCTCGGGCCGCCCGAATAGCTTGGGGGGGGGGGCCGCCCGCCCCACGAGGCCCGCCCTACCTTTAGCGCCAACACAGGCTAAAGCCTGCGGCTACTACTTATTAATTCCTCGTAAATTCCATTAATCTCCCGGCCCAGGCGCTCCAGAGAA
Source organism: Desulfobaccales bacterium (assembly GCA_044451265.1). Taxonomy (GTDB): domain Bacteria; phylum Desulfobacterota; class Desulfobaccia; order Desulfobaccales; family 0-14-0-80-60-11; genus JAPLJC01. The sequence continues at coordinate 205 of JBIOJX010000019.1, forward strand.
TAGTGGGTTTCCACGTGGTGCCGGGCGTTCTCCCCCAATTGTTTCGCCCCAGCCGGGTCTTCCAGGAGCCGCTCCAGGGCCATCGCCAGGGCCTCCGGGTCCTGGGGCGGAATCAGCAGCCCGTTTTCCCCATCCGTCACCACCTCCGGCAGGCCGCCCACCGCGCTGGCGATCACCGGCAGGCCCACGGCCATGGCCTCCAGCAGGGCCAGGGACACGCCTTCGCTATGGCTGGGAAGCACAAAGATATCCAGGGCGGCCAGCAGGTCGGGAATGTCATCCCGCTGGCCCAGGAAGTGGACCCGCCCGGCCAGTCCCAGCTCGGCCGCCAACCGGCGCATCTCCACTTCCCTGCGGCCGCCGCCGATGATCAGGGCCTCCACCGGATAGCGGTCCGGCAAAGCGGCCAGGGCGGTGAAAAATTCCCGATGCCCCTTACCCCAATGGTCCAGCCGGGCCACCAGTCCCACCAGCCGCGTCCCCGAGGCCAGGCCCAATTCCCGGTGCACTTCGGCCCGGGGCCGCCGCGGCCGCAAACGCGCCAGATCCACCCCGTTGGGCACCACCCTGACCTTCGCCGGGTCCAGGGCGCCTTGTGCGATGATATAGTCCCTCACCCCCCGGGACACGGCCAGGCTCAGGTCGGTGACCCGCCCCAGCCAGCGGCAGATGAAGCGGCGCTTGCGGTTGAAATGGCTAAAGCCGTGCCAGTGGTCGATGATCACCGGCACCCGCAGTAGCGCCGCTGCCAGGCGGGCGTAATTGCCCGGCACGTAGCTGTTGGTGTGGATTATCTCTATCCGGTATCTGACCAGCACCCAGCAGAGGTGCACCAAGAAGCGGAGCCAGACCCAGCCGTTCAGCCCGGGCAGGTTGAAATTGATGGGAGTGAGGTGCGGCGGGAGCAGGTTTTCCCGGTCCGGGGTGAGCAACCCGGCAAAGACCCGGAAGCGCGCCCGGTCCAGGCGAGCCGCGGCCTCCAGGAGCACCATTTCGGCCCCCGCGGCCCGCTCCGGTTTGATAATGAATAAGACGTTGATTTTTTTATTCTTGGAGGCCATGCAAAATCTTTTTACCATAGAGACACAGAGAACACAGAGAAAAGCGCACAGAGAAATAAAATTGGGGCCTTCCAGGCCCCAATTTTATCCTATCTTCTCTGTGTCCCTCTGTGCCCTCTGTGCCTCTGTGGTGATCTTTTATTTTACCAGCGGCTGCAGCTTCTCGCTGATCAGCCGGGCGGCGAGCTTGGAGCCGACAGTGTTCAGGTGGACCACGTCGTACATATATTGCGACTCCTGGGGAATGAGCCGGGCCAGATCGATGACCAGGACCCCGTTGCTTTGGCCCACCTGGCGTACGGCCTCGTTGAACCGGTCGTAAATCTCCTTGAATTGCTGGGCTGAAATCTGGGAATCCTTCTCGAAGCCTCGCATGGCTTCCTTGATCTTCGGGTCCGGGTCGGCCTTGTAACGGTTGAATTGGGTCAGCAATACCGGCGTGATTCTTCGGGCCCGGCAGATGTTGATGAAGGTCTGGAGGTTCATCCGGAACTCCTCCAGGATTTGCGCCCCGTCGAAGACGATCTTTTTGCCCCGGATGTAGGCGAATTCGTCGTCCGGGTCCCTGGCCTTCTTGCCGAAGATTTTCTTGCTGAGGCTCCGGAAGGCCACGTGCAGATTGGGAATATAGGTGTCCCGGGCCAGGGTGGAGATGGCCCTAATCCCGGTCAAATCCTTATAGAGCTTATAATCGATGATGGGCTGGCGGGTGGGGTTCTTGCTCCAGTAGGTCTGGTCGTAAATCAGGGCCACCAGGTCGTTGATATTGTGCAGCAGCACCACCGCGTCGGGCTTCAGGGGGATGAGCTTGTTCAGCAGGATATCCAGGGAGTGCAGGGAGTTGTTGCCGCCCACGCCGGAGTTGATGGAGGTGATCTTTTTGCCGGTCTGCTGCGCCAGGAGCTCGCCCACCAGGGAGGGAAAGCGGCTGTCCTCATCCACGTAGATGCAGGCGGTGGTGGAGGCGCCCAGAAAGATCACCTTCAGATCGGGCTTGGCGTATTGCTGATAAGGCAGGATAAAGCCATTGGCGTCGGTGCGGACCCGGTAAGGTTTTTTCACCAGGCCGTCGGCCTCCCGCAGGGCCTTGTCGGGGGGGATGTCCACCACGTTCAGGAAAGGCTGGTATTCCCGCAGGTTGATGTAGCGCCGCTCGGTGAACAGCACCATTTTCTGGCTGTAGTTGATATAAGCCAGGACCTTTTCGGTGATTAAGGTGGCGGCCACCAGGAAGATCACCAAGATCAGGACGATGGTCTTCTTGGGGTTGGCTTCAAACCAGCTTTTGTTTAAGTTCTCTTGTGCTGCGGCTGCCATATTTTCCCCATTAACTCCGCCGCCCCGGTTGGGGCGCTTACCGGACCAGCCCCGGCCCTTTTCCGGTAATTATACTAAAATCCGCGGCGGCGGTAGCGGATTTTCTGGGCGGAATCCCAAACTTAGACCAGGACGGCAAGCCCAAATTTTACTGTTCCCTGCCGGTGAAGAACCGCCCGGCCCCGCTGGGGTGAATCACCCCCCGTTTGATACCGATTCACCCAACCGGCAGCCGGGCCAGGGCGGATTTCCGGGGCGAGCCGGCGGTCCCGGGCGCCAGGGCAATGGGAAAATAAGTAATCAAATAAAATAGTTAACCATAATATTGCAAAATTCTGCACCGATCGCACCAATTGGCACAAATTTAGCTTATAGACTTATGGACTATTTCCATGCATACACCCGCGCTTGGCTCGAGCGAGCCGCAATTTATCCGGAAGGAGGTGGCTGTCGTCGTTAAGTAGAACCGCATCGCGACTTTAGCGGACTCAAGTTTCCCTAAAGGTAACCTTGACTCAACTGTTGATGAAGGAGGAATCTGAATGTCCGATGATCTGAAAAAAGAGGTTCAAGAAGCACCGTTACTGTGGCCTCTAACCCCGATCCCCACTTTTGAAGACGTCTACGATCCCAAGATTTGCACCGAGGCGTCCCGGGAAATCTCCACCATCTTTGAGGGCTGGCTCCATCCCAAACACGAGATGGCCAAACCCGAGGCCCTGGGCAAAATCCGGGTGCTGGAATGCGGCCATGGTGGGCTGCAGGTCAACTCCATGTTTGGCGGTGCCGTCCTGGGCGAATTGGGCGCCAACGTCATCATGGTGGAACCGCCCGGTGGCTCCCCCATCCGTAAGCTGGTCGCCTTCGGGCGCAAGCGCTACATGTTCAAAGACAACGTCAACGGCGATCTCTGCGGCGGCGGCTTCCTGCACGAATGCCGCAACAAACAGTCCATCACCCTGGACCTCACCAAGCCAAAAGGCCGGGAGATCCTGAAGAAGCTGGTGGTCCATGCCGATGTGCTTATCGAGAACTATCCCCCCGGGCAGTTCGACGCCTGGGGCATCGGCTACCGCCAGCTCTCCCTGATCAACCCCCGCCTGATCTATGTCTGGAACGGCCAGAAGGGACAGTGGGGCTCCATGAAGGACAAGCCGGGCGAGCTCTATCCCTCGTCCCCCTGCGCCTCCGGTTGGTGTCATGCTACCGGGTTGCCCAAGTCCTTCGGCGGCACTCCCATCCGTTCGGGCGAACGCTCCGACGACATCCTCTGCGGCAACCTGACCGCCCACGGCACCATCGCCGCCCTGATCTACCGGCAGACCTCGGGTAAAGGCCAGTTCGTCGAGGTGACCTCGTCGGAAGCCCACGCCCGTATTCATGACTATGCCTGGGGTTGGTATGGTATGGACGGCTCCAGTAAGCCCCGTTATGGCAACTGGGACCTGGCTATCAATATCTATTCGGTGAACCCCTGCAAAGACGGCTACATGATGGTGGGCGGCGGCCATGACCGGCTGTGGTACCGCATCTGGAAGACCGTGGGCAAGGACGCCCCGAACTGGAAGACATGATCCTGGATGAGCCCACCCTGCGGGTGGTCATCGACCGGGTCGGCCACGACCAGCAGGTCAAAACCTGTACCATTCTCACCGACTGGATGAAGGACTTTACCCGGGAAGAGTGCCGGGCCAAGCTGTTGGAAGAAGAAGTGGCCGCCGGCGGCGTCTCCTTCCTGGACGAAGTGGCGGAAGAGCCCCACTACAAATACCGCGGCATGGTGCGGGCCATCGAAACGGCCCACTATGGCAAGGTGTTGTTCTGCGGCTCCGTATTCTATGCCCACCGCACCCCGGGCCGGGTCAAAGACCTGGGCCGTCCCGTGGGCTATGATAACAGCGACGTCTACCGCAAGCTTCTGGGCTTCGACACCGACAAGCTGAATGAGCTGTATACCAAAGGGCTCATCTAATAGAGGGGGTTAAGAAATATGGCAGATTTGGACAAACTTCCCTTTGAGGAATATTGTAAGACCATATTCAACAAAGACACGCTGGCAGAGAAACCCGAATGCCTGAAGGGCTATCGGGGCCTGTCCTGCACCCAGTATATCCTGGGTCCGGCCGCGGCCGCCTACCTGGGCGAGCTGGGAGCGGAGGTGATCAAGATCGAGGTGCCCCGCCTGGGTGAGCCCATGCGTCACTGCTCGCCTTACAACGAGTCCTGGTTCTATCCGGTTTCCCGGTGGAATCCGGGCCGCGGCACCTCCCCGGCCTTCCAGGGCGCCAACCATAACGAATACTTCGTCACCCTGGATTACCGCAAACCCGAAGCCAAAGAAATCTTCTACGGCCTGGTACAGAAATCCGACTTCATGGTTTGGAACTATCGTCCGGGCACCTTCGACCGTTGGAAGATCGGCTACGGCGCCTGCAAAGAGGTCAATTCCAGAATCGTCCTGGCCTGGTGCGGCGGCTTCGGTGGCTTCGGCCCCGGCCGGAACTGGGCCTCCTACGACATCCTGGGCCAGGCCAAGGGCGGCGTCTTTTCCTTCACCGGTCACCGGGCCGGGAGGGCCTCGGCCGGCTTCCCCAGCAAGCACACCACCTGGATCATGGACTACTCCATCGGCATGCTGGTCTCCACCGGCATCCTGGCCGGCCTCTACTGGCGGGACACGGTCTCCAACCTGGGAAACTTCTTCGAATGCTCCCAGGTGCAAGGCTCCACCCGCTACACCGAGTACGGCCTGCCCCTGTGGGGCCGCACCGGCGTCGTGCGGATGCGCTGGGGCAACTGGGACACCGAGATCTGCGTCAACGGCATCTGCGCCTGCGGCCTCTCCTCCTTTCCCCATTCGGATCATCCGGCGGAAAAGGAAGAGGGCTACATCTGCGTCCAGGCCTATACGGACGAGGATTTCGGCAAGCTGATGAACCTCATCGGCCGTCCCGACCTGGCCAAGAAGTACCACAGCCATGACGACCGCGTCGAGGCTCGGGCCCAGGAAGAGATCTACCCGGCCATCGAGGAGTTCCTGAAAGACAAGAACAAGGAAGAAGCTCAGCGCATCTTCACCACCAAAGGCATCCTCTCTCAGCCCCTGCTCACCATCCGGGAAGCAGCCAATAATGACCACTTCCTGGAAAGGGGCTCTCTGGGCTGGTACGACGACCCGTACTACGGCGATGTCTTCACTCAGAAGACCATGTACAAGATGAGTGAGTGCCCGCCGCGCTTGAAACACGTACACCGCCCGGTGGGCTCCGATAACGAGGAGATCTACCAGCGGGTTTCCGGCTTCACCGCCGAACAGATCCGGGAGTTCGAAGCCAAGGAAATCATCTAGCCAAAGGACGGTGGGGGCGGCAAATTAGTCTCAGCCCCCAAAGTCGCACCTCTATTCATCTGGGAGGAATGACTCGATATGACTGAAAAATACAAAATGTCGTTGATTTACGATTGCCCTAAATGCAAGGCGCGCAACTTCCTGGACCCCTATAGCTACTGGGAATATTCCGGCAATTTCAAGTGCACCGGCTGTGACGTCCTCTACTATGCAGAGTGGGAAAACGGCCAGCGGGTGTTGGAACCCGAGAAAGCCCGGGGCACGGACTTCATCCTGCCCGGCTATGGAGAGACTCCTGATCTGAAACCCCTGTCCGGGGAAGGCAAGACCTCGTCGCCGCCTTTTGCCAATGTGACCTTCCTGGGCAAGCCCAAGAATCTCACCGTATCAGCCCGCGGTAAGCTCGTCGCCTGCACCCAGCTCAAACCGGAAGACCTGGAAGGCAGCTGTTGGAAACGCATCACGGCCCAGCGGAAATACGGGAAATCCTGGTAGCGGGTCCGTAACTTCGGAAGATAGGAGGAATCCTCAATATGGCGATTCTGTGTGACGGATGTAAAAACGTCAAATATACTTACGACCCGCAGACGTCCAAGGTGTTATATGGTCACTGCCGGGCCATTGAGTATCCCTTCCTGCTGGGCATTTTCAAGGAAGCGCGGCCGGGCGCCTTTACGGCCCCCAAAGACTGCAAGTACTTCCAGGAAAAGAAAAAGTAGGATAAACTAACTGCCAAACCGGGGCGCCGTCAACCGGCGCCCCTATCTTTTTATCCTCACGGTAATTCTTATGAAAGATTATTCGCTGTATTATTGGGATCGGCGGCTGGAAGAAGCCGAAGTGATCGAACTCTTGAAGCTGGCCTGGGAAGAACTTTATGAACTGGAGTTCGATCAGTCCTTCGGGACCTTTCGGGGGGTGCACCTCGAGCCGGAGACGGATACGGTGCACATCACCTGGGAAAACATGTATGCCGCGCCGCTGATGATGTCCATCCACCGGGTCACCCGGGTTATCCGCAACAACTACCCCCGGGATGAATTTCTCGAGCTGGAGCAGGTCGAAATCGAGCGCCTGCGCCAGTTGCCGGCTAAGCACCGCTAAAAGCCTGGACCCGAGGTCAGGAATAAATAATCCCGCTTGATTAAATACTGTTCGCCTGAAGGAGCCAGACAGATGGATTGGGGAATGAAGAATCGCCTAAGCCAGCTGATGCCGGGTGGCAGATGTTTCTTTATGCCGATTGATCATGGTTATTTTCAAGGACCCACCAGGTGTCTGGAGAAGCCGGGCGAGACCGTCGAACCGCTGCTGCCTTATGCGGACGCCATCTTTTGCACCCGGGGCGTCTTGCGGGCCGCCATCGATCCGCTCAGCTCCAAACCCATCGTGCTGCGGGCCTCCGGCTGTGCCAGCGTGGTGGGCAAGGACCTGGCCAACGAGGAACTCACCACCTCGATTACCGAAATTATTCGCCTGAACGCCGCGGCCGCGGGCCTCTCGGTCTTCATCGGCACCGATTATGAAAAACAGTCGCTCAAGAACCTGTCCACCCTGGTCAACGAGTGCGAGGATTACGGCATCCCGGTGATGGCCGTGACCGCCGTGGGGCGGGAACTGGAGAAACGCGAGGCCCGTTACCTGGCCTTATGCTGCCGCATCGCCGCCGAATTGGGCGCCCGGGTGGTGAAGACCTATTGGTGTGAAGATTTTGAAAAGGTGGCGTGCGGCTGTCCGGTGCCGGTCATTATGGCCGGCGGGCCCAGGTGCGAGACCGAATTGGAAGTCCTGGAATTTGTCCATGACGGCCTTCAAAAGGGCGCGGTGGGCATCAATCTGGGGCGGAATGTCTGGCAGAGCCCGCATCCGGTGGCCATCGCCAAGGCCTTAAGGGCCATTGTGCATGACCATGCCTCCGTCAAGCAGGCCCACGAAATCTTCAAGGCGACCAAAAAGACCAAATCAACCGTCAAAGCATAACAGAAAACAGAAAACTGCCTTCTATGCTGGTCGCCAAATACTATAACAATAACGATATTCGCCTGGAGGAGCTTCCCATCCCGCCAATCGGGCCGGGGGAGATCCTGGTTAAGGTCCGCGCCAGCGGCATCTGCGGCACCGATGTCATGGAATGGTACCGGCTGCCCAAGGCGCCCCGGATTCTGGGCCATGAGATCGCCGGCGAGATCATCGAGTCCAAATCGGAGAAGTACCGCGTCGGCCAGCGGGTTTTTGTCAGCCATCATGTGCCGTGCAATGACTGCAAATTTTGCCGGGAAGACAATCATACGGCGTGCGATACTTTGCATTCCGGCAATTATGATCCCGGCGGCTATAGTGAATATGTCCGGGTGCCCAAGATTAACGTGGATTACGGGGTCTATGTCCTGCCGGAGCAGGTGTCCTATCTCGAAGGCACCATGATCGAGCCCCTGGCCTGCTCGGTGCGGGGCCTGGGGCTGATTGATCTCCGGCCGCACCACACCGTCTTGATCCTGGGCTGCGGCATCTCCGGCATCCTGAACATCCAGATAGCCAAGTTGAGCGGCGCCCGGGTCATTGCCACCGATATTAATGAGTATCGCTTAAAGAAGGCCAAGGAGTTCGGCGCCGATGAGGTGCGGCGCGGCGATCAGGACCTGAATCTCAAGTGTGAGCGGGTTATCGTCTGCACCGGGGCTTACCCCGCGGTGGCGCAGGCCTTTACATGTATTGAGAAGAAAGGAATCATCCTCTTTTTTGCCATCCCCAACCGGGATATTGCTATCCCCATCCCCGACTTTTGGCGCAATGAACTCACCGTGACCACCTCCTACGGCGCCGCCCCGGCCGATCTGGCCGCCGCCCTGGCCCTCATTGCCGCTAAAAAGATCAACGTCAAAGACACCATCACCCAGACCCTACCGCTCTCCCAAATCCAACAAGGCTTTAAAATCGTCGCCGAGGCCAAGGAATCCTTGAAGGTGGTGCTGGAGCCTTAGTAAAAGGTGCCATGGTCAAGGCTTAGGCAGTCGATCTTCTTTATAATCAGATCAGACCTACTATCCAGATCATATCTGGAGTTTTTCCATCGCAACGATAAGCGTTGAGTTTGGCGAGTTATATTGCAGCAATCGAGGTTTCTTTGCGTTTCAGGACAGAGAATTTAAGGTCCTGATTGGGAGGGAGTGGGGGTGTGATTCTCCTTAGTCATGACAGTTCTCCAAACGATGTAAGTCTTGGCCAATGGATTCTTCTGAAGGCTTCCTTAAAACGATCTTAAAATTAGGCCAATATACAAATTCGTTCAAACGGATCATCGAGCCACTACACCGGGCACAGAGGGCAGTATCATCCCAGCCCTCGCAGTTGATACAATGGTACTCATAAATTGGCATATATTATCTCTCCATTTTTTTGCCTTTCGAGATAGCAATATTCATGCCTCATCTACGGTAGCCGCTATTCTCACATAACGCTTTTAACTGCAAGAGCCAATTAACACCCCCGGAGGTGCCATGGGCGAGTGTCCGTTAACCCCGCCTTTCCTCTGGCCCCTCATTACCGGCCAGTGCCGGCCCGTGGTCATTCGAATGTTGTCAGATTCTCTCAGGTAGCTGAGAGAGGCAATCACTCCCGTTGCCCAAGTCAATTGATCGCCTACGCGCTTCAAGCCTAACCTGTAATTCTTCCATCTGTTCCGGCCCAGGATTGTCTATTGGGCAGATGGGATAGAAGGTGCACCAAGGTTGGTGACAGTACCCAAAACACCTTAGGTAGCAGTCGGGGTTTCCTTCCCTAATTTGCTGCCTACGGAAAGTAGACGCAAAGGCCAGCCTTGCGTGTGGAATACATAACCCATGACTGTAACCGCTAACCCCAGGGTCAGGCGTACCCCAAACTTCATTACATCTCGGCCAAATGCACTTATATAACACGGCTCCCCCTCCTCAGCTCCAATCCATAGATGGCTTTGAGGAGAAAATTCCTCTTTTCATAATTAGAGCGCTACTACCGTCGGTTTATTAGTCGCCGTGAATTCCTCCTATAAGTAGGGACTGGACAATAAAAAAAGCCGGGTCACCTTATTACCAGGCAACCCGGCTGTCTTCATAAGACCCGTGGCTTTCCGTCCCCACCTCACGGTGGGTTTGGCTTTACTGAATTACTTAAAAAATTAAAATCACAGGTTTATTTTATCCATAGGTAAAAAAAACCATTTACCCACAGTTCGAATAAAAAAAGCCGGATCGCCCGTTTCAGGCAACCCAGCCTCTTCCTTGAGACCCATTCAATCCCCGCCTTCCGACGGGCTTGACTTTCTTTGTACGGTTTTATAGTAAGGATAACGCTAAAGTTTGTCAAGAATCTTATTATATTTTTTTGGAAAAAATTGTTAATTTTTTTCGAATGCCAGAAATTTCAGGTTTTTGTTTCCTAAAATGATCCGTCGGGGGACGCCTGCCGGACAAAAACCAAGGGCGCCAATTGCAGGGCGCAACGGGTCACGATACCACCCCGGTAATCGTCAATGGAGCGCAGCAATCCGGCGATTTCCTTCGGGTCAGTGATGGTTGCCATGTGCTTACCAGAGGGCGGGGGGATAGCACCGCGCAGATCCCCGGACGGATAGCGCTCGGCCCGGCCGGTGGCTATGGCATAGCGGATGACTTGGCCGCATACCTGTTTCACTCTGTGAGCCGTCTCAAGGGCTCCCTTTTATATGGCTCTTAACCAAGCCAGCCTTAGCTTTCCTACTGCCAGCGCCTCTGAAGCGATCTTTCCGAACATTGCGCTTCGTGATAAAAGGGATTAAGGAAAAATGATTCTAAAGGGGCTGAAATGGATTATGAGGAAAGGTTTGTAGCATACATTGACATCTTGGGTTTTGAGGATCTTATCGACCAATCGGTAGAACCTTCCCCATCAATTACCCCGGCTGAAATCAAAGAAGCCCTCAAAGTGCCGATTCCTGTGGGAAAGGATATAATTGTTTTTACTCAAATAGGCGATATTTCAGACTCCGGCCATCGCATGACAGCCTTTTCCGATTGCGTCGCGATCACAACTCTGCCAACAGAGAAGGGCCTCTTTCATCTTGTTCATCATGCTTCAGTAATCGGCTTTAACCTTTTTCAAAAGAAACTGCTCTGCCGTGGCGGGATCACCAGGGGTCTAATCTATAATGATGAAGATGCGACCTTTGGCCCGGCCATGAATGAGGCCGTTAATATGGAAAAATATATAGCCCAGCAGCCCAGGATAATCCTGAATCCGGACGTTGTTACCTTCGGGCTTCAAGGCTCGCTGGGGAAATTCTTTGCCAGATTTATCCGCAAGGATGATGATGGATGCTATTATGTTCATATTCTCCGGGTCTTGCGGTTCATTATGGATTGTGAAACGGAACCACCGGCCGATATTCGTGATCTTTGTAAAAAGATAAATGAGCATCTAAAGAATGAGATTGACCGCCTGCCTGAAAAGGAGTTGAAGAAGGTTCTTTGGTTTAAAAAATATTTTGATTGGGCACAGGATAGGAGTGCATTGGATAGTTTAAAAGGTCCAGCAGTTGATTTTTTTTTCGATAATTAAATGTTCCCCATGGAGCTTTCAAGGGCGTCATGCCTCCCCGAAATCTTCCCCCAAATTCCAACTGTGGCGGGGCAACCTTCCAAGCTCGTAAATTGGTCAAGGGTATAATGGCAGGGGTCCGGGGTGATCGTTCAACCTGGGGCATTACATGAGGTCGGTTTTCGGCTGGGGACAGTCCGGGGACACAAAAAAAGGGGCCTCAAAGGCCCCTATCTTGTTGAAATCATTAATCTAAATTGGTGGAGGCGGGGGGAGTCGAACCCCCGTCCGCCAATAGTCCCTGGAAGCTTCTACATGCGTAGCCGATGTTTTAGTTTCGCCCGGAAAGACTTCCAGCGGCAGAATTCTTTTGAGCTAGCCCGCTAAGTTTTCGTCCACCGACCCGTGGGCCTGATCGGCAGCTTTGCCGGAAAATCGTCGTCTTGGGTCCTCTCCCGGCGAAAGACCCAAGCCGTTAGCGTTAAGCCGCTAAAGCGTAGCCGTAGTTGTCGGCACTTGTGCGTTTCCTACCCGTTTTACGAGCGGACAGGACCTCGGCATGCAACTCACAGTTCCCTATTTACGTCGAAGCCGTTACGCCCCCTAAAATTAATTATAAGGATTTTTTGGGTTTTTGCAAGGGGGGAGGGGTGATTTCCGCGCTGTAGGGGCGGCTCGCGAGCCGCCCCTACAGGCTAGGTCAAATACCCTGACGCATCTTGTAGGCCACGGCCATCAGCCGGTAGACCGAGGCCCCGGCCAGGGCGGCGATGTCCTCGGTGGACAGGTGCTGGGAGATGGTCTGGTCGAAGAGGATGTTGGCCTCCGGCGGGAACTCCTCATCCCCGCCCCACAAGACGTGGGTCACCGGCACCAGGGGAAAGGCCGGGAACCGGGCCGCGGCGTCCCCCAGGCTTTGGGGTTCGCCCCCGAGGCTTTGGGCCACTTTCAGGTAAAGCCCCAGGTCCGGCCCGAAGGTTTCCAGGAGCGGCTTCTTGGCCCGGGCGACAAAGGCGGACCAGTAGAAGCCGCCGCCGTCCGGCACCTCCCGGAAATCGATGCTGTGGCCGCTCAAAGGCTCCCCGGTGCAGCGGTTCAGATAGTGCAAGATGAGGATCTGCTCGGTTAGGGGGACCTGGGCCTCACCCGCCGTCGGAGTCACGCTAATTTCCGGCCAACCGACCCGGCGGTTCTGGCCGAAATAGGGCACCAGCAACCCTTCCCGGCCGTCTGCATAAAAATATTCGCACCTGGTGCGGTTCTCCAGCCGCTTGGGATTAATCTGCTGCAGTTCGGCTGCGGCCAGGGCGATGGCCGCTTTATAATCGTCAATGCGAGGCATGAGGGCTCCTTAGGAGAATTTAACTCAAATACCCTAACTTCTTCATGTCGAGGTCAAACTCTTCCGCACAAGTTCGAAGCAAGGATCACAAATCCCATGGGTAAGCCTCGGCAGCTCCACTTCGGCAAACAGATCGAGTATTTTAACAGCCATTTCAATTTCAAGCCATTGCCCCATGCAATAGATCTTTTTACACCAGCTACAAATTCGCAGAAATTGATCGGATCTTATTACAGGCTCCAGCAGCTTAACGGGTTCCCGAAATTCCACCCGCAAAATTCTACTCGAAAAATTGACGCAATCTGCTTGAAGAGGGGAGACTTGAAGCTCTAAGAATCGGCGGCACTCCGGGGAGTCGCAGCGAAAGGGATAGGAAAGGCGCGAGCCTTGCTTGCGCACCTTCTCCAGTATCAACAGATATAATTGAACAGTTTCCATACCGGCGATAAACGACCACAGCGGCCGGTTAATCATCGCTTCCCCGGTTAGCTGTGGCGCCCCGTTTTCCAGGGCGAAATCCAGGAAATTATCATTAACCTTGATAATTATGTCCTTTCGGTCAATGATCCAGGAGAAAATACGTTTATCTAGCCATTCTTCCATGTACGCCCTTCTTTACTCGAGGTTCACCCAGAACTGCCGGTCGAGCTTTTGAAAGGTGGTTCTTCGTCCGGAAATTAATTAAAAATTATATCCAAAAAGTTTTTTTATTGACACGGGCCAGGGAATATTTTAGGCTGATTTGAGGTCGAGGAAACTAAAAGATGCCTAGCTGGCCCCGGTACTTTTATTTTAGCTTTTATTATTATCCGGGCCCGGAGTGCGCCTCGACTTTTAAAAGAATGTAGGCCTTAACTCAGAAAACTTTTAAAAGCCGTGGCGCCCAGGCGACCACGGCTTTTTTGTTGGCTGTAGGTCGTACCCGAAATCGAGTGGCTGCCGCGGGAGGAGACCGAAAATGGTTGGCAAACAGATTCGCCTGGAACGCATCATGAACCGGGACACCGGCCGCACCGTCATCGTCCCCATGGACCACGGGGTGACGGTGGGTCCCATCGACGGCCTCATCGACATGAAGACCACGGTCAACGCCGTAGCTTCCGGCGGGGCCAACGCCATCGTCATTCACAAGGGCCTGGTGACCAGCGGCCATCGCCGCCGGGGCAAAGACGTGGGCCTCGTCATTCACCTTTCGGGCTCCACCAGCCTGTCGCCCTATCCCAATGCCAAGACCTTGATCTGCACCGTGGAAGAGGCCCTCCAACTGGGAGCGGACGCCGTCTCCATCCACGTCAATGTCGGCGATGAAACCGAACGGGAGATGCTGGCCGACCTGGGCATGGTGGCTCGCCAGGCCCGGGAATGGGGCATCCCGCTGCTGGCCATGATGTACCCCCGGGGCGAGAAGATCAAAGACGAATATGACCCCAAGGTGATCATGCACGTAGCCCGGCTGGGCGCGGAGCTGGGCGCCGATATCGTCAAGGTCTCCTACACCGGCTCGATGGAGTCCTTCCGCAAGGTGGTGTCCGGCTGCCCGGTGCCGGTGGTCATCGCCGGCGGCCCCAAGATGAACTCCGACCGGGATATCCTGGAGATGGTCAAAGGCGCCATCGACGCCGGCGGCGCCGGGGTCTCCATCGGCCGCAATGTCTTCCAGCACCGGGCCCCCAGCCGCATGGTGGGGGCCATCAGTCTGCTGGTGCACGAGAACGCCGGCGTGGAAGAAGCCCTGTCGTTCCTGCAAGGGTAGGGGCGAATCTTGTATTCGCCCTTTCGGAAGATAGGAGTTTGATGACGAACTGGCATTAGGGGAACCTGAAATGAAGCAAATCTGGGTTAAAGTGGACCCCTGGGATAAGCAGCTGGTTACCACCGCCCTCGAGTCCGGAGCCGACGCCGTCTGGGTGCCTGAAGGCCGGGTTCAGGACGTCAAGGCCCTGGGGCTGGTCCGGGTCATTGCCCCGGACGGCGATCTGGCGCCGGGCCAAGACCTGCACGAAGTCACCATTCTCAGCACCGCCGACGAGGCCGAGGTCATCCGCCTGGCCCGCCGGGGGCCGGTGGTGGTGCGGACCCCGGACTGGACCATCATCCCCCTGGAAAACCTGGTGGCGCAAAGCGGCAACATCTTCGTGGAGGTGGGCGACCTGGATGCGGCCGCGGCAGCCCTGGGCGTCCTGGAAAAGGGTGTCGACGGCCTGGTGGTGGCCGCCACCGACGCCGGCCTGATCAAGCAAATCGCCCGGCTAGTGCAAGAGGCCTCACCGCCGGTGCCGCTGACCACGGCCCGCATCAGCCGCATCAAGTCCCTGGGGATGGGTGACCGCGTCTGCGTCGACACCTGCGCCAATATGAGCCTGGGCGAAGGCATGTTGGTGGGCAACTCCTCCGGCGGCCTCTTCCTGGTGCACGCCGAATCGCTGGAGAACCCCTATGTCGCCCCCCGCCCCTTCCGGGTCAACGCCGGCCCGGTGCACGCCTATATCCGGGTCCCCGGCGACAAGACCCGGTATCTGGGCGAGTTGGCCGCCGGCGATGAAGTGCTGGTGGTGGATTATCAGGGCCGCACCCGGCCGGCGGTGGTGGGCCGGGTTAAGGTGGAGCGCCGCCCCCTGATGCTGGTGGCCGCCGAAGCCGGGGGCCAGGAAATCGCCGCCATCCTGCAAAACGCCGAAACCATCCGCCTCACCCGGCCCAATGGTGAGGCGGTCTCCATCGTCAGTCTCCAACCCGGAGACGAGGTCGTCGTGGCCCTGGAAGAGACCGGGCGTCACTTCGGCCACAAGATTCAGGAAACCATCGTTGAGAAGTGAGCCATGACCGAAAAAGAAGCCATCCGGCAAGAGATCGACGCCCTGGACCAAAAGTTGCTGGCCCTGCTGAACCGCCGCCAGACCCTGGCCCAGACCATCGGCCGCCTCAAGAATCTGGAGGGGCGGGGCACCCTGGACTTCCAGCGGGAGGAGGAGGTCCTGGCGCACCTCATGCACCTCAACCCCGGCCCCCTAAGCCAGGCCGCCCTGCGCAACATCTTCCGGGAGATCATCTCGGCCGCCCGGGAGGTCCAGATCCCCTTCGGCGTGGCCTTCCTGGGGCCGGAGGCCACCTTCTCCCACCTGGCGGCTCTGAAAAAATTCGGTCGGGCCACCCGCTACGGCCCCCTGGCCACCATCCAGGAGGTCTTCAGCGAGGTCGAAAAGGGCAAGTACCAGTACGGTGTGGTGCCCATCGAAAACTCCACCGAGGGCATCGTCAATATCTCCCTGGACCTGTTCGCCGACACCTCCGTGAAGATCTGCGGCGAGCTCTATCTGGAGGTCTCCCACGACCTGGTGAACAAATCCGGGCAGCGGGCCGATATCGAGGTGATCTATACCCACCCCCAGCCTTATGCCCAGTGCCGCGGCTGGCTGAGCGCCCATCTGCCCGATATCCCCATCATTGAGGTGGCCTCCACCGGGGTGGCGGCCCAAAAGGCGGCCAAGAACCCCAACGCCGCGGCCATCGCCAGTTCCTTTGCCGCGCCCCTTTATGATCTGCGGGTGGTGGAATCCCGCATCGAAGACCAACCGGGCAACGTCACCCACTTCTTCGTCATCGGCCCGGACGCCCCCGGCCCCACCGGCCGGGACAAGACCGCCATCCTCTTTGCGGTGGACAACATCCCCGGGGCGTTGTACAAAACCCTGAAGCCCCTGGCGGACCGGGACCTCAACATGACTCGCATCGTGTCCCGGCCGGCCAAAAACGAGAACTGGCGCTACCTCTTCTTCGTGGACCTGGACGGCCACCAGACCGACCCCACCGTGGCCGCGGCCCTGGAGGAAGTCAGAAATATCAGCGCCCACTTCAAGCTGCTGGGCTCTTTTCCCCGGGCGGCAGGGGTAGAAAATCTCAGTTGACGGTTTTATATTTTTTGTAATTTTTTGTAACTGGTGGGGCGGGCCTCCGTGCCCGCCATTACAGATATTTCGGGCAGACACAGAGGCCTGCCCCACCATCTCGAATAGCCCATGCCCGACCACAGAAAGCCGAAAACAGAAAACCGAAAACCGTCCTTACGCATCTGCGTCCCGGTGGTGGAAGCCAACAGCAACCGCGCCCGGTCCAAATATCTCCGGGCCGCCCGCAAAGGCCTGTGGACCGAACTGCGGCTGGATTACCTGGAGCAGCCCGATTTAACCAGGCTGTTCCGGACCCATCCCGGACCGGTCATCGCCACCAACCGGCTGGCGGCCGAAGGCGGCCACTGGTCCGGCGGCGAAGCGGAGCGCCGCGCCCTGCTGGAAGAGGCCCTGGCCCTGGGGGCCGACTTTCTGGACCTGGAACTGGCCGCGGACCCCGCCTGGCGCCGGGACCTGTGGCAGCGAAAGGGCGAGGCCAAGATTATTCTTTCCTGGCACGACTTTTCCGGGACTCCTGATACTGCCGGGTTGGAAGCCACCTTCCAAAAAATGCTGGCCCAGGAGGCCGACGTCATTAAAATGGTGGCCCTGGCCCGGCAACCGGAGGACAACCTGCGGCTCCTGTCCCTGATTCCTAAGGCGCAGGCGGCGGGCCGGGAGATCATCGCCTTTTGCATGGGCCCGGCGGGCAAGTGGTCCCGCATCACCGCGCCCCTACTGGGGAGCTTTTTGACCTTCGCACCCTTCACCAAGAAAGGGGTCTCGGCCCCGGGCCAGCTCACGGTGAATGAGGTGAAGCGCCTGTGGAACACGCTGAAAAGATAGCTGTCAGCGGTCAGCTATCAGCTAAGGCAAAGACAATGTAGCCGCAGGCTTTAGCCTGCGTAATTCCAAATGAAGATGCAAAGCATTGGTGGCACAGGCGTCTCGCCTGTGCTGTCATTCTGAGGGAGCGCAGCGACCGAAGAATCTCAAATTCAAGATTCTTCGCTACGCTCAGAATGACAATCATAATGATACTCGCTGTCTAAATCCGGTTTTTTGCTGAAAGCTGACCGCTGAAAGCTGATAGCCATTAACCGGGCACGACCAGTCCTATGACTTGGTTTTACTGACAACTGACTACTGGCTACTGACTACTATGATCATCAACGGCCACACCAAAATCTACGGCATCCTGGGCCGCCCGGTGACCCACTCACTGAGCCCGGCCATGCACAACGCCGCCTTCCGGGAACTGGGGCTCAACGCGGTCTACGTGGCCTTTCCGGTGACCGACCTGGCCCAGGCGGTGGCCGGCCTCCGGGGTCTGGACATCCGGGGGGTGAGCGTCACCATCCCCTTTAAAGAAGAGATCATCCCCCGGCTCGATGAACTGGACCCCCAGGCGACCCGCGTTGGCGCCGTGAACACCGTAGTCAACCGGGATGGGCGTCTCGTCGGCTACAACACCGACTGGCTGGGGGCCTTACACGCCTTGAAAGCCAAAACCAAGCTGGCCGGAGAACACGTCCTCCTCCTGGGGGCCGGCGGCGCCGCCCGGGCCATTGGCTTCGGCATCCTGCAAGAAGGCGGCCGGGTCACCCTCACCGACCTGGACGGAACCCGGGCCGCGGCCCTGGCGCGGGACCTCCAGGTCGAAGACATCCCCCTGGACACCGTAGCCCAATGCCCGGCCGCCATCCTGGTGAACGCCACCCCGGTGGGTATGGAGCCCAAGGCGGATGATATTCCCATCAACCCGGACCTGCTGGGCCGCTACCACTTGGTGATGGACATCGTTTATCAACCTTTGGAAACCCGGCTCCTGCGGGAGGCCAAGGCTCGCGGCGCCGCCACCCTCGACGGCCTGCAGATGCTCATCCACCAGGCCACGGCGCAGTTCGAGCTCTGGACCGGCCGGCCCGCGCCTTTGGAAGTTATGTCCCGGGCGGCTTACGAGGCCTTAAAAATAAATTGCTAATTATTTAAAGGTAATGAGTATGGGCATCCAAATAATAAAAGATGGCGATGAAATAATTTCCATTAAAATTGATGGCGAAGAGTTGGAAACTGACGATGGTGAAAGTTTTATTACTCCGCATTCTTTACTAATAAATAAAAATAGTAATGAACTACCAATCGGTATTAGATTTGACATTTGCGATCGCGTCGAAGAAGGTGTAATATATCTTGACAGCATGCCATTACAACTTATTAGAATTGACCCATAAACTGTTAAAATTATTTTTGAGGATTCAGGAAGAAGGAAATATTGGGACGGTTCCATCTGATTTAAATTATGGATGGAAACGAAGCGGGATATCATAGCAGAGCGGGAAAATGAATTAAATGATCTTGAACTTCTTAGTTATGATGATGATGGAGATTATATTTTTTTAACATATTCCACTAATTTCAAACTTGATAGTTTAAAAAATATATTAGAATTATCAAATCAAATAATAAATGAAATCGATGGCGCTGCAGAGCTTACGTTAGGCGGCGCACCATTC
>JBIOJX010000020.1:0-19102 GCA_044451265.1 Desulfobaccales bacterium
CAGAATTATAGCCCCGATGGGCTGGGAGTCCAACTTCGTGCCGGAAAGGCTTGATAGTAAACTCAAATCCTGGGGCCGGGCCCTCTGCCGCTGGTACCTGAGCAAATTCCCCCTCCGGGATGGCAAGTCATATTTTTACGAAAAGCTGCACTCGCACCTGATGCCAGGCGAGCGTCTGCTCACCGTGACCCTGGATCAGGGCTTCCGCATGCGCCTGGATCTGGAGGACGCCGAACAGCGCAAGGTTTATTTTTTCGGGCATTACCACGAGCGCTACGAAGCCGCCCTGGTGGCCCGTCTGCTGGACCCGGGGGAGGTCTTCTGGGACGTGGGCGCCAACGTCGGCTATTTTTCTCTGGTGGCCGCGGCGGCGGTGGGCGAACCCGGGGAGGTCGTGGCCTTCGAGCCCGGGGCCGCGGCCCTGGAACGCCTGACGGAAAACGTTTCTCTCAATCCCTATAAGCATATCCGGATTTTCAATCTGGCGGTGGCCGAGGCTGAAGGTGAAGCCACGCTCTACCGCGCCGACGGCATCGCCGACAGCAGCGCCAGCCTGTTCAGCGCCGCGGCCGGGGCCGCCGCGGGCGAGATCTGCCGCACCGTGGCCCTGGATGGCTGGCTCAAACAGGAAGGCTTGCGGCCGCCGGACTTTCTCAAGTTGGACGTGGAAGGAGCGGAACTGGCGGCCCTGCAAGGGGCGGCGGGCCTCCTGACGGCATCCCGCCCCTTATTGCTGGTGGAAATGGAAGAGAAGAACCTCGTGGCCGCCGGCGCCTCCAAGGCGGCCATCCAGTCATTTCTGCAGGATTTCGGCTACCGGGCCGCCTTCCTGCGCAAAGGCCGCTGGCACCCCATCGACGACGTCAACTTGACCCGCGGCCGCAATCTCTTCTGGTTCAACCCCGCGATTCCCAGACACCGGGAAAAGGCGAGCCGGGTTTTAAATATCAGTTAGTTTTCGGCATTTGGCAGTAAATTTATTTGACAAAGAAGTCGATATACTCCATTAAGGATGGTCATGCGGCGCAATAATTGCGGTCCCCTAATCAGGCGAGGCGATTAAATTTATGCTGGCAATCGATGAGATTAAAATATCCAATTTTTGCTCCGATAGGCCCCTGGAAAGTTCGAATTTTTTTGACCAAAAGACCGCGATAGCCAATCACCCCACCATACGGGGTTAACTGGTATATGAACTTGCAGAGAATCCTGACCTCCTGGTCTATCCGCCAAAAGTTACTCCTGCTGTTGCTGGTCATCTTCCTGCCCGCCTTGGGGATCATTGTCGCCTCCGGCCTCAACCAGCGGCGCGATGCCATCCTGAAGGCGCAACATAATGCCTTCCTCCTGGCCCGGAGCCTGGCGGCCCAGCAGGACCAGATTGCCAGCTCCACCAAGACCATGCTCAGCGTCCTGGCCCAGTTGCGCCAGGTGCAGAGCTTAAACGCCCCGGCCTGCAACGAACTTTTCGAGGAATTACAGCAGCGCTATCCCTTTTACTCGACCATAAGTGCGGTAACCCCGGATGGCAACCTCTTCGCGTCTTCCGAGCCCTTCCAACCCGGCGTGAATCTCTCCGATCGGAAACACATCCAGGATGCCATCCGAACTCTCGATTTTTCGGTGGGAGAATACATCGTCGGCAGGGTCAGCAAAGTCAACTCGCTCAATTTCACCTTTCCGGTCCTGGATGCGCAAAAAAAGCTGGTGGCCATCTTAATCGCGGGCCTCAATCTCAACGAATTTAGCCGTTTCATTGCCACGGTCAATCTGCCGGCAGGCTCCGCGGTGATTTTTACGGATCATCAAGGGCGACGTCTGTATCGTTTGCCTGAGCATGAGGCCACCGCGATCGGCGGCCGCGTCTCCCAGGGTTACTTTGACCCCATCTCGGGCCAGGCTGAAGAAGGGTTGTTTGAAGGGAAGGGTCCGGATGGCATCGCTCGCATTGTCGCCTTCAAGCAGTTGCGCCTCAAGAAAGATCTGCCCCCTTATCTGTATATGACCGTTGGCCTGCCCAAAGACCGGATTCTCCACGCCGCCAATCTCGACATGCTGAGGAACCTGGCGATCCTCGGGATCACCGTCCTGCTGGCCATATCTCTGGCCTGGGTCTTCGGGAATCTGGCTCTCATCCGGCCCGTCAACCGGCTGGTCGAGGCCACTCAGCGGTTCGGCAATGGCGAGATGGAGGCCCGGACGGGTCTGCCCCACGGCCCCGATGAATTGGGACGCCTGGCCCGATCCTTCGATGATATGGCGGCGCTGTTGGAAAGGCGCAATATTGAACGTGAGCAAGCCGAAGAGGCCCTGAATAAAGCCTACGCCGGGTTGGAGGGCCGCGTTCAGGAGCGCACGGCTGAGCTGGCGGCCTCGAATGCCGCCTTGCTGGGCGAAGTCGCCCAACGCCAGCAGGCCCAGACCTCCCTGGAAGAAGCCCTGTCCCTCTCCAGGGCCACCCTCGAGTCCACCGCCGACGGCATCCTGGTGGTAAATCGGCAGGGGCGGATGGTCATCGGCAACCGTAAGTTCAAAGAGATGTGGCGTCTCCCGGAGGAAATTTACGCGTCCGGGGATTGTGACCAGGCCCTGGCTTTTGTCTCGGATCAACTGACAGATACGGAAGAATTCCTGGCGAAGGTTAGGGAGCTTTTTGCTGCCCAGCCGACCGCGGAGAGCTTCGATATTCTCCATTTTAAGGATGGCCGGGTTTTTGAGCTCTATTCCATCCCGCAGTATCTGGATACCCGGATCGTGGGCCGGGTCTGGAGTTTCCGGGACGTCAGCGCCCGGTTCCGGGCCGAAGAAGGGTTGCGGCATAGTGAAGAATTTCTGACGGATATGTTCAACTGTATCCAGGATGGCTTGAGCGTCCTGGACTCGGACCTGAACATTGTCCGGATCAACCCGGGCATGGAACAATTTGGTTATCCTCAGCCGATGGTGGGGCGGAAGTGTTATGAGGTGTATCATAATCGCAGTGTACCCTGTGAAGTCTGTCCGACCCGGGAAACCCTGCTGACAGGTAAAGTCTGTCGGATAATCAGAAATCCAGCTAACGCTCCCGAGAGGTTTATTGAAATTCAGTCCTTTCCGCTGATCAACCGCACCTCGGGCCAGGTAGAGGGAGTCATTGAACATGCGCGCGATGTCACCGAGATCAAGCGGGCCCAAGAAGAGCGACTGCGGTTGAGCAACCTGGAGTCCCTGGCTACCCTGGCGGGGGGCATTGCCCACGACTTCAACAATATCCTCACTGCCATCCTGGGTAACATCGGCCTGGCCGGGTTGGAACTTCATAATACGGACCGCAGCCGGGAGAGATTGTCCGCGGCGGAACAGGCCTGCTTGCAAGCCCAGAAATTGGCCCAGCAATTACTGACCTTTGCCAAGGGCGGGGCGCCGGTGAAGAAACTGGTTTCGGTGGAAAAAATCATCACCGAATCCGCCTCTTTTACCTGTAGAGGCTCCCAGGTCAAGAGCGCCTTTCGCTTCCCGGACCATCTCTGGCTGGTGGAAGCTGACCCGGGCCAGATCAGCCAGGTTTTTCAAAATCTGATGATTAATGCCATTCAAGCCATGCCCACTGGCGGCACCATTAAGGTTCAAGGCGAAAATCTGGCGGTCGAGGCGGGGAGCAATCTACCCCTGGCCCCGGGAAGATATGTAAAAATCTCCGTGGAAGATCAAGGGGGGGGCATGCCGGCAGACTATCTCACCAAAATCTTTGACCCCTACTTTACCACCAAACAAAAGGGCAGCGGCCTGGGCCTGGCCACGTCTTATTCCATTGTGAAAAATCACCAGGGCCATATCGCGGTGGCGTCAAAATTAGGGGCGGGCACAGTTTTTCAGGTCTATCTGCCGGCTTCCGTTAAAAAAATGCTCCCTCAGCCGGAAGAGGACAAAGGTTTGTGCTCCGGCAAGGGCAAGATCCTGGTGATGGATGATGAGGTTATGGTGCGGCAAGTTTTAGATAAAATGCTGAGGCACCTGGGCTATGAGGCGGAGTTTGTCAGGGACGGCGACGAAGCCATCGCCTTGTTCACCCAGGCCCAAAAATCGGGAGAGGTCTTTGCCGCGGTGATTCTCGATCTCACCATTCCCGGCGGCCTGGGCGGAAAAGAGACCATGGCACAGCTTCGGAAGATCGATCCCGGGGTCAAGGCCATAGTTTCCAGTGGCTACTCCGAAGACCCGATCATGGCCGAGTTTGAAAGATACGGCTTCCGCGGCATCATCGCCAAGCCCTTTAGGGTGCCGGACCTGGGCAAGGTCTTGCATGAAGTTATCCTTGGGAAGAGTTGAACGATCCCAGCCAATTACCGCAATTTCTGGTCCTTTCTTCCGGTTCCGGCACCCTCCCCTGCCAACGCCTCGAATAAAAATGGCGGCAGAATTTCTCTGGTAGCCCCGATTATTCAGGCGGGCCGCGGCTGCCGGGTCAATTGATCGCCGGCCCAGCCGGGGTTGGCGCGACTGAGGCCTGGTAAGGTTTAGGGGCCGTGAAGAGGCGTTTGGCCACCACAAAGTTGCGCTGGTAATAGGGCTGGCGCAAGTCGGACACCGTTACTCCCCGGCTATGGCTGGCGGCATGGATCATTTTGCCCTCCCCCAGGTAGATGCCCTCATGGCCGATATGGTGCCCGCCATCGTGGAAAAAGAGGAGATCGCCGGGCAGCAGCCTGGAAAAATCCATGGAACGGGCCGCCACCTTGCCCAGTTGGGCCTGCTCGGCGCTGGCTCGAGGCAGGTGAATATCGGCTTGGCGGAAGAGATACTGCACAAATCCCGAGCAATCGGTGCTCTTGCCGGTCTGCAAGGAACCCCCCCACCGATAAGGGGTTTTGAGATAATGATGCGCCTGTTCACAGAGCCGATCCGGAAGACTGGCCGGCTCAAAGCAGTTATACCGCCGGGATAAAAGCGGCGGCAGTTCATTCGTTTCCCAGATGGAGGGTGCGGGGAGAGCCCCCGACCTGGGGGGAGAGACTGCCTGAGTCAGACTGGATGGGAGGATTAAGACCAGATTTATCAAGATGCCAAAGATTATGCGTTTTGCCATGGGCGCCTTTCTTTTAGGGTTGATAATGATACTGGCGGCACATCCTTAGGGCAGGACGCACCTCACCGCCGTATTATTCTTTTTCCTGGGGTGAAACGGCTTGCCTTTAATGGGGTGAAGTAACGGGGTGCCCGGGAATCAGAGTTTCTTTAGAGAAACAAGGAAGCAGGAGAGTATCGGCCCCCAAAAGGCCCAAGAACTTTAGATTGATATTTTTACGTTACGGGAATTTTAACCGCAATCCCGAGTTTGTCAAGCAAAACCTGCTCTCTGTCTACGTATGACCCTGAATCTGCTAGATAAATAGCCCAACGCCAACGACGTCTCGGCAGCGTCAAGCAGACCCGCGGCCGCAAGCCCTTTTGGTTCACTCCCGAAATTCCTAAACACCAGGAGAAGGGGGGGATTCACGCCTTTGAAAAGTGAATATATTGGCAAGTGATCATCTATTGCGGCCCCCACCATAATTGAGGTCCTTTGGGTGGCGAGAGAGTTAGGAGCCGCATATGAATGGGTCAAACACGAACCGGTGGCCAGGAAGGCCGGCGTCTCCACCGCCGTGATCGAGGCGATTCGCACTCACCACGCGCTGCCAGGCCTCGAAGACCTGCAGCAAGCCGCTCTCGCTGCAGCCCAATGCGGGCTCGAACGACGCTCCATCCCCCCGGCAGTGCAAGACGAACTGGCCGCGGCTTTGGGGTTGCAAGGAGTGCTGGAAATGGCGGTGTTATGTGGCTTTTATGAGATGATCGCGGGTGTGCTTTTTGCTTTCGATGTGCCTCTTCCCGAAGGTGTGGTAGACCCTTTTGGGAGTAACGGCACTGATAATTAGATAGGAAAGGGGCCATGGGGATCAGCTTAATTAGGTTGGGTAATACTCTGAACTATGATCAGTGCTGTCGGCAACCAATGCTTTGATTTCTGCTATGATCCGAGACTTATCACCTTGAATAGCCTTTATCACTGCAAGTTTTCGACCGATATCGAGTTACCTTTCCCCAGACGTGGCATGTGCATGGGGCTTCGCATCTTCTCCGGGCGCACCTAATTGTTTTCTCAGGGAAATTTATGCTATCATGTCGGCCACAAGAGCATTCTGAGATCCACTCTAACCTGACCCCAGGAGAGGTTCATGCACGTAATGGCCATCAATGGCTCACCCCGCAAGGAAAGGAGCAGCACCTATCATATCCTGGCCCCGCTGTTGGAAGGCATGCGCGCCACCGGCGCCACCACTGAAATGGTGCATCTGGGCCATTTGCAGATCAAACCTTGTCTGGGCTGCTTCCTGTGCTGGGTTAAGACCCCCGGAAAATGTGTGCAGCAAGATGACATGGCCGCGGTCTTGGAAAGGTTTGTGCAGGCCGACCTGCTGGTCTTCGGAACCCCGCTTTACCACTATAACATGTCCGGTCTGCTGAAGAACTTCATTGACCGCACCCTGCCCTCCTTCGAACCATGGCTGGTGGCAGATCCCGACCATCCGGGTAAGAGCGGCCACCCGGACCGTTACCCCCGGGACCGGGCCATGCTGCTGGTCTCCCCCTGCGGCTTTCCGGAATTCGGCCATTTTGCGCCGCTGGTGCAATATTTCCAGTTTTTCGCCCAAAAGCTGGGCTGGCGTTACCTGGGGGAAATCCTGCGGTCCGCGGGTGAGAGCCTGAGCGAGGAACAATATCAGGAGACGTTCGTCTGGTATTATAACCTGGTGCGCCAGGCTGGGGAGCAACTCGTCCGCCAGGGACGGATGACGCCGGAGGTGCAGGCGGGGTTGCGACAAGACCTATTTCCAGGCGGGCCGGAGGCCTTCAGGAACGAAGCCAACCGCTACTGGAGCGAAACCATGGCCAAGTTCGGTCTGACCGGCAAACCGCCGGGACAGGGCGGATGACCGGTAGCTTTGGGAGTGGAAGTCGTTGGTCCCCGCCCCTTACCTCAATGACTTAAACCATAAGCACATTTTTTTACGGTTATTAACCTGAAACAGTTATTCAACATCTTGCTGGGCATTCTGCCCTGCGAGTTTTCTCATAACGGTTTCCCCTGTTGTGGCATTCTTTCTACCGTATACGTCAAGTAAATCAGCCTTGTGTGCCTCGCCGCTTTTCACTTCAGATAGAGCCGGTGGTAACGCGCCAGGAGCTCTGCGCGGTTTTGGCGCATATCCATGCCGGTCGGCGCTGCGGGATAGGGCTTGTTGCCCATCAACCCTTCCCACAAAATGCGGTTGTAGCGCGCAAAATCAAAGCGGTCTTCGGACGTGAAGTCCATTCCCTCCGTGACGCGTGCCCAGTACTTGAGGTCGTGCGTTGGCTTGGGCACGATCAGGCCGGCCGGCTTGGAGGGCAGTGGCAGTGCCGTGCGGTAGAGAATCGGTGCAGGAGTGGCGGTAAAGCTCCACGGGCTCGGTGTCGTGTTGAAGATGTCAGCCATAGGCCTGGCGAGTGCGTCGTTCAGGTTCATCGGCGGGAGGCCCAGTACCTCTTCGATCGTGCGCAGGAAGTTGATGGTGTTGTACTGCGTTGAGACCAGCACGCCTTGCTTCACGTAGGCGCCCGCGACTAACGCGATGCTGCGGTGCGAATCGACGTGGTCGCCGCCATCTTGCGAATCGTCTTCAATGACAAAGATCAGGGTGTCGTTCGCGTACCTGCTTTTTGAGATCTTCTCAACCAGCAAACCGACCGCGTAGTCGTTATCGGCTTGATCCAGCTCCGGGGTATTCACGCCGGCAATCGCGGTACCGAAGTTCCCTGTGTGATCGTGCATGAAACGAACGAGGCTCAAGGAAGGAAGTTCCTCTCCTCCAGCTTTGGCGTATTTGGTGTCGAACTCTCGCTCCCACTCCTTGTAACGGTAGTAATCCGGAAACGAGTTGTCGAAACCGCGGAAGTACGGATCGGTGTACGGGGCGAGGGCTGCACTCGCCGGGTAGGCCACGGTCGTTTTGGTTGCGTGCGGGTCGAGCAGCAGAGGAATGCCGTTGGGGGAGCCGGCGGGGAGTACGTAGCGGGTCGTGTCCACAAAGAAACCATAGTTGCGAACCGTGAGCTTATTGCGCAGCGCGGAGTCCCATAAGTAGCCGGTATTCACTTCATTGTTCGGTCCATCCGGCGCGGCCACATCGGTCTGGCCCGGCAACAGATCCGGATCGTCCGGTGTCAGGGGATTGGCGGCCCGGCGCTCGGCGAGGGTCGCATAGGCAATATTCACCCGGCGATTCACACCCTCGGTATCCAAGCTGAGGCCGCGCCCCGCGTAGGCCACCGGGAATTGGCGTTCCACCACGTCGGGGGCGCGAGCCGAAGTAGTCCACGCCCAGCCGTCATTGCTGACTTCTGCGGTGTCATAAAAGTTGTCGAGCGTGACGAAGTTACGTGCCAGGTGATGCTGATTCGGCGTGCACGCCTGTCCAAACTGAGCCAAATGAGGATCGCCATTGCCGATTTCCAGGTCACCCAGAATCTGGTCGTAAGTCCGGTTTTCCTTGATGATGAAGATGACGTGCTTGACTCCCTGACGCACGGCCGCCATGACCGCGGCGTCGTTGGCGCTCTGGGTATGGGCGAACCTGTTGTTAAAGGCTACCTGCGCCGTCAGCGTCGCGAGCTGCGCCGTGGCGGGGCGAGGGAAGCTCTGGAAGCCGGCTTTGATCAACTGGGGGTTATACTGATTCGCCGGATAGCAACTGGGGTACCCCGCCGGGCCATAGCCATAGCACCATTCGGGATTCGCGCCCGTCGGCGACTTCCCATTGACCACGTACACCCAGTTGCCATCGCCACTGAAGCTCACGGAGTTCGGGTACCAACCGGTCGGGATGAGACCGACTACCCGGCCGCCGCTATTCGTTGCGCCCAGCGCCACCACCGCGATGCAATTCAGATTGCCGTTCGTCACGTAGAGTTGCTTCTCATCCGGCGAGAGCGTCACGCTGTTGGAATTTGCGCCCGTATATTGCGCCAGCGCTTCAGGCAGTACGGACGCGGGAGCGATTACCGGGATGGTTTCGACGATGACGTTTTTCGTGGTGTCGATTACGTCAATAGTATCCGACTGGTCTTCGACGACATACAGGAGCGACTGGGCCGCGTTCAGCGTCATCTTGTTCGGTTGGCCTTTCACTCGGATACGGTCCGTTACCGCCGGCAACGTTGCCCCGTTCAGGTTCACCGCGACGATTTCGCGGTCGCGAATGCTTGACACATATGCTGTCGCGCTGGCTCCGTTGCCCTTCACAACCACCCAGAATGGATATTCGCCGCCCGGCACGCCCGGCTTCGGCGAGGCGAGGCTCTTGCCGGGGCGCAGGTCGCATTCCCTTGCCTTCAACCAGTTGCCCAGGCCTCCATTGAACACCGTTATCGAGTCGTTGTAGTAATTCGTCACCACCAGCGTCTGGCCATCGTTCGAGATTGCCACGCCTGCGGCGCAAGGCTTCACGCCGACTTGAAGGTTGATGGAGCCTGCTCCGACGTCAGCCTTCCCGACCAGGCCATTGCCCATGCCGTGGCCCAGGGCAAGCGCGGTTCCCGGTTGCTCCTCCCAGGTACCGGTGGCGTTCAGAGCAACGACGTGGATGTTGTCATCGCTGCAGCCGGACACGTAGAAAGCCTTGCCGGAGGGATCGAAGACAATCCCGTTGTAGGTATTGGGGATTTGTACGACTTGTTTCTTGACCGGCGTGGCCGTCGAAATGTCGTAGATGAACACATACTCATTGGAGTCCGGCCAGTGCGGTACGGGGGTCTTGGTGTTGTAGAGGCGGTTGTACCCGCTCGTCAGAACCAACAGAGTCTTGTGATCCGGACTAACCACGGTGGTGACCGCCTGCCCGGCCAGCCAGGTTGGATGGTCGGACAAATCCGGGTTCAACATTTCGAACCGGGAATCTTTGGGCGTCAGCGGCGTAATCTGTTGGCTCATATTGGGCAGGAGCCGGACGTCGGGCACCGAAACCTTTGCCGTAGGGCTGATGCCGCTGCACCCACAGAGAAGAAGGAATACTGCAGCCTGAGACAGACCAAGATATTTGATGGATCGCATGGAAATCTCCTGTAAACCTATAGGGTTTTTACGTAAAGTATGAGCGCCGGAGAGCTGCGCCCCCTGCTCCCTTTTAAATAGACACCCTTTTCAGGGAGTCTTTAGCAATTGGGGTAAACCGAGATTATGCAGCAGCCTTGGCCACCGCCATCCAGAAAAGATTTTTGGGGCCTCTTGCCCGGAAAAAATCACCGAAAGTTTCTGTTCTTGAAGCCGAATCATCTCGCCGACGCTAATCAATCACAAGTTTCAAAGAATTTGTCAACCCACCAGCCGGTCAGAGGGATTTTTTGAAAAATTTTAGCATACCTGCTCTTCAAAACCCAGATACCTCAAAACAAAGGAGTTTAAGGACCCCAGACCAGCACTGATAGATCATGGTGCGCCAGGGGCAAAGCGGAGGCTACATATACCTACAACCAATAGAAGGTTACTGCTATGATTCGGGACTTATCAGGAAGCTGAAAACTTCCCATATCCAGAACATATCTGCAATTTTGCTCGCTCCAGCGATAAGTTCCGCTCGTGGCAAGTGATATGGCAGCAGAAATCATCAATCTGCATCCATTTGAGGCCTTTTGGCAAAGAAGTACCATCTTGGAGGATCATGATTATAATGAAAGACATGGTTAGCAACGGGGACTTTTTCACCGGACCTCATGGCCCAAAGGGAAATGTGATTCACCCAAGACATGCAGACTTATGCCGTTAGCCGCTGTCCGAACATATATCTTGGTCTATGGTCGGAGGTCTTGAAAGGTTGCCAGGTTTCTCCCAATCATGCAGTCCCACAAAAATTCTCCAGAGATGAGAATGTCGCGAACAAAAAAAGCCATTTCCATTCGCTTCAGTCTGCTGCGCAGCTTTATCGTCCTCATCCTAATCAGTTCATTGACTGTGCTCATCCTGATGAATGTCCTGGCCCACAAGACTGAAAAAGAACTATCTGAGAAGCTCATCAGTAGAGGGACACTGCAAGCTACCGAGGAATTGGATAAATTCTTTCAGCCGGTAAACAGAATTGTTTTGATGACAGAGCGCTGGGGACTTGCCAATAAGCTCAACCTGGCAGAAGTGGTGGCTAGTACACCAGGGAAGATAACCAAGAACCAAATCAGTGCTGCAACCAAAATCAACACTTTATTATTGCCGCTCATGCAGGTTCTCCCCGAGTTATCTTCACTCCAGATCGGCAACGATCGCGGCGAGGCGCTTTTCATAATACGCCTGAACTCGGGACGCATACGGGATCGGGTAGTTTCCCGTGACAGATGGGGTACCAGTACGCTGTGGTTCGACGTTGACCAAGACGGCAGGGCGACGTCTCCCGAATGGAAAGAGTTGGATTACGATCCCAGGACACGAGCCTGGTACGCCGGGCTTGAGAACTTTCCGTATGGGGAAGTTTTCTGGTCGGAGCCCTTTCTTTTCTTTACCATGAAAGAGCCGGGGATAACCGCCTCGGTGAAGTGGAATGACCAGGGCGTGGATTATGTTTTCTCCGCGGATATCTTGCTAAGTGCCATCTCTGACTTTACCCGCCGGGATACCACCCAAGTAACCGCACACTCCGAGACGGCGATCTATACGAGGCAATGGCAAGTAGTGGGATTGCCTCGCAACGAGAAGTTTCGGGACCCGGAGGCGATTCGCCGGGCCCTTCTTCGCACGGTCGGTGAGATGCAAATTCCTGAAATAATAGCTGCCGTGAATGAGTCTAACCATAATGCGGAGATCAGCAAACACTTAAAAGAATCCGGCAAAGCCATATTTAGTTACGACTACCGGGGTAAAATCTGGTGGGCCGGATTTACTTCATATCCCTTGGGGAAAACCTGTCATCTGTGGATTAGCATCCTGGTTCCCAATAATGATCTGCTGGAAGGGCTTGTTCAATTCCACTTCTACGTACTGGCAGGGTCGTTAGTGGCCTTGCTGTCGGCCCTGGCTTATTCTTTTCTCCTGGCCCGATCTTACAGCAAACCCCTGGAGGCCCTGGCGGCCCAGAGCAGGGCCATTGGCAATCTAGATTTTCGCACCGAAAAAAAGATTGAAGCAAAATTTCATGAATTTAGGCAATTGGAGGAGGCCCAGGCGCATTCCATGGCGGCCTTGCAATCATTCGCGCATTATGTGCCGTTAGAAGTGGTGAAGGAATTGGTGCACAAGGGCGAAGTGGCCCGCATCGGCGGCCGCGTGGAAACGCTGACGATCCTGTTTACCGATATCGCCGGTTTTACCAAAATGGCGGAATCCATGACGCCGGAAGCCTTGACGAATCATATGGCCGAGTACTTTCAAGGCATGATCGACATCCTGCACAAATACTCAGCCACCGTGGACAAGATCATAGGCGACGCGATTGTGGCCTTCTGGGGGGCCCCCACGCCGGTGCCAGAATCGGCGGATATGGCGATTCAAGCTGTGCTCGAATGTCAGTCCCACCTTAAAGCCTTGAAAGGAGAATGGCAGGCCAGGGGTCTGCCGTCCCTGCCCACCCGGTTTGGCCTGGCAACCGGACCCGTTGTCGTCGGCAATATTGGGGCTCGCACGCGACTGGCCTACACGGTCATCGGCGATCCCGTGAACCTGGCCAGCCGCTTGGAAGGCCTGAATAATCTTTACGGTTCGTCGATATTGGTGGACGAAGCAACCCGCCGTGCTTGTAGTGGAAGCTACGAGTGGCGCCACATGGACCGGGTTATTGTGGTGGGCAAAACTGAGCCCACCGAGATTTTCGAAGTTCTGGGTAAGGCTGGGACGGTTGCTGAAAAGGCGCTGGCCGGCGCTAGGAGATATGAAACAGCCTGGGATAGGTACCGGTCGGGGGATTTTCGGCAGGCGTTGAAAGCACTCGAAGGTTTTGAGTCGGAGTTCGGGCCGGACCTAGCGGTACAATTACTGCGGGAGCGTTGCGAGGAATCCCTTAAGTCTCCTCCGGGAGACGGCTGGGACGGGACTTCAAAAATGACCTCTAAGTAGGGCGAATCCAAGGCTGATCAAGACCCTGAAAACCTTCCCTATCCAGACCATATCTGCAATTTTCCCCACTCGACCGATAAGTCTCATTCCTGGCAAGTTATTCGCTATTCCCGTTCACCTCATTTTCATCTCCCGGGGTGATCATGGCCGCTAGCCTTCCCTGAAGAGTGCACTCCCCGCCGGAGGGAGGTGTTGGCCGAGCCACGGGCGGGGTTAGGAGAAAGCCGCGGCGGCTTGCTCTGGGTCTGCGGCGCAGCCGCCGCTTCCCATGGCCAGCCAGGCAACAGAACATACTGCCAGGAACAAATTCTCAAGCCACCCTGGACAGTTTCCGGATCACCGGTCCCGGGTCCACCAGATGCCGGACGAACCACTCCTCGTAATCGTCGGCCCCCAAAGCCAGGGCCAGGATTTCCGAGAAGTGAAAAATGGGAATCTTGGCCCTGCTGGTGTTGCGGATCTCCAGGTTGAGCTGACACATGGCGCAAGCGGTGACCAGACAGTCGGCCTGGGCGGCCGCGGCGCTGCCGATGATCTCCTGCACCAGAGGCGTGACTATCTCCGGATCGGTGGCCGAGAGAAACGACCCGCAGCAGCGGTACATGAGGGCCTGGGGCACGGCCTCGGCCCCCAGGGCCGTGAGGATGTTTTCCATTTCGCCCTGGAAATATTTCTCCTTCTCCAGGCGGGGTGGCCGAAACAGGGTGCAGCCGTAGTAGGGGACGAACCTCAGGCCTTTCAGGTTACGGCGGGCTATGGCCTGGAGATGGTCCAGGCCGTAGCGCACCAGGACTTCCATGAAGTGGATGATTTCCAGGTCCGTGGCAATGGGGCGCCCCCACTTTGCTTCCAGGGCCTCCCGGGTTTCCGGATCGGCCTTCAGGCATTCCTGGGCCGAGCGCAGGTAGTGAAGGCAGCGGGGGCACATGGCCACCAGAGGCCGGCCGGTCGGGGCCAGGGACAGGTTCCGGGCCGCCATGCCCAGGCTCAGGGTCTTGCACATGCTCTGGGCCGAGGAAGAACCACAGCAGTTCCAGTCCTCCAGTTCGATCAAGTTAAAGCCCAAGATCCGGGCCGCCTGCATCAGGGAACGGTTGCTCTCCGCCGCGGTGGTGGCCAGGGAGCAGCCCGGAAAATAAGAGAAGTCCAGTTGTTGAACGTCGCTCATGCTGATTCTCTCCAGTAACAGGTGAACAGGTCGGTGATCTCTTGCACATCGCACACCCGTGAGGGAAAGAGGTCCAGCTTGCGTCTGGCCAGCATCTTCAGGCCCACGTCCAGGTCGCGCAGCCAGCGGCCGGTCTGCCGTTTATAGCCCAACATGATGCCCAGCTTGTGGGCCCGACCGTATTTCTCCAAGGACCTGAGCACCTCTTCGTGAAAATCAATGATGTGGGGTTTGCCGATGGCCACCCCTTCCTCCACCGCCATTAACCGCAACGTATCCATGATGGCGGCGATGTCGATGCCCATGGGACATTGGCTGGAGCAGGTGTGGCAGCCCACGCAGACCCAGATAGTTTTACAGGAGAGAACTTCTTGGCGCAGGCCGAATTGCACCAGCCGAAGCACCTGGTTGGGGGTATAGTCCATGGCCTGGACAAAAGGGCAGCCGTTGCCGCAGCTCCGGCACTGGTAACAGCGGTTGAGTTCGGTGCTGCTACGCTCCGTAACCTCGGCGGACAGGGAAAGTTTAGCTTTACCGGCCTTGAATATCTCCGGGTCCACCACATCCGGAATGAGGGGCCGAACCATGCTCATAAGCGCTCTTCTGCCTCCTGATTCCCTGGGGTTGTTGAGGAAGCAGCGCCATCCGCGTCCTCGATAACCCCGGTGTTGCGGGGATTGCCGAAATGCTCCATTACTGTCTCAGAGTACATGCGAAAGCTCCTTGTTTTCCGCTGCCCTGGCCTTCTCTACCAGGTCGGCGAGAGTTATAGACTTTAAGCTATTGAACATGGCCTGGGTGGCTTCTTTCCAGATCAGGCGCGTCGGGCAGGTGTCGGCGCGCCCGCAGACTTCGGCGTGCTCGGTGCATTCCACCAGGCTGGCGCCATCCTCCAGGAGGGCGACGATCTCTGCCACGGTGATCTTTTCAGGAGACCTCGCCAAGCTGTGGCCACCCTTGGGGCCGCGCACCGTTTCGATGAAATGGGCCTTCTTCAAAGGGATAACGATCTGCTCGAGGTACTTCACGGAAATGTCCTGGCGCTTGGCAATGTCGCCTAATTGGACGGGACCCTGATTGTAGTGCTGGGCCATGTCCAATAACAGTCTGGTGCCATAACGACTTCTGGTGGACAGCTTCATACTCAACCTCCGGAAACCGCGGCCATTTTTTGGCGCCACACCGGGGAAAACGACCGGAGCCGCTCCACCGCCTGGGGTAATTCATTCAAAACGTAGTCCACCTCTTCCTCCCGGTTGTCCGGGCTGAAGGTGAAGACGATGGAACCCTGGGCCACATCCGGGGACAGCCCGATGGCGCAGAGGGTGGGCGACACCTTGAGCGTCTTGGAAGCGCAGGCGGAGCCGGTGTTCTGTAAGGGCAGCAGGGGTTGGCTAGGCAGCACGGCAAGATCCGAAAATCTTTCCGTCGGGTTGTTGATAAACCCCCATAATCGAGAATTTAACATTTTGACCGAAGCGAGTTCTCGGACCCTAAAGAAGCCGCACCCTGCCGACTGCGGAGGAGCGGACTGTCTTACTGCCCGGCAGCGATCTCCATGGCCTGGTAAGGGCACACCGGCAGGCAGAGCTCGCAGGCGATGCATTTTTCCCCATCAAACCCTACCATCATGGTGGCGCGGTCTACGTATAGGGCCCGGGTGGGGCAGGGAGCCAGACAGGCCGTGCAATGGATACAACGGTCTTCCCGCCATCTGACCTCCTCCGCCAGGAACTCGACCTCAACGCCCAAATCCCTGAGAAAGCCCAGGCCTGCCTCCACTTTGGCCTTACTGCCATTCAGCTCCACCACCATGTTGCCCGACTCCTTGGGGGTGATCCGGGCCCGCAAAATGTTGACCTTCAACCCCTGTTCCGCAATCAGCCGATAAATAATGGGCTGATCAATGAGATGGGACGGGAAGTTGAGCACTACCTTCTTTTTCGGCATGACAATATCCTTCTAGGCAACGAAAAGTTCTTAGTTCTTAGCCGGCCTGCCGTAAATCTTCCCAGGGCCTCTCCTGAAGCGGCTTGAACCGATAGCCGGAATCAGACGCAGGCAGCGGCGCCAGCGCTTCGGTGAGGAGAAAGGTTCCGGCTTCGATCCAGGACTTCAGGAGTAGGGCGACCTCCCGGCCCCGGGCATAGGAAGAGAGCCCGGCAGTAATCACTCTTTTGCCGTTGACGGTGATCTCCCCGGACTTGAGCTGAGCCACCGTCACCTCGGCCAGGATCTCCGGTTTGACGTTGGGATAAGCCTCACTGTAATCCACCACCGGAGCGGTGATATCGGCGTCGGTCACCGCAGTGAACGCCAAGGTCTCTTCGTCCAAAATGGGTATGGGGATCCCCAGGCCCAGGGTCAAGGTAACCCCATAGCCCCTGAACGAAGCGCCCCGGAGCCACTTTGGGCTCATTTTCTTTAAATCCCCCGTCACCGCCAGGGTTCCGGCCGGCACCTGGGGCAGGCCCAGTTCGGAGCGACGCACCCCGGGATTGTGCTGGGTGCCGTGGCTCATAACGAAGCCCTGCCCGCCTCCTAAAAAGATGCGGGTGCCAACCCCTATGGTCCGGTAATAAGGGTCGTTCAAAAGGGGGCTCAACTGTCCCGCGGTACAGTAGTTGGCGTTCCGCATCCGGGGCTGGAGCACACCCATATAGGTATAGATGACCCGGTCCGAAAGGTTAACCGCCACGTTGTAATTCTGGTAGGCATTGCGCATATTGAAGAGCACCGCCTCGTTTAGGTCTGCCAGGCGGATCCAGGTATCCAGGGTCTTCCTGGGATAACAGTCGGTGCCGTAGGTTGTCGCGGTGAGGCGCACGTCCTTCCCCGCCACCAGCTCTTCGATGACGTGCCCCCCGCCGTAGGCGAACTTGCCCGGGAAGACCTTGTTGCGGGGATCGTCATCCGGGATGGCCGTGGCGCCCATCAAGATGTCCACCGCAGCAAAGCCGGCATAGGCGGGAACCTCATTCAAGGTGACCCGGCCGCCACCCAGCTTTATCCTGGGAGTGGCGTGGCCCACGTTGAAATAGGCCCCGGAAGAGCACATGGGCGCAAAAGTGCCAGTAGTCACTACGTCCACCGTGGCCGCGGCCTGCTTCAGCCCTTTTTCCTTCACCACTTGGATGATTTCTTCGGCAGTGCAGACCACGGCCTTGCCCTGCTTGATCTTCTCATTGATCTCCTGAATGGTCTTGGTCATTGGAAAACTCCCTAGGCGGTTGATCTCAGCAGGCGCTCCCGGACCAGTCACGTCTTGGCGGGGAGCGACTTACCGTCCCGAAAATCCCGGCTCAGAAAAAATGCCTTCGTCAATAGGCCCCTAAAATTTAAGAATAAAGCCTATTGCAATAATATATAGCGCTTGACTATAATATCAACAAAATTTTTCCCGGCTAATCTCTTATTCCAGAAATTCGTCCTTACTAGAGAGCCGCAAGGAGTTCAGGCAGTCATGGAAGCCATCGCCCAGCAGGAATTGGAGCAGTGCAAAGTCGAAGTACAAACCGGGCAAACCTATCGGGAGGAGATTCCCGGGATCGTCCGGGAACTAATGGAGTCCTGCCTCAGCCAGGACTGCTTTGCCCATGTGGGGCCAGAGCCCATTCCCTCCCAGGAGGCGGTGATTGCCATTATTCAACGAGTCTTCCGCCTCCTCTACCCCGGCTACTTCAGCCACCAACCGGTGGATGCCGTGAACTTGAGGTTTTATCTGGGGCAGGAGGCGGTGGCCTTTTTTGAGGAGCTCTCCCGGCAAATAACCCTATCTTTTCGCCATGAGTGTCTGCGATACGGGCTGCCTTGCCTTCACTGCCAGGAAAAGGGCCAGGAGGAAGCGGTCCGGTTTCTGCGGGCCCTGCCCCGCCTCAGGGCCGTCCTGGCCACGGACGTTAAAGCCGCTTACCAAGGGGACCCCGCGGCCAAAAGCTTTGATGAGGTCATCTTCAGCTACCCCGGCCTGTTGGCCGTCACGGTCTACCGGGCGGCCCGCCAGCTTCTCCGGCAAGGCGTGCCCCTCATGGCCCGCATCATGACGGAATACGCCCACAGCCGGACCGGCATCGACATCCATCCCGGGGCGCAGATCGGCGAGAGCTTTTTCATCGACCACGGCACCGGGGTGGTGATCGGCGAGACCGCGGAAATCGGCCACCGGGTGCGGCTCTACCAGGGGGTGACGCTGGGGGCCCTGTCCTTGCCGCGCGACCAGGTGGAATTCCTGCGAAGCCAGAAGCGTCATCCCAACGTCGAAGACGATGTCATTATTTACGCCGGGGCCACCATTCTCGGGGGAAACACGGTAATCGGCGCCCGCTGCGTCATCGGCGGCAACGTCTGGCTCACCGAGTCGGTGCCCCCCGACACCAAGGTATTTCTGAAAAAGCCAGAGTTGATTTTCCGGGGCAACCATATCAAAGGAACCCGGGGCAAAACTCGAGAGAGGTGACCAATGGGCCGTATTTTTCCCCAAATCATCGACGCGGTGGGGGCCACACCCCTGGTGCGCCTGGGGCCCCTCGCCCGGGGCCTGGGGGCCGAGATCTTGGTAAAACTTGAATCCATGAACCCCCTGGGGAGCGTGAAAGACCGCATCGGCCCGGCCATGCTCCTGGCTGCCGAAGCCGGGGGCCTGATCCGCCCCGACGCCCTCATTGTGGAGCCCACCAGCGGCAACACCGGCATTGCCCTGGCCTTTGCCTGCGCCGTCCGGGGTTACCGCCTCCTCCTCACCATGCCGGAGACCATGAGCCTGGAAAGACGCAAACTGCTGAAGCATTTGGGAGCCGAGGTGATCTTGACCCCGGGGAGCCAGGGCATGACCGGCGCGGTGA
>JBIOJX010000021.1:0-19008 GCA_044451265.1 Desulfobaccales bacterium
GCCACAGACTGGTGTTGGGGAGGATAAATAGGGTATTAAGCATCACCAGGGGGAGGTGGTTTTCTTCTACAAATTGACAGATCCGCTCGCCGGCTCCAGGCTTTTCGTGGTCGAAGCCGATGACAAAACTGGCCATGGGGGTCAGGCCATTGGCAGTGATGGTGGTGAGGGACTTGGCCGCGGGACTGCTGAGGTTTTGGTATTTCCGGTTCAGTTTCAGCAATTCCTCATCAGGAGTCTCGACGCCCAGAAAGATGGTGCCGAAATTGGCGGCGGTCAGCAGATCGATCATTTCCGTATTCTGGCCCAGATTTACCGAGGCCTGGGTCCAAAAGCCGAAGGGATCATGGTGTTCCTTCATCCAGGGGGTTAATTGGCCCAGGATGGCTCGGGCACGGTCCTTGTTGCCGATGAAATTGTCGTCGCAGATAAAGACCCCGCCCCGCCACCCCAGGCGGTACAACGTCTCCAACTCCGCGATGACCTGCTGCGGTGATTTGTAGCGAGGTAGTCGGCCGAATAGATTGACCACATCGCAGAACTCACAATCGAAGGGGCAGCCCCGGGAGGTCTGGATGCCCAAGATATTATAATCCTCCAGGTTCAGCAGGTCGAAACGAGGCACCGGCGACAGGGCCATATCCGGTTTGTCCGCTGCCTGGAAGACCCCCGCCTGTTCGCCTGCCAGCATGGCAGTCAGCAGTAGGGGAATGGTATTTTCCCCTTCGCCGCGTACCAGAAAATCAGCCCCCGCCGCCAGCACTTCCTCGGGCAGGGAGGTGGCGTAGGGTCCGCCCACGAGCACGGTCTTGTCCCGGGCCTTGGCTTCTCGAATCAGGGCCAGGACCCCCAGCTTCTGGATGATCATCCCGGAGATCATCACCAGATCAGCCCATTGCCAGTCTGCCGTGGTGAGTTTTTTCCCAGTGTTCAGGTCCGCCAGACGGTATTCCCATTCCTGAGGGAAAAGCGCCGCCACGGTAAGCAACCCTAATGGGGGCAGGAGCGCCTTGGTTCCCGAGATCTTACAGGTTTCTTGGAAAGACCAGAAGGCGCCGGGCATTTCAGGGTTCAGCAACAAGACTTTCATAAGGTTTCTCTTTATCGGCTGATGATCGGGATGCAGACCTGCCGATCGATCAGAAAATGGTAGGGGATATCCGGGCTGAAATCAACCCAAATCCCTGGATAGGGAGATCAAGGACGGCTGGTCCACCCAAAGATTCAGGCGATGTCGCAGTTCCGGCAGATGTCGATCTGGGACGGGTCCTCGAAGTAGCGCCGGCGGAATTCGCAGCGGCCCGGGACGGTGTTCAGCAAGGCCGGCACGTCGTCCTGGTGGACGCTGCCATAGGTGCTCAACCCGGTGG
The DNA here is from genome assembly GCA_044451265.1 of Desulfobaccales bacterium. Taxonomy (GTDB): domain Bacteria; phylum Desulfobacterota; class Desulfobaccia; order Desulfobaccales; family 0-14-0-80-60-11; genus JAPLJC01. The sequence continues at coordinate 1,371 of JBIOJX010000021.1, forward strand.
GGTCCTGGCAGCACAGGGTGACATCGCCGTTCCAGTAGACCATCATTCCCCCCCAAACCCATTCGCAACGCCGGGAATAACCGGAGTGGCGATAACGCGACATCCCCTCGACCTCAAATTCTTTGATCTGGGCCGCAGTGAAGCGCGGGCTGTGGACGTTCAGCAGTTTGAGCCTCGGGGTCAGGTTGAGGCTGCCGATGGTGTCCAGAAAACGCTGGCGTTCGTGGGCGGTCTTCTTGGTGACGATCATCTGGACGGTGAGCCCTTGCGGGACACCGCCCCGCTGCTTCGCTTCATCCGCCAGGACTTTGAGGTTGTCCCACACCTTATCGAACTCATCCACTCCTTTTTGTTCGATAAACGTCTGCCGGCTCATGGAATCCAGGGAAACAATGATGCGCCGGAAGGGATGATCCAGTAGACCGCGGACCCGGGATTCGGTCATGACGCCGAAATTGGAATAGAGTTCCAACCGGTCGGCGAGGCCGCGGTGGGCGACCTCCTCCAGGAAGGCCTCCATATTTTCATTGACAAAGGGCTCCCCGAACCCCGCCAACATGATGGTGCAGCCCGTGGGCACGTGGGCCATGATCTTCCGGAAGGTGGCCAGGTCCATCTTGCCTTTGGGGCGTTTATTGGTATTGAGTCCGGTGGCGCAGAACCGGCAACGTTGATTGCAATAGTTGGTGGGCTCGATATTAATCAGGCGCAGGCGGGCCTGGAGCCGCGATTGCGGGCGCTTGAGCAGGGTGAGGTACTGATCCACCAGCGCTCCCTGGAGTTGGCCGAGAAGGTCGCTCTGGCCCAGGAAGCGCCAGGCTTCCTTGGCCAGGGACCGGCCCGAGCCTTCGAAGATGAACCGATGTTTATGGGCCATGGGGGTCCTCCAATATCTAATTAGCCGGATTGATTCGCCGGGTGGTCCGGAGGCTCTTTGGGCAACCAGGGGCGCATATCCAGCAGCCGCAGGTGCTCGTCCAGTCTGACGGCGGCAAAGAGCGGCGAGGCCAGCAGGGCGAATTGGCCCCGGCCCTGGGTCAGCCGGGCGATCAGCCGGTCAAAAGGCGCAAAGAAGGGACAGTCCACCCGATCGGCCAGGGTCTTGCGCCAGAACCTGGGAACCTTGCGGTCCAGGGGGACGAAAAAGCGGCCCCCGGCCAGAAACTCCGGGGTGAAATGGCGGTCGTCCACCACCAGGAAAGAGACCTGGTACTTGCGGCAAAAAGCGATGACTTCCTGGGGGTCGGCGGCGTAATAGGCCGCGAACAGGTCCTCCAGCCGGGGTTCGATCTGTTGCCAGTAGCCTTGGCTCCAGGGATGGGCCAGCTTGTAGGTGACCAGGGCCCGACGCCGGGCAAAGGTGGGGACGTTGTCCATCAGGTTGGGATGCCCGGCAATGACCGCATCCTTGGGGGTATCGACCAGGGCGGCGTAAACCGGCCGGTAGACCCCATAGTCCTTTAGACCCACATCTTTCAGGCGCAGGTAACCCAAGCCGACGGCGGCCACCAGGACCAGTACGGCCAGGTTCCTGGGCCACCCGTCCACCTTCAGGGCGGCGTGCAGGCCCAGGGCCAGGATGAGGCAATAGGCCAGATTGATGGTGTAAATGAGGTAGCGGTCCGGAATAAAGAGCTTAAGTAAAAAGGCCCAGGCCAGGAGATAGAGGACGATGCCGGCCAGGAGCAGATACCAGAGGGGTTGGAGCCGGGCCGCCAGGGTGCGCCAGTGGGTTCGGGACAGACCCCAGACGGCCGCCAGGGGGAGGATGGCGCAGACCGTATAGGCGGCCACCGGTCCCAAATCCCGGAAGGGGGCAATAAATTCCCAGGGCCCGATGAGTTGCCAGAAGATGGTGGGCACCGGCAGAATGGGAAAGCGTCCCCGGGCGTAAAACTCTGGCCGTTTCACCATGTCGGCGTAGCTCACCAGGGGGCCGAAGCCGTCGTGGGCGTAGCTGAAGTTCATAAGCACCACCAAGACGGCGCCGCCGGCCAGCAGGAGAAAATGGACCGGCCGCGCCGGAAACGGCGGCGGTGCCAGCCTGCCGGTGCGGCCTGCCAACCAGGCGATGCCGACGGCCAGGGCGGTGACCATGAAGGCGTAGGGAATGAACAGGGCCTGGAGGATGAGGGCGGCGGCCATGCCCCGGGGCCAGCTCTCCTGCCAGGAGAGCCAGAACCAGGCCAGGAGCGGGGCAGCGAAGGCCCGGGCCAGGCCTCCCGACATATTATCCAGGAAAAAGGGCATGAGCCAGTAGACTGCCAGGGTGGTCCAGGCCAGGCGGCGGCCCCCCAGTCTCAAGCCGATCAGATAGAGGCAGAGAGACAGGAAAACGAACAGGATACCGGTCAGGACCTTGGAAAAGGAGATGGGGTCCGATATCCAGGAAGATAGCCAGTAGAGTCCCTTGACGCCCCAGGGGACGTAATGGCGGGCGTATTCGGCCAGCAGATCGCCCTTAAACAGTGCCGGGTCGAGCCACTGCTGCATCCAGAAGAGCTGCTGGCGGACGTCGTCGTTGACGACATAGGGGCTGGTCAGGGCCGAGAGATGGGCCAGGATAAAGATGATGTCCGAAAGGATGAGGGCTATCACCAGATCGAATACCGCGGCATACCCCGGCCATCTCTCGGGCTGCGGGGATTCGAGCTTATGGGGCATAATAGGAAGCAAAGTCATATTGGGTGGCATCGGGGAGCAATCAGTATATCATACCTTTGGACCCGCCAGGCCTCGACCCGCTCTTGGCTAGGGTTTTCCTGCCCGCCGCGTCGGTCCTGGCCTCCGCCACGAGGCGGTGTCCCTGCAGCCATTTTTCCAGGCGGCGGCGGGGGTGTGATTGCCTATTTTGAGTATGGGCGCGGGGAAAATTGTCGGTTTCAAGCTCCGGATCAGATTTCCCTTTCAAATACCCGGAAGGTCTTATAGGCTTGGCCGCCGAAGGCCTGGATCACTTTGATCCAGTGGCGGAGGTTTTCGGGGATCAAGGAGAAGTCGGCCATATCGCAAGTCGTGTGTTTAATTAAGTAAATGTAGGTCCTCAAGAATATGGCGTAGTTCAGCCTTTTTAGCTGGTAGGGCTGGGCGATGCCGATGACCATGGCCCTCACCTTGCGGATCGGGGCGTATTTGGCGGCGTAGAGCAGGCGCAGCTTGCCCCAAAGGCTTAAGCGGCCGTTGAGTTTCTGGACCACAGGGTTCAGGTCCGGCAACACGATGCCGAAGCCTACCAACTTATCGCCGTCCAGCAGCATATGGACCAACTCGGGCCGCAGCAGCGGTTTGACTTCGTGCAACAGATGATCGAACTGCTGCCGGCTCAGGGGGACATGGCCCCAGTTGACACTCCAGGCCTCGTTGAAAAGCTGGAAGACTTCCTCGGCCCGCCGCGCCAATTCCCGAGGGTTGTAAGGGGCCAGCGTCACCTTTTGCTTAACCAGGATATCATTCAGACGCCGCTCCATGTCCGGGACGTCGACGTTGCGGTCGGTAATCTTGAGGGCCACCCAGTCCATGGCCTTGCGAAAACCCCAGGAGGCGACCAGATCCGCATAGTAGGGGGGATTGTGGGTCTGGAACATGGCCGGCATGGAGTCGAAGCCCTCGATCAGCAGGCCCATTTCGTCGTAGATGGAAAAATTGAGCGGGCCCACCAGACGGCTGCGGCCGCGTTGGCGCAGCCAGGCGGCTGCCGCCTCGAACAGGGCGTTGGCGACCTCCTGGTCCTGGACGGCTTCAAAAAAGCCCCAAAAGCCGGTATCCGCGCCATGATATTCATCATGGCGCCGGTTGAGGTGGGCCGAGATACGCCCCACCGGCTCGCCCCGGCGGTAGGCCATGAAATATTGAGCCTCGCCGATTTCAAAGAAGGGACCCCGGCGGAGGTCCAGGAACTCCCGCTGTTCGGGCAAAAGGGGTGGCACCCAGTAAGGGTCCTGCCGATAGATACGCCAGGGGAAGCGCAGAAATTCCTGGAGGCCGGCCTCATCCTGAACGGGAGATACGAGGATCTCCCCGTTTGCTGCCATTAACTTCTTACCTCTTTAGTGGTGATCACGAAAGACGATTTGGGCCTTTAGCCCGTCTTTGAGCAACAGATCAGGGTTTGGCACCTTTAATTCCACATCGTAGTAGGCCGGCTGTTCCAGTCCGGGGGTGAGGGAGGACCAGGAGATACGGCTCACCTGGCCCTGGAATTTCCGACCGGGGAGGGATTCCAGGGTGACTTCGGCGGCTTCCCCCGGCTTAATCTGCAAGGCCTCGATTTCAAAGGCCTGGGCCCGCACCACCATGGGATCCATCGCTCCCACCTGGAAGACGCCGGGAGTGGGGGGCAACTCGGCCCCATTCTGCAAGTCAGGGCTGATCCAGATAATATAGCCGGCGATGGGGGCGATCAAGGCTGCTTCTTGGGGAATCTGTCCGGAGGTGACGCTGTTTCCCAGCTGTTGCTTCAAAACTGCCCGGTCATCCTGGAGTGACTGGCGGTCCTGACGCAACCGGTTTTGGATGGCGTTGCGCTCTTGGGTAAGCAGGCGGAGATCCTGGTTGACCTGCTCGAGGCTCTGGGGCGGGGCCAACTTCTTTTGCGTCAACTGGCTCAATTCCCGTTGCCGGTTTTGCAGCGGCACCAGACTCCGTTCAATTTCCACCAATTTAATTTCGCCATCAGAGATGGCCGGCGGCGACAGGCGCTGGCGGATCACGATTTGGGCTTCCGGGGTCAGACGGTATCTGGCCAGGACCTGGCCGGCCTCCACCCGATCTCCGGAGCGGACCAGAATCGAGGTGATGACGCCTTTGAAAGGCAGGTCCACCCGCCGTTTCAAGGAACAAAAGACCTTGCCGTTAAAGCTGATCTCGGGCTCTGGGGCCGGGGCGGCCGGGGCCGGCGCCGCCGCCGGGCTGCCCTCGCCCTTGGGATTGCCCAGGGCCGGGCCGGCGGTCAGCATCGCCAGGACCAGGACCGTTACCAGGACCGCTCCGGCCCTACTTTTGCCAGGATTTCTGATCCACATAGCTAGCACCCAGATCTCCAGAAAATTGACGCAAACTCATGATAAGATCGTCGTATTCCAGCGCCTTGTTGAAGGAACCTTTCTGCGCCTCCAGGTTGGCCTTCCGGGCTTCCAACCAGGCGGGAAGCTGGTCAGTTCCAGAATTGTAGAAGATTTCGGCCTGGCGCTCCTTCAGGCGCGTCAGTTCTTCCTGGGACTTGGCGATCTTCAGGCCGGCCGCGCTGCCGCTAATATTTTCCTGGAGGTCATTCCATTTGTCGGTCAGATCGATCTCTTTCACGTCTTTATCCGTGCCGACCTGCTTTAAGATGGCCTTTTGTCGCGAGATATTACGAATCCGCTTAAAGCCGTCCCAGACCGGCACCTGCAGTCCCAGGCCCACGTAAAGGCCTCTGGCGCTGGTGACGCTCAAGGGGTCGGGAGTCTGGGTATTCATCAGGAGATCGGGAAGAACCTTGACCTTGGCTAAGGTAACGTTATATCCCTGCAGCTGCTTCTTCAACTCCAGAGCCTTGAGTTCAAACGAATTCGCCTTAGCCTGCTCCAGGGTAGCGGCGGCGGGATCGAAGCTGCCCAGCACCTGGCGGCGGGCGTCCCGCAAATCTAGTTCCACCTGTTGCTCGGGTTTCAGACCCAAAAAGGTTTTCAGGTTGGTGAGGGTGCGCTTCCGGATGAGTTCCAGCTGCCCCAGCTCGTTCTTGGCCAACTCCAACTCCTGGGTAGCCACCTGGACCTCCAAGGAGGTGCCGGTGCCAATGGTCCGACGGTTTTCCGCGTAGGTCAGTTTCTCCCGGCACAGGTTGATCAGGTCTCTCTGAAAGCCGGTCAAGCGTTTCATGGAGGCCAGGTGCAGAAACATCTTGCCCAGGCGCTCCAAACCGGCGCTAATCGCTTGGAGATGGGCGAAGATCGCCATCTGGGTGGCCACCTTATCAGCCTGGAGGGTAAAATAGGACCCAACGGGGTTCCAGGGGTCCATGGAAAAACTCAGACTATAGGGCTTGGGATTGAGGCCGGGCTGTTGAGGCCGGTCCACATAGTAATAGGTGCGGAAGGTCATGGGGGGCGGAATCATGGAGTAACGGCTGTCAGTCTCATTCATCCGCCGGATATCGATCTCAACTGCGCTTTTGGTCAAATAGGGCGACTGCTGGATGGCCAACCTGACGCAGCCGTCAAAGTCAAGGAGGGCTGGAACGGCAACCTTGGCGTCGGTGGGGCCGGCTTCGGCAGCTCCGGCGGGCTGAGCGGCCGCCGGCAGCAGTCCCAGGAGCAAAGCCAAAAAGGCCATGGCCAAGATGGCCGGCAGCCCGCGGCTAAGCCGGCCAGAAGCTCGCCCGCGAGCTCGCCGGCAGGCAGACTGCTGACCCCGGGGGTCCCATGGGTGCGCAAAGGCCTTTGCCATGACCACGGGTTAGCAGGCGTCCTGGCAAATCCGGAGGTTATTGCTCATAAAGGACCCCGTCCCGCATTGAGCAAATCCGGGTACACCTGGCCCCCATTTCGGGGTCGTGGGTTACCACGATTACGGACGTATTGCTCTTGCTGACGATCTCGGCAAAGTGGTCCATAACCTGGTGGCCATGGCTCCGGTCCAACTGACCGGTGGGTTCGTCCGCCAGGATGACCTGCGGCTGGTTAACCAGGGCCCGCGCCACCGCCACCCGCTGGCGTTCACCGCCGGACAGACGATTAGAGGAATGATGAATGCGGTGGCCCAGATTCACTAAATCCAGGGCTGCGGCAATGCGATCCGGGCGCTCCCGACGCTCGACCCCGGCGTAGATCAGGGGAAATTCCAGGTTTTCATAGACCGTGGAATTTTCCAATAAATCGCAGCTTTGAAAGACGAAACCCACCCGGTTGCGCCGGAATTCGGCCTGGGCGTTGCGATCCAGACGCAGCACATCCTGGCCCGCCAGAATGTAGGTTCCCATGGTAGGACTGATGAAGATCCCCAGGATGAAGAGAAAAGTAGACTTGCCGGAACCGGAAGGCCCCATCACCGCCACGATCTCGCCGGGATAGACCTTCAGATTGATATCCTTAAGAACGTGGATGGTGCCCGCCTCGGTTTGATAAATCTTGGTGAGCTTGGAGACCTGGACCAGGGCTCCATTGGTGGCAGGGCTGACGGATATCGAATTACTCATAGCGTATAGCAGATACCACTTCCATGCGGCTGGCCCGGAGGGAAGGATAAAGACCGGCGCCCACTCCCAAAATCACGGCAAACAGAAATCCCAAGGACAGACCCATGAAGAAAAGATTTTCCGCTGGACGGCTGCCAATCACGTGGCCCAGGATCTCCGTCCCGATCCGTCCCACCAAGCCCCCCAACAAGGCGGCTCCCAGACTGAGACAGAGGGCCTCGGACAGGAACTGGGCCAGAATATCTTTGTCCTCCGCCCCCATGGCCTTCTTCAAGCCGATTTCCCGGGTGCGGGTGACCACGGCGGCCATCATGACGTTCCAGATGCCCATGCCCCCCAACAGGAAAGTGGCGCTGATGGCCAAATAGATCATAAACTGAATCCACCAGGCCAGCTGTTGGACCCGTTTGAGTCCCTCCCAGGAAACCTCCACGTGCAGTTCTTCGGGAGATTGGCTGGATTTGATGACCTCGGGTATGGCCCCGGCGACGCGGGCGACATCATCCCAAGTCTGGCAGCGGAGGAAGACCCGGTCAGTGAGCAACCGGCCAGGCAGGCGGTCCGCCGCGGTGGTCAGGGGGAGGAAGGCGGCGTTCGCCATGCTGCTGTCGGTAACGCCCCCCAGGACTCCTGAGATCCAAAAGAGTTCGCTATTGATCTCCATGGTCCTGCCGCGGACGTCATTAGTACCGAAAATCTTCCGGGCCAGTTCAGCTCCCAGGACACACTCCCGTTTGCGCTGCGTTACGGCCTCAGCCCCGAAGAGATTGCCGGTTTGAGACCAAAAATTCCGCACCCCCCAGAAGGCCTCGTCCACCGCGATCAGGTGGAAGCCGTAGCGCTGCCCGTGCCAGCTGGTATTGCCAGACTTCTCACCGGTGAGGCTCAATTCCTTAAAGCCTTTGATGCGGCTTAAGGCTGCCAGGGTATCGTCCCGGAACCACTGGGGCCGGTAGGAACGGCTATTGTCGAAATATATCCGGATAACCGTGACGCCGCCGATCAGGTCCAGATTTTCGTTGAAGTTCTTTTTTACTTCCCGGCTCATGGTGATAATGTTGATGAAACCGGCCACGCCTAAGGCTATGGCCAAAACAACCCCCATGTAGCGGCGGCGGTGCCGTACCACCTGGCGTACACTAACCGTCATGAGGTCATTAAATCTCAAGGAACTCGTCCTCACCCCTTGGCAGGCTTGCAGTATTGGCGCCCGCCACCTGCTTCGGCCCAAAGCCCTTTATTCCTGGCAAAACCACCGGCAATCATGCCGCCACAAAGGGCCAGGGACTGAAAGAACCAGGCAAACCGGGGATTTCCGTCAATTAAGTTAATATTTGCCGCTTTGAAAAGCCTTGAACCTCAAATCATCGTCCATTCTCTAAATTGAGTGGCTAGTCCAGCTGGAATGGATAAGATGTATCCGGAGGAAGGCCTGTCCCTAGGGTAAAGGTCGCCGGTGGAAGTAGAAGCCCCTCATGATTAGTACCTGAGCAGTCATCGCGCCTCAAAGAGCTGCTCCGGCCTCACCCATGCGAAACTGCCCGGCAATGCTTAGCCGAAAATAATCTTTACTTCACCCGGCCGCGCCGAGACAGTTACCCGGGCCATCCCCCTTTTCCGGGTAAGGTCTCAACTCTGCACTGTCGCCAATCTATCTGACCAGGCCTTTACTCGCGGCCGAGGCCCATCGTCTGGTCCAAAATATCGGATACCGGGGTGGAGATTCCCTCCCCCTCCAGAAAAGATTCGGGTTGGCCAAGATCGCAGGCCCGGATACGATGTTTCTTGGCCAGCTTTTCGATGACTTCTAAAACGTAGTCAATCTGGCTCTTTTTATGAGTACTCATGAACGCGGTGCGGATCACCGCCTGGCCCCGGGGCACTGCCGGATAGATAGCCGGCAGGGCGAAGACGCCATGATCGAACATGTCCTTGGCGAACACGAAGGCCTTGTCTTCGGCGCCGATGTAAATGGGAATAATGGGCGTTTTGGAATGCTTGGTGATCACCCCGATTTCCTGGTATCCCTGGTGCACCCGGCGAGTAATATCCCAAAGCCGGGTCACCCGACCGGGATCGGCATCCAAGACATCCAAACAGGCCAGGACCGTGGCGGCATTGCTGGCGGGCAAGGCCGCCGAAAAGATCAGGGGTTTGGAATGGTGCCGCAGGTATTCCAGGACGTCTTCGTCGTCCGCGGCAATGAAGCCGCCGATGGAAGCCAGGGCCTTGCTAAAGGTGCCCATGATGAAATCCACCTTGGAGGTGAGGCCGAAATGATGGGCGGTTCCCCGGCCGCCTTCACCCATCACTCCCAAACCATGAGCATCATCCAGATAAATGAGGAGGTCCTGGTAAGTCTCCTTCAATTTGACCAATTCATCCAGAGGAGACATATCCCCGGACATGCTGAAGACGCCTTCGGTAATCAGGAACAGACAACCGGTGGCATTCTTCTGGCGGGCTGCCGCCAATTTCCGTTCCGCGGCGGCGGCATCATTGTGGCCAAAGGGAACCAACCGGGCCCGGGAGGCCTGGCAGCCTTCGAAAATGCTGGCATGGTTCTCCCGGTCGCAGACGATGACATCCTGGGGCGTCAGCATGCAGGCGATGGCGCCCAGATTGGTGGTGAAGCCGGTGGCGTGGACGACCGCCTTTTTCTTGCCCACAAAGGCGGCCAGGCGCTCCTCAAGCTTCTCATGCAAGGTCAGGTTGCCGCACAGGAAGCGGGACCCCCCCGGTCCACTCCCCCAGCGCAACGCCGCCTTGGCGGTCGCTTCGATTATCCGGGGATCATGGGTGAACCCCAGATAATCATTGGAGCCAATCATTATCAGACGCCGGCCCGACACCTCCACTTCTGTGCCCCAAGATCGGTCTATGGGCCGGAAGTAAGGGTAAATCCCCTGTTCCCTGGCGTCTCGGACCATATGAGCAAAAGGCTGGCAGCGGTTTTTAAGTGACATAATAAGGATTCTACCCTCCCCCTCCGGTAGATTTACACCTTTTTATTTCCATCTTGATAAAAAGTCAATGGTATTCATTGTACTTAGAAAATTAACTTGAGCTTTTTGCGCTAAATCTCGGGTATAAGGTATAAATCGCCTCTGCGGCCGTGAATCCGTGATTACGCCTCCTCTCCTCAGATTTACAGTCCCAGTATAGCAGGTTTTTTTCGGTTTACCCAGCATTAAAAAGCAAAATATCCCGATTTTCTTTACGAAAATGTTCAGGAAGAGTGAAATTAAGTGCATCAATTAATAAACACATGAACGCGCCTAGTTCGTCTCACTTTTCGGCAGAAAAGCGAAAAAAAATTAGAGATCAGGCCACTGCCCTGGCGGGCAACCGTAATATTTTAGACCGGGAGGCGGACTTAAAGTTAAGCGACATCTGAATTCACCCCTCAAAAACCGAGAAGCCGCCGGGACCGCAGCCTTAAAAATCAGGGGTCCTGCCCTGGCCGTTCAGAAACCGCCGAATGGCCAGGGCCTGGCCGGGGGTGATGACCGGGTAGGCGCCGGGACAGAACTTCCGGTATTCCTCCTGGGGCAGCCGGGCCGAGGTGGTCTCCTGGCTGAGGACATAGTAACAAGCGCGGGCTGCCCGGGTCATCTCCCGGTATTTCTCGGTCCAGCGGGGGAGGGCCAGCAATTGTCCAGCCACCATGAGGGCCAGGAGGCCCAGGGGCAACAGGCGCCGCCAATCCCTGGGGGGAAGCCGTTCCGCCAGCAGGCGCCAGGCCAGCCCCACCAGGAGAAGCGCCCCGATGAGGGTGAAGATGCCGTAGCGGGCCACAAAGGCCTGATTTACCGAAATTTGGTAGCGGGTCAAGGAAACTAAGAGAAAGGGCAGGGCATTGGCCAGCAGGGTCCAAAGGGCCAGGCGGCGCTCCGGCGCCCCGCTCCAACCCCAGATGCCGGTCAGAGTGGCGGTGAGCAGGGCGACACCGGCCGCGTAAGCCCAGACCGGAAAGTGGTAATGGCCCCAAAAGAGATAGAAAAATGGCGCCAGCCAGGCCCCATATACCAGGTGCACCAGGTAGCCCGGCCCCGGCAGGCCGCCAAAGACCCCAGTATTGTGGCTGGCCGCGGCGTGGAGCCCGGCAAAGGTAAGGTAGCCCGCCGCAAAGATGAGATACACCGCGGCCACGGTCCCGGTGAGGGCCCAAAATTTCCGGCCGGAGTCACCCCGCACCAGGAGGGCATAAAGGGGCAAGGCCAGGAGACCCAGCAGCGGATAATTGTGGGACAGCACCGCGAGCAGGGCGCAGAGGCCGACGCCTGCCAACCGGCCGCGGCCTCCGGCCTGGAGATAAGCATCCGTGAGCAGCAGCGCCCCTAAAAAGAAGGCCAGACTGAGGAGGCAGCCGACGTAGAAGGCGTTCCAGGCGATGGCATGATGCACCGCGGCCACGGCATAGACGGCCCCCAGGGTCAGAGCCAGGCCGGCGGGTAGGTGGCGCCGGAAGAAGAGGTAAACCAGAAAGGCGCTGGCGCCGGTGCCCAGACAATTGACCAGGACCAGAAAAGAGTAATGCTCCCCGGCCAGCTGCACCAGGCCATAATAAACCAGGCGGAAAAAGGGGAACCATTGTTCGCCGTCCGGCATCACCAGGTATTTCCCGAAAGGGTACTGCACCATGTGGATGAGGGTGGTCCAGTCATCTATGATATAAAAAAGACTCGATCGCCAAAAGATGATGACCGGGAGCGCCAGCAAAAGGAGGGCGGCAATTAGCGGGGAGGTGAGGGCGCCGCTCCGGCGGTTTATTTTATGGGGGGCGTGGTTCATTTGCCGGAATTTTCAGGGGCGCTCAACGCCGGAAGCCGGTTGAGCCCAGATATTTTGATAGAGACCGCAGCCCAGCCAATCGGCAATTTTTAACGGCAGCCATTGCGCGATCCTAAAGCCGCGGTTGAGCCATTGGCGTGATTTACCCTGAAGGCATAATTTATTACTTATACTATTATAGGGAATCCTACTTACATAAAGGTGATTCCTGGCAGCAAATCCAGTGCGCTGCAAAATAGCTTCCAAGCCTTTAAAGGAAAAATGAGTCAGATGTTCAGGTAAACCTAAAAAGCTGCTGCGAGATTTTAATATTTTTATCAAGATCGCGTCAATATTCGGGACGGCAATGGCGACAACGCCACCACGATTCAGCAGACTATTAACTCTGATCAATATTTGCCGTGGATCCAAAAAATGTTCCAGGATTTGACTCAAGATCACCAAATCGAATTTGGCGGCGCCCAAATCCACTTCTTCAAAAAAGCGCGGGATTGGCTCAAACCCATTTAATTGTTTAAAGATGGAGTTTTCCGAACTTGCCGGATTGACTGCGGTTACTTGAAATCCTGCCGCTATTCCGGCCCTGGAAAAGAAACCGTAACCGGAGCCAATATCCAGGAGCTGCAAATTTTTTCGGGAGCCGAGCAGTTTTTGGGCATAGTTAATGATTCTTTGGGCATCCACGGTAGAATTGGGAAATTCAATTTCCGCGGCCATCACTTCGTCAAAGGAGATCAACGACTTGGAGCCATGGCCGGTGATGGCATAGATTGATTGCAGGTATTCCATGGAGGGCCGCGGATTCACATAACCGGTGCCGCAGACGCAACATCTATCGAGCTTGAAGGTAACCCCGGCCATCTCTTTAGTTAACCAGGGCTGAATAACCGGGCTGTCGCAGGCCGGACATGCAGCAAGATAATCCGAGAAGGTATTTTTCAGATTCATCTACTGATCTTCCTTAACAGTCCTCGCCCTGCTCAATGATTATCCGGGACACCGTCGGCAAGTTCAGGTTTCCAGGTTTCTGGTCGCCGCGGGAATTAAACCGAGCAGGATATGAAAAAACCAACAGGATTGAGGAAACAGCAATCCATCATAAAATTGGAAGTGGATTAAGGCCGCGGCCAAGGGAAACAGGAGCGCCAGCGGAGGGAAATAGAGCCCCGGAGGCGGACGGAAGGTTATGCCGACAAGTTTCACCAGCAGGGTGAGGACCGCCAGGAAATACACGATGGTGAAGGGAAAGCCCAGTCCGGACAAAAAGGTGAGGAGCTGATTGTCGGGCGTGTGGATAATGGCCAGTTCCTGGGCGAACTTTTCTCTGTTCTCGTAAGGATATTTAATTTGATAATCTTGCAAAAATCGCTCCCGGGGAGAACTCAGGCCAATGCCCACGAGAGGGTGCTGCCGGGCGATCTCCCAGGAGAAGAAGAAGTTTTCGATGCGGTAGGAGGGATACTCCTGGCTCAGTTTGAACCAGAGGATTTGGTGCGAAAACAGGCCGATAATCAGGCCAAGAACCAGAAGGCCCGCAACCACATGCTTCCAGCGCACGGTCCCGAACAACAGCCCCGCAACTCCCAAACCCACCGGGATCAAGACCACCGAGAGGCGCTGGCTGAGGCAGAGCACCACATAGCTCAGGGTCAGCAGGGTCACCCCCAACAGCACCAGAGGCCGGGACTTCGCTCTCAACAGGGTCAGCGGGGCAAAAGAGAGGAGGAGGATCAAATTGGTGAGGGGATGATTCGAACCTGTAAAGAAAAGGGGTTGGATTTCCCGCCTCAGCAGGTATCCGGTCAGGCTCAGGAACAGGACGCCGCCCAAGAGCACCAGGCAGAGCCAGTGGAAGCGGCGTTGGTTTTCCGGGGTATTCAATAAGCATCTGGCACACCAGAAGCCTCCCAGTCCCGAGGCCAACAGGACGGTCACCCGGAAGGACGGGGAGCGGAGAGGCAGACTGCTGAGGGCGCTGGCCACTCCAAGGGCTAGCAGGGCCACCGAAACTAAAAACTCCGGGGACCTAAATCTGAGGGCGCCTCGCCCCATCGAGATCAGGGCCACTATCAGGCTTAGGAAACAGAGGAGCGCGGAAAACAGGTTGCTGTGCTCCCCCGGCACCAGGATGATATAGGGTTGGAGGAAGGCCAATTGGATGGAGGTGGCGCCAAAAAAGAGCCAGGTAATTTTTTCAGTCCGGGTCAAACCTGTTCTCCTGGGTGCGCCACCTCGCAAAGCCTCTGGGTCGGTGAAGCCGTTTGCTTTTTCCGCCAAATCCTTATATGAAATAATATGAAATAATATGAAATAACCATTGACCGGGGCGGTTATCAGTCGGCGCCGACCGAGACCGGTGAAGACGCCGAACATATTTAAAGGTGGCGGGGCCCAGGTCGGCCCGCCTGACTCTAAGTCGTGAATTATAGCAGATAACCAGGAGAAGAAAAGGAATGCTGGCCGGAAAAAAAGTACTGGTGGTCATGCCAGCCTATAATGCCGCCCGGACCCTGGAGCGCACCTTCCAGGACATCCCCTTCGACGTGGTGGACGAAGTCTTGCTGGTGGACGACGCCTCCCATGATGAGACCCTGGAGGTGGCCCGGCGGCTGGGGATCCGTTGCTACCTGCATGAGCGCAATATGGGCTACGGCCGCAACCAGAAGACCTGTTATACCGAGGCCCTGAAAACCGGGGCCGACATCGTGGTCATGGTGCACCCGGACTACCAGTACTCCCCCAAGATCATTCCGGCCCTGGCGGGACTGGTGGCCAGCGGCGAATACGAGGTGGCCCTCGGCTCCCGCATCCTGGGTGGTAGGGCCAAGCAGGGAGGTATGCCGGCCTACAAATACCTGGCCAACCGCTTCCTTACCTTGTTCGAAAACCTGTTGCTGGGGGCTAAGCTGTCGGAATACCACACCGGCTTCCGGGCCTTCTCCCGGAAGGTGCTGGAGAGCCTGCCCCTGTGGGAGAACTCCGACGATTTCGTCTTTGACAATGAAATGCTGGCCCAGGTAGTCTATTTCGGCTTCCCCATCGGCGAGGTTTCCTGTCCAACCCGCTATTTCGAGGAGGCCTCCTCCATCAATTTCAGCCGCAGCGTCAAATATGGCCTGGGAGTCGTGGCCACCGCGGTGAAATTTTTCCTGCAAAAGCGGGGCTGGGCCCAGTTCCGCATCTTTGCGCCCCAGGGCCGGGGTTTGCGCCAGGGCGCCTATTATGCCGAGCACCCGGCGGAGGCCCCGGAGACCACCTGATCTGAGTTTCGAGTTTCAAGTTTTCAGTTTTTACCTTGAAATTGTTTGTAGGGGCGGTTCTCGAACCGCCCTTTTTGCTGACCCCGTTCCTGATATAACTCGGAAAGAGTGACGCCCTCCACCGGGCCGGTTTTGACCAGCCAGGTGAGGAAGGCGCGAATCTTGGCGACGAAGGCCGCCACGGCCGCCTCCGTAGGGAACAGCCGGCTGGCCCCGGGTTTAAGCTCGGAAGAGTGGAAGAACAGGGTGAGCGTGCGTCCGCCCCGGCGACGGTGCAGGCCGGCGGCCAGGCGCATGGAGGCCGGGGGAAACCAGGCCGGCTGAATACCGGCGGCGCCCCAGTATTTGAACCAGCTCAGCAGGCGGCGGCCCGAGGCCCCGGGGCAGAGCGGGGCCAACCGGGCCAGAATCCGGGGCAGCCTCGCCACCACCGGCACCAGGGTCAGGGGGACTTCCAATAAGTCAGGGCTGAGCGGGAACGGATCGGCCGGGGCCAGAAAATAAGCGCCCGCGCCATTCAAGGTGAGAGGCACGATGCTACTGTCGACCTGGAGCCCGAACTCCGGCAGCAGGCCAAGCACCTGGGGGCCGAAATCGAAGCGGCCCATGCGGAAAGACGCCGGCGTCATCCCCAGGGAGGCCTGGACGGCCTGCACCAGGTGGGCGAATTTATCCCGCAGGAGTGCCAGGGGCAGCTGCTCGGCCGGCACCGGCTCCGGCCGGTCCAGATCGACAAAGGGCGGGGTGCTCCAGGGATGGAGGTGTACCCCGATTTCAGCCCGATAGAGGTCCCGCCAGCGGGCCAGGACCTGGCAGGCCGCCGGGTCCCGGGCTACCCGATAGCTCACCAGCAGGGTCAGGGGCAGGCCGAATTCCCGGGGAATGAATTCCAAGCGGCGCAGTTCGGCGACGTTGGTTGCCCCGGATTCCCGGGGATAGCGGCCGGAAAAGAGCCCTTCTTCTTCGACGTCCAGGCTGATGACCAGTTTCATGGTTGACCCAATAAATGTAGAACCGCCACCCTGGGCGGTTAATTTGCGCCGGCGAGGGCGCCGGCGCTGCATGTTTCATTATCTTAAATCGAAGACCACCTTGAGGCTCTGGTGGCGCCGCTTGTCGAAGGCCGCCTGGAAGGCCTCCCGGTAAGCGCTCAGGGGAAAGAGGTGGGAGACCAGACCTTGGGTCGGGTAGTCACCTCGGGCCAGGAGGTCCACCGCCAGCTGATAGGTGCGCACCTTTTGGCCCTGCCAGGTGCCATAAGCGTACATGGCGGAGCCGCTCATCCGGATTTCCCGGAACCAGAGGCTGGAGAGGTCCACCGGGCCCACCTCCCCGGCGGTGCCCACCAGCACATAGGCGCCTCGGCCCCGCAAGGCCAGTAAGCCTTCCTGCAGGGAACGGCGGTTGCCGACGCAGTCGAAGCAGAGGTCGGCCCCGCCTTCCAGGTTGCCGCCCCCCAGGGTGGTGGGCAGCAGCCGGGCGCCCACGGCCTGGCCAAGTTCAGCCCGGTCCGGGGACATCAGGACCAGGTCGGCGCCCCCGGCTTCGGCCAGGTCTTTTTGGAAGGGATAACGGGCCACCATGATGACCCGGGCTTTGGAGCCCAGGGCCCGCAGGAGCCGGACCAGATGCTGGCCGATGATCCCGGCGCCATAAATGATCAGGGAATCGTCATCCTGAGGGAAATGATCCAGGACCGGTTGCAGGGCCGAAGCCAGGGAATCGGTGAGGACCGCCACTTCATCCGGCAGGGAGTCCGGCAGGCGGAACAGACGGCTGGGGTGGGCGGCCAGAAATTCCGCCATACCGCCCCCGGCCTCTTTATGGAACCCCAGGATGGTTCCGGGAGAGAGGCTCCCTTGGGTGAAGTTTTCGCACAGGTTATATTGCCCCCGGGCGCAGAAGCGGCAGGGGGGCGTGATGCCACGGACTTCGCAGGGCAGGACCGGCTCCACCGCCACTCGGTCTCCCGGCCGCCAGTCGGAGCCGGCCGGGGCCTCGACCACCTCCGCCACCACTTCGTGCCCCAGCACCGCCGGGAACGAGGCGTAGGGCTCCAGGAGGAGGGACTCCACCCCCTTGAGCAGCCGCAGGTCCGAGCCGCAGATGCCGCACAGGCGGCTCTTCAAGACCAGCCAGTCCGGGCCGGGCGGCGTCAGGTTTACCTGAGCAAGTTTAAGCGGGGCCACCCCGGAAAAAAAGTGCCGGGGCCAGAGGCGGTTCAGCCCGGCGGCCAGCAGGTAGCGCAGGATGGAGCGATAGTACACCAGGGCTTGAAAAGCCGGTTTGGCGTTTTGGGTTTTCAGTTTTCGGTTAGCTGGCGTTTTCATCTAAAAATATAAGGTATTGGGGGTTGGTGGGGCGGCCGTCTCCGGCCGCCCATGGTCGGTTGGCGGGCGGGGACGCCCGC